>CAXTNN010000263.1:0-3948 GCA_964245545.1 uncultured Acetobacteraceae bacterium | reverse complement strand
GGTGCTCGCCCCCCCGGGGCCTTGGGGGGCGGGGGGGGCGGGTGCCGCCCCCGCGGCCGCGCGACCCCGGGTTCCGCCGCGACCCGCGTTTCCTGGCGACCGCCGCCCATGTTCGCGGCCTGCTGTTTGGCCGGGCGGCGGCGTGATGGATGGCGCGATCCTGCCCACCGAGGCCCGGCCGGTGCCGGCCGGGGCCGCCTCCGTGCGGCGTCGGGGCGGGGCGTGGCGATGGCTGCTGGCGGGCTGTTGGCGGGTGGTGATGCCGGTCGCCTCAATCCTGGCGCTTTGGTATGCGGCCATCGCGTTTTCCGGGCTGCCTGCGTTCGTTATTCCGCGGCCGGAGCGGGTGCTGGCAACGCTGGTCGCGGATCGCGGCTTCATCACCGTGCACCTGCTCGCCACCCTGGAGGCGGCGGGCCTGGGGCTGGTGTTCGCCAACCTGGCGGGCGTGGGACTGGCGGTGCTGTTCGACGCCATCCCGTTCACGCGCGCCATGCTGATGCCGGCGGCGATCACGCTGCGCAACATGCCCTATGTGGCGTTGGTGACGGTGCTGATGCTGGCGTTTGGCGACAGCATGGGATCCAAGGTGACGGTGGTTGCGCTCGCCGGGTTCTTTCCGGTGCTGGTCAACACGCTGGAAGGGCTGCGCGCCGCCGATCCGGTGGTGCTGGACCGGATGCGGATCCTGAACGCGGGCTGGGGGCGGACGTTCTTTTCGGTGCGGCTGCCCTATGCGCTGCCATACATCGTGACGGCGCAGGAAATCGCGGCGAGCGGCTCCATAATCGTGGCGATCAGTGCCGAGTGGATGATTTCCTCCACCGGACTCGGCTACATCATCAACCGGGGAATGCAGACCTACCGTGGCGACCAGGTCTATGCGGTGGCGTTTCTGGCGACCTTTCTCTCGTTTTTGATCTACTCCGCCGTGCACTGGGTTGGCCGGCGGCTCGATTGGCGCAGAACGGATTAGCTTCACTCAAGCAATGGAGAACGACCTTGGGCGTGTCTTCGATTCCGGTGATCGACGTGAGCGGGTTGTATCGGGCGGACCCGGCCAGCCGGGCGGCGGTGGCGGGCGCCATCGGCCGGGCCTGTGACGAGATTGGGTTCTTTTATGCCGTGGGCCACCACGTGCCGGTCGAGACCATGGAGGCGGCCTGCGCCAAGGCGGCGGAGTTCTTTGCCTTGCCGGAGGAGGTGCGGCTGCAGGTGAAGTCCGACCGCAACAACCGGGGCTATCGCGGCTTGGGGGACACCGTGCACAAAAGCGGGCTGGTGTTCGCGCGGGACAGTTTCGACCTAGGCTTTCCCGTGCAGCCGGACGACCCCGAGGTGGTGGCTGGCACGCCGCTTTACGCCCCCAACAAGTGGCCGGCGCTGCCAGGGTTCGAGGCGGCGTTGTCGCGCTATTACCAGGGCAGCTTCGAAGTCGGCATGAAGCTGCTGGAAGGTTTCGCGCTCTACCTCGGTCAACAGGAGAATTTCTTCAGCCGCCACTTCTCGCGGCCGGTGGCTGACATGGTGATCAACCACTACTTCGCCTATCCGAAGGCGCTGGATGCGGGCGGCACCGAGACGGCCTCGGGCGCCCATACCGACCACGGCATCATCACCGTGCTGTGGCAGGACGGTCTTGGTGGGCTGGAGGTGCAGGGTAAGGATGGGGAGTGGGTTGCGGTGCCGCCGATCGCTGGGAGCTACGTGATCAATGTGGGCGAGTTGATGAAGCGGTGGACCAATGCGCGCTTCAAGGCCACCGTGCACCGCGTGATCCACACCAAGGACGCCGACCGGTTCTCCATGCCGCTGTTCTGCAATCCGAACTTCGCCACGGTGGTCGATCCGCGCCAATTGGGGGTGGCGGAGGAGGCGGCGCTGTACCCGCCGGTGACGTCCGGCGAGTTCCTGGTGTCGCGCTTTCAGTTTACCCGCAAGCTGTGGGGCGCGGAGGGGAAGGCAACGGCCGAGCGCGGTGCTGTCGAGATGGCGGCCGACTGACGGGTTGAGGCGAGGGCGGGTTGAAGTCGGGCGGCAGCAGGCGTATGGAGCCGCCTCCGCCGGGTGCGCCGCCCGTTCGGGATGGGGCCATAGCTCAGTTGGTAGAGCGCCTGAATGGCATTCAGGAGGTCAGGGGTTCGACTCCCCTTGGCTCCACCACCCCCCAAGCCGTGATGGCCGCAGCTAGGTCTCCTGCTCGGGGAGCATGCGGTCCAGCACGCCGTCGCGGCGGATGGCGACGTGCCAGGCGGTGGCGCCGAGGTGCAGGGCGATCAGCGCGTAGACCAGCCATTGGCCGACCGCCGCGTGCACCCAGCGTGCTGCGTCGCTGGCGGCCTGATTTTTCGGCAGGTTCGGCAGCATGAACAGGTCGAGAAACGGCACCTGCTTGCCCGAGGTGGTGGCGGACAGGACGTAGCCGCTGACCGGCATGCCGATCAGGATCAGGTACAGCATCCAGTGCGAGGCGAAGGCCATGGCGCGCTCCCATTTCGGCATGGTTGGCGGCAGCGGCGGGGCGGGGTTGATAGCGCGCCAGGCCAGCCTTGCTGCGACCAGGACGAACACGGTGATGCCGGCCGATTTGTGCAGCGTGTAGATCCACTCCCGCGACGGTGCGTCGTGGGGCATGTTGACCATGACCCAAGCCAGCGGAATGGCGGCAAACATCAGCAGCGCCACCACCCAATGCAGCGCCTGCGCGGTGCGGGTGTAGCGGCGCGTGCCGGCGGTTGTGCGGATGGGGACGGCGGTATCAGGCATTCGGTGATCTCCTGCGACGGGGCAGCCGCAAGGCTCCCGACCGGATCGGATTGGATCACCATTCTGGCGGACTTGTCTACCATACAATGAGATGTGGAATGCCAGTGATCTAATGCCAAGTGCAACGTTCAGCTCGGGCGGCAATGACGTGTAGAGTGGAAGAACAAGTTTGGATTGCTGCCGTGAGTTGTGTTGATGGCCGGCGGCTTACCTACGTTGTTTAGACAGATTGCGCGAGCGAAGCTGGTGTGGAGAAACTTGCTTTGTAACAACAATAAGCGGCAAGAAAGGGATTGTGTTGGCACCGACAGTTTCGTTAGCATCGGGCTAAGCAACGGGAGTGGAGCGGCATAATGCCCCTCGATCATGGCAGTTACATTTCCAAGGCCAGTGTCATGACAAGCAAACTCCAATCCTGGGCATTGCTGACTGCTGTGTTGTCGGCGGGCTGTACCCAGCCGATTGCTTCGAACAATCCCTTTGAGGGCCCCGTTCCTTACGATGGCACTGACCCGGCGGCAGACGTGGCGGCACAGGCGCCGCAGCCGAAAGCCTATGGTGCACCGCCGGGCCCTGCGTGGGACCCCTGGGGCCCGTATGTCCAGGAGGCAGCAACACGCTACGAATTGCCGGAGCAATGGCTGCGCGCCATCATGCAGCAGGAATCGGGCGGCGAGCCGAAGATGGTTTCAGTCACGGGCGCGCTGGGACTGATGCAAGTGCTGCCAGCGACCTATCAGGACCTGCGCTCGCGGCACCCGCTTGGGGACGATCCGTTTGAGCCGCACAACAACATCCTGGCGGGTGCGGCCTATATTCGAGAATTATACAACAAGTATGGCGCGCCGAGCTTTCTGGCGGCATATCGCGGCAGTCAAGGCAAGTTGGACCTATACTTGAGCGGCGCCGCACCGTTGCCAGACGAGACGACGGACTACGTTGCAGCCCTGGCGCCCAACCTGGTGCGGACGGCGCCGTTCTATGGCCCGTTGACCGTGTATGGCACTGGCGTTGCGAACCCTGGATCCACCGGGGCGGTGGAGAGCATGCCGGCTGCGTGTGCGGCGGCACCGGCGCCCGCGCCTCGCCCGGCGGCTTGGCCTTGGCGAGCGGCACGCGGATCGATCGGGCGTGCAGGTGCAGGGGCGGGCCCGCCGTGCCGTAGACGGCATCGCCGAGGAT
>CAXTNN010000262.1:0-5638 GCA_964245545.1 uncultured Acetobacteraceae bacterium | reverse complement strand
CCATCCGGGAGGCGGAGGTGAACTATGCCACGGTCGGCAACCAACTGGTGCGGCCAGCGCTCGAGGAGGCGGGCGCGGTGGGGGACGCCACCCGCGCGGCCGTGGGCGAGGCCATCCGCGCCAGCAAGGCGCGCGAGTTCTACACGCTCGGCCTGGTGCTGGGCGCACGCTACGAGGGCTCGCCGATCATTGTTGCAGACGGCTCGCCGCCGCCGGCCGAAACGGTGGAGGAGTATGCTCCCTCAGCCTGTCCGGGCGGTCTTGCCCCGCATGCTTGGTTGGCGGATGGCTCCTCGCTGTATGACCAGTTCGGGCCCGGTTTTACGCTGCTTTGCCTGGGCGGTGCGGACGGGGCGGCGATGAGCGGCGCAGCGCGGGGGCGTGGTGTTCCGCTGACGGTGATCGCCCCCGCGGCACCCCGGCTCGGCGCGCTGTACGGGGCCCGGTTCACGCTGATCCGTCCGGACCAGCATGTCGCCTGGCGGGGGGATGTGCTGCCGGATTGCGGGCCATTGCTGGACCACGTCACCGGCCATGGCGTGACGGCTGCCGGCGAGCTGCACTACGAGGCTGCCAGCGAGTGAGACGAGCGCCATACGTACAGGATGCTGATGAGGTCATTCATGTCGCAGGCACGGTCTGCCCTACTCGGCGCGGCGGCCTTGTTGGCGTTGGGTGATGTTGGCGCTGCCCAGGGGGCGCCTGAGCCGCCGTCCCCCGCCGAGGTTGCCCAACACACCGCGGCCCTGATCGCGCAGTGCCCGGTGCCGCTCGAAGTGACGGACGCGGAGGCAGCCAAGCTGCCGATCCATGTGACGCGCTGGGGTGAGAGCGGGCCGCGGGTGCTGATCATCCATGGCGGCGTTCAGGGGGGTGCCGGCGGCGGGCCGGCGACGTTTGGCAAGCAGGAGCCCTGGGGCCAGCAGGGCTGGCGGGTGGAGGTGGTGGATCGCCCCGGCTTTGGGCAGAGCCCTACCCGCGGCGTTGACGACATGAAGCGGGATTCGATCTGGATTGCCGACATGCTGGGGGACGGCGCCAACCTGATTGGGCATTCCTGGGGCGGCGTCGAGGCGTTGCTGGCGGCGGCCCGGCGGCCCGAGGCGGTGCGTTCGCTGGTGCTGGTCGAGCCGGCGCTGACGGGCGTTCTCACCGCGGACCCGGCGCTGCGGGACAACCCGGCGGTCAAGGCGGGCGGCGTGCAGCGCATCAAGATCCTGATGGGCGCCAAGACGCCGGGGGATTATGGCCGCGGCTTCATCACCATGCTGGGCTCGGCGGCTGCGGGCAGCGTGGTTGCGGCCCGCTTCGAGGCCGACAAGGCGCTTGCCACACGCAGCGGCTGCGCGCTGCTGCAGGGCCGGGTCGCTTCGGCGGAGGTGACGCAGCGGGCGATTGCGACGGTGGCGAAAGCCGGCATTCCCGTGCTGATCGTGACCGGCGGCTATAGCCCGGCGTTCGACGCTGCGGCCGACGTGATGGCCCGCCTCACCCATGGCCGGCATATCGTGGTGCAATCACCGACGCACTTCATCCAGTTCATGAATCCGGACGACTTCAATCGCGAGGTTGCCGCCTTTATGCGGGAGGCTGATGATCGCCGTGGGACGGTGGCGGATACCAGCAAGCCGTAGAGCGGCCCCTCCCCTCCGCGCGGCGTTAGACGATGGTTAGGGCGGGCCTAAGCGTTGCGTTAGAATGGCTTGTTGCTGGTTCCCAGTAGCGGGCCGAGCGCTAGGCGGAGGATGAAGCCGGCCTCGGCTCCGTTATGGGGGATGTGGTTCACGAACGGGTCTTCGTAGTCGTCCGGGTGGACGTAGTATTGGCCGAACGCGGTTATGGATGCGTACGGGCCCATGGTGATTTGGTAGGCGGTCTCGAACTGGAAGGCGGTTTGTGCTTGCTGCACATAGCGGCCGCGGTTGATGAGGGTGTGTTCCCGCGTCTCGAAGCCTGCTTCGTCGGCGCTGAGCTGCAGCGCCCGGCCCTGGATTTCGAACACGTCGGCGGGGCGGTGCGGAACGAAGCCGGTGAAGTTTACCCCCGCCAGGAGATCAAGATTGAACGGCTGCGGATGGTCGAGCGCGATGTCGGCCTGGGTGTAGAGCTGGATGTTCTGCGGTTGGACGAAGGGCGTGGCGGCACCGGGAGCCCGGTAGAGGACTTTGGCGCCCTGGAAGAAGAGGACGCCGCCGCCGGTGTAGTCGGTGGCGAGCTGTGCTGGTACGGCGGTCGCGCCGGTGCCCTTCCGGTTGGAGTAGCCGCTGCGCGTGTTCCACTCGACACCAAGCTCTAGGTTGGCCGGGTAGGCTGCCGTTGTGAACTCGCTCCGGTAGCCGACCTCGCCCAGCACCTGCGCTCCGGAGGCGCGGCTGTTGCCGAGCTTCCACCCTTGGTACACCTCATCACGGTAATCGTCCTCGAATGCGCCGCCTTGCAGGTACCAGAGCGGAGTGAGGTGGAAGGTCGCCTTGCCCATGTAGACGCCATAGGGGATGGAGTTGAAGTCGGCATCCACGTTGAGCACGGGCGAGTCGTAGCTGAAGAAGTCGATAGAGTTCGGAATGAAGAAATATTGGTGCACGTTGGCTCGGCCGACTTCGATGTCGAGGCGGTCGGCCAGGAGCTTCTGTTCGTAGGTGAGCCGGGTCAGCGTGCTTGCTTCGAGGATGGGGGTGGTTTGATAGCCGGTCAGGGCGCCGCCGGTTTGCGCGACCGCTTCTGGTATGTCGTTCTTGGAAAACCAATACGTCACCGAAGCGTGGATGCTCGCGCCGTAGAGGCCGGCGATCTTGAACAAGTCGAAATCGACGGAGGGCCGGAACACCCCCAAGTTGTTGGCATAGCCGGGCGTGTTGCCGGCATCGGTGTTGGCGAGGAAGTGGTCGATAACGGCGCCATGGAAGTCGATGCCATCGTTCAGCAGCGTGTTGCCGAATGCTGGAAACAGGCCGGTGTTGACCGGCACGGTGGTGTTCGCGGTGGCAACCGGGCGCAATTCCTGCCCGGGGGTATTCTGATTGAGGGATGGTGCAATGCCCTCGGGCGATTCCTGCGTTTTGGGCGAGACTGGGTGGACGGCGGGAGCGGCCGCTTGGGCTACGGTGGCGTTTGGCCCTCCAGCGGCCGTTTGCGCGAAGGCGCAGCACGGCAGCAGACCCACCAACGTGGCTAGGGCGGTAGAATTCCGCGACAGTCGGAGCATTGGCGTTTCCTCGGTTCCAGGCCGGCCAGCGGCGAGCCCGACGGTCATTGTTCGACCGGTTTGATGCTTACACCAGAGATGAAGCGCTGTGCTTAGGCAATGGGCTGGCGCTGGGCTGCCGCTGGTAAACTGGTATGCCGTTCAAGAACAGCACTGGCTGTGACGTAAACACAACATCCCTGATGCATCGCCAGCCGCACTGCAGCCGCCGCATGCATTTGGGCCTGCAACTAATGGTGGGACTCCGATGCAATAGAGGCATCAACCCGTGAAGCTTTTCATCTATGTCGGCGTTGAAGGACGGGCAACAATCCGCTGGGCTGTGCAGGTCTGTTTGCCAGGGCGGGCAGCGCGCGCTGCTCCAAGGAGGAACACATGAGCGAACCAGCGATCCACGTGACGCGGTGGGGCACATCCGGCCCGGTGATTGTCATGGTGCACGGCAGTGCCCAGGGCAGCGAGGTTGGCGGCGATCTGCATTTCGAGCGGCAGTCCGCCTTGGCGGCGCTGGGCTGGCAGGTTGTGGTGCCGGACCGGCCGGGCCATGGCCGCAGCGCGTCGCCGGGCCGGCCGGACGATGCGGAGGAGGATGGCAAGTGGGTGGCGGAGCTGCTCGGCACCGGGGCGCATCTGGTGGGGCATTCGTTCGGCGGCTGCGTTGCCGCCGCTGCTGCGGCGTTGCGGCCCGATGCCACCCACTCACTGACGCTGATCGAGCCGGCGATGATGCCGCTGGCGGCGGATAGCCCGGTGGTGCAAGGCTTCATCAAGCAACTGATGGACGCTGGGGCCAGCGCCACATCGCCGGCGGAGGCCGCGGTCAACTTCGCCAAGGTGGTCGGTATTCCCGACCGGATCCGCGGCGGCAAGGGCGAGGCCGAGCTCACGCGGATGGGGGCGGGCCTCAAGGCATTGCGGCTGCCGACACCGCCGATGCTGCGCGCATGGCTGGGCGCGATCCGGGGGGCGGGGATCCCGTTGCAGGTGATTGACGGGGGTTGGAACCCGGCGTTTGGCGTGGTTGCCGACCGGGTGGCGGAGGTTGGCGGCGGGCGGCACCTGACGATTGCGTCGCCGCACCATTTTCCGCAACTTGTGTCCGATGAGTTCAACCAGATGTTGGACGGGTTTGCCCGTGCGGCTGACCGGGGGCGGCTGGGAGATAAGGGTTAGGGAGCGAGCTGGGCTTCAGCGGCGGAGCGGATGGCGCGGGCCATGGCGGCGATGCCGTTGCCGCGGTTGGTGGAGAGGGCTTCGAGCAGGCCGAGATCGCGCAGGAACACCGGGTCGGTGGCGATGATCTCGGCGGGGGCGCGGCCGGAGTAGACGCGCAGCAGCATGGCGACCAGGCCGGAGACGATGGCGGCGTCGGAGGCGCCGGCGAGCTGGAGGGTGGGGCCTTGCATGGCGGCTTCCATCCAGACCTTGCTTTGGCAGCCGGGGACGCGATGGGCGTCGTCCATCCACTCGGCTGGCAGGGGTCCATCCAGTCGTCGAACACGGATAGTTCGTCGCCGAGGGCGGCGATGGCCTCGGCGGCGGTGGGCTCGGTGGGCTGGACGAAGGGGATGCTCATGGCCGGCATGTGACGTCGCTAGGGGGCGGCGTCAATCAGCGGCAAGGGTGCGGCGGGAAGGATCACCGCCCGGCACACGCCGAAGCCGATGGGAACAAAACCCTCGCGGCGTGCGGTGGCCCGCATCACGACCTCGTCGCCGTCCTCCAGGAAGCGGCGCTCCTCGCCCGTGGGCAGGCTGAGGGGTTCCTTGCCGCCCAGCGTGGCTTCCAAAATGCTGCCGCAACTGGCGCGATCGGGGCCGGAAATCGTGCCTGTGCCGAGCAGGTCGCCCGGGCGCAGGTCGCAGCCGCCGCTGGTGTGGTGCGCCACCATCTGCGCCGCCGTCCAGTACATGTGCCGGGCGTCGCTGAGCGAGACGCGTTGCGGCGCCACCCCGCGTTCCCGCATGGCGGCGGTCGCGATCAGCACCTCCAGCGCGACCGCCAGCGCGCCACCCGCTTGGTCCGCCGCGTCCGTCAGGTAAGGCAGCGGCGCGGGATCGCCCTCCGGCCGCGGCGGCTGCGCCACGCGGAACGGCGCCAGCGCCTCGGGCGTCACCACCCATGGGGAGATCGTGCTGCCGAAGTTCTTGGCCAGGAACGGGCCGAGCGGCTGGTATTCCCAGGCCTGCACGTCACGTGCTGACCAGTCGTTCAGCAGGCAGAACCCGGCAATGCTGTCAGCGGCGCGGCCGATCGGAACCGGCTCGCCGAGCGTGTTGCCTAGGCCGATCCACATGCCCAATTCCAACTCGTAGTCCAGCCGCTGGCACGGGCCGAAGCGTGGCGCGTCGGCTTCGGGCGCCTTGACCTGCCCGTTGGGGCGGCGCACGGGGGTGCCGGAGGGCCGGATGGAGGACGCGCCACGCTTCGGCC
>CAXTNN010000261.1:0-5668 GCA_964245545.1 uncultured Acetobacteraceae bacterium | reverse complement strand
AGCTTCTTTGCTCGGCTGAAATGCATTTTCGGCTCCGCTGCTACCGGACCCCCAAGAGCGCGGCATGGCGGCCGCTCGTGCGGTATTATCGGCGCTGCTCAATCTGGCGCTGTTCACGGCAAGCCTGAAGGGGGCATGGAAGGCTAAGGGAACAACGGCCCATGCACCGGTGCCGCCACATCCGAGTCAAGCCGACCGTGCGACCGTCGATGCTGGACGCGGTTCGCGACCAATTGCTGACGTGGCTGGAGGCGTAGCCCGCGATGACGGCCGTGGCTGCACTGAAGCGACGGCGGGAAATGCATCCGGAACGGTTCAACGTGGAGCACCTGCGCATGGTGCAGCGGTTCATGAAGGTGCGGCGTCTGACGATGGCGCAGAAAATCCTGGTGGGTGCGTCGCTGCCATCGGGGCTTTGGCGCCCGGTGACATCCTCGCTGATACGGGCGTGTTGGCCGAAGGCAACATGAAAAGTCCCAGTAACATCCCGTCGTGAGGCGACACGCTGGATGGGTCTTACCCCGTCGCCTGACACCACCACCATGTCAATGCCTAGCACCGCCATGAGCCGCTTGATCGTGCTGCTTTGTAAGGTATTGCGGGCCAGCTCGCGCGCCACCACCCGCAGGTCCTCACCTTAGCGGTCATACTCGCGCACGTGCCGTTCGACCGCGTCGTGCTCGTCCGCGCGCAGATGCTGGACCAGGAGCTAGGCAAGGCCGCAATTGCCTACGACTTGACTCGTCGGAATAAGACGCTAAAGCATTTCACGCCATACGAGTTTGTCTGCAGAGCCTGGCAAACCGAGCCACAACGGTTCATGCTCAATGCGCTCAACCAATTGCCGGACTAAACACCTAGACGGCCTGCGCCACGATCAAGGGCTTTGAGGTGGTGCGCGCGCTCCGCAAGTGACAGGCATTAGCCCTTCAACGTCACCCGCGACATTCGCGATGAGGCTTACACCTTACATTGTCGAGCGCGCCTTCGGCCTTGGCGCCTCTGTCTCTGTCCTGACCGAGGTGGTCCAGTTTCTCGACACCCGGTTCCAAGTCGAAGCGGCCTGACAGCCGGTACGACGATCAACAACCGACTTCGCGGTCACCCCCGACCACGTTTTGCAACGGAGCACAAAGTTCGATCTTGCTCTCTGTTGAAGCCACATGCTATGGTATTCTGCCTTCAAAAAGTTTATACCGGTAGGATTTGGCTGCATCGAGTGTGAAACGTTGGGAAGTCGACATCGACTAAGAGGGCGAGTTATCTTGTATAAGCGCAATTGGGCTAGTGGACTCACCTATCCAGGGGGAATATCAGTGTGAGACTTCCTGTAGTCCTTCGCATAAAGTCCATTCGAGCACGACCTGCATATCGATTGCAGGTCCTTTGGGAAAGCGGACATTATTCGCTAGTAGATCTCTCAAACGCAATAAACCTCGGTGGCGTCCTTGGATTGCTCGCAGATAGTAAGTCTTTTTCCGCGCTCCGGGTCTCTAAAGATAGACAAACTATTGAGTGGCCAAATCACCAAGATGAGGATGGCTTTTCTATGATTAGCATAGACGCTGAAGCTTTGTGGCGCATGGGCAATCCAAACAGTAGTATCTTACGAAAGGGCCGACAGAAACCAGCTTTATACGGCCGCAGTCTACAAGTAGATTTAGTCTCTCACTGGGTCAAGTAAAATCCTGTCAGATTCAGGTGACGATGGGCGAGTAACCTTGTATTGGTGCACCTTGCTGATCCAACAGCGATCGCGCACGCTCGCAATCGATCGCCGCGGCTTCCGGATATTTCGCGATGCTAATGGGTCAGCGTGCCAGCACCTGCGCAACATTTTGCCGGACCGTTCGCCCGTTAGGCCCGGCGCACAACCGAACTGGGAAGTTCAGCGGAAATTACCCGGCAATGCCCTCATAACTACCCGCCTGACTCAAGATGGCATCTGGTGATTTGACTTGTGGGTTGGGACCATCCCGCCCAACTCCTCCAGCTATCAAGATAGAGAGCCTACAGACCAAGACAGAACACGTCGTCCCGGGTGTTGAAACGCAGTACTTCGTGGTCCGTAGGCCCGAAAAGACTCAATTTCTAAAATTTGACATAAATCTGGCAACGGAGTAAGTGAGATCGCAGCGCATAGATCTCGCTGTATCCTTCCTTATAGTGGCGATCGGAGCAAAACTGTTGTGTCGTATCTATACAAATTAATGTCACCTCTATTTTGGTTCATAACTAGAAATACTCCAGTTACTCAAGTAGATGATAGCAATACACCGATCTGCTTACAAGACGAGTTATTTAGGCTTGTAATGTTGTTAGTCTACAGCTGACTGTTATCTACTCCAAGGGCTTTGAGAGTTTTTGGTCGGATCTCTGAGTTAATCCGGCCCTTGCGCCCTTTTTAATCCAGGGTAGCTAAGCCGTTACATCGCCTTCTACCGAGCTAGATGTTCAGTCCCGGAGTGTGGTGAAACACTGAGCCGTCAGGCGATAAGGGATGAGCTATGGGCCAGGTTCTCCACGGCTGCGCCACAACGACAGAGGCAATCCGTCGCGCCATACAGCGGAGTGAAGCGAGCGTAAGAGCTCTCGCCCGTCGGCATGGGATCAGCGCCACCACCGTCCAGAAGTGGCGCAAGCGCGAGACCACCGGCGATGCCCGCATGGGACCCAAGCAGATCAGCTCCTCCGTGCTCACCGTCGAGCAGGAGGCCATCATCGTCGCCTTTCGGCGGCATACGCTGCTGCCCTTGGACGATTGCTTGTATGCCTTGCAGGCCACGATCCCCGGCCTGACCCGCTCCAGCCTGCATCGCTGCCTGCAGCGCCACGGCATCTCCCGATTGCCCGACCCGGAGGCCACCCCAGCCCGCAAGCGGTTCAAGGCCTACCCGATCGGCTTCGTCCACATCGACATCGCCGAAGTCCGCACCGAACAGGGCAAGTTGCATCTGTTCGTCGCCATCGACCGCACCAGCAAGTTCGCCTTCGTGCAGCTGCACGAGAAGGCCACCCGACGGATCGCTGCCGACTTCCTGCGCGCCGTCGCCGAAGCGGTGCCGTTCAAGATCCACACCGTGCTGACCGACAACGGCGTGCAGTTCATCCACAACCTGCCGGACCGCAGCACACCCGAGGAAGAAGCCGCGGTCGACGCATACTGGGCCGCACGTGGCGAGCCACGGGTCTTCCTCGTCCACGCGTTCGACCACGCCTGCACCCAGCTCGGCATCGAGCACCGAACGACCAAGCCCTACCACCCGTGGACCAACGGTCAGGTCGAGCGAATGAACCGCACAATCGAGGAAGCCACCGTCCGCCGTTACCACTATGGCACCCACGACGAGCTCCGGGCACACCTCAAGCTCTTCGTGGACGCCTACAACTACGGCCGCCGCCTCAAGGCCATTCGCGGCCTCACCCCATACGAAGCCGTCTGCCAAAGCTGGACCAAGCAGTCAGAACGCTTCAACGTCGACCCGTCAAACCACACTCCGGGACTGAACATCTAGCCCGCTCGACGCGGTAGCGCAGGGCTGCCGGTCGTCGGGTTTGACGTGCCGCAAGCAGAGACGTCGGTGTGCGTGGTGGATAGCGCGGGGGGGGGTCCGCCGCTTCCGTGCAATGAGCGTGGGCACGTCGCCGACGATTGCAATCCGAGCTGCAGCCTTTATGCGCCCACTTTGAGCGACTGTGGGCCAGACTCATCAAACCGGGTGCAGTAATCTCGGGCAGAACCCGTCGATGATCCCGATCTCAGGCTCCGATGAATGCGGGTTCGCTATATGTAGGTACGCGAACAATCGACTGCCTCCATGCCCGATCTGGTATTTATCTTCGACTTAAATCCGCCCCGCGAAGTTCCTTTTGACTGGGCGCAGTCGTTATCATGGGGTTAACGCCATTGAGCGTTAGACTATTAGATATGGCCCGGGGGCGTGGTGAAGGCGAAACTGGCAGTGCCAGTGTTGCTGAGCACGATGCTGCCGCTTGGGACCGCGGAGCCGTCGATGGTAGCGTTGTTGATAAAGAGCAGGCTGTTGGAGGCATCGAGATAGTTGATTGACGCCGTGTGCGGACCGGCTGCGAACGTCCCCAGCACGTCCAGCGTCTGCGTCTGGCTGGTCAAACTGTTGGCGGTCACCGATTGCACACCGCCAATCTGGGTTCCGTCGATACTGACGGTGAAGAGCGCGCCAGACGGCTGACCGCGCTGCGCCAGGGTTAGGGGTCACGCCATGGAACGGGCAGGATAGCACGGTAGGCGGGGTGAACCGGGAACATCATTGAGCGACCTCGCCGAGGTCGTGCAACGCCTGTTCCACCCATTCCAGGTCTTCGGCCAGGGTGCGCCCGCATGATCTAGCCTCCGGAGCCGTGCCGCGCCGGAACGCGAGATACCCGATCGCGCACGCCGCGTTGCACAGGCGGATGCGCTCACGGTCGAGCCGCAGCCCTAGCGCCGGCTCGTACACCTCCAGCGCACCGTCCAGCACTTCGCCCGCTGCGCCGCCCGGGAACACGAGGTAGCGGAAATCTTGGTGCCGGTCGGCCCAGCAGGCTCCGTCGTAGTCGAACACGCCCGCCACCTCGTCCGTGCCCGGCACGAGCGCCACGTTGTGGAAGCCGAGATCACCATGCACGAGCACGTGGTCGCACGCGGCGCCTTCCACCTGGTCCTCGTAGCGCCGCAGCACGCGGGCAATAGCGCGCAGCAGCCGGGCGTCCGCCCCGACATGCGGCAGATTGTCCCACAGCCGTCTTTCCGGCTCCGGCCAGGGGGGACGCCGCGGCAGCCATCCCGCCAGGTCCTCCCCCGGTACCCGGGCGTGTTGTTGCGCGAGGACTCCGCCCAGCGCGCGGCCGATGCCGCGGGACAATGCCCGGTCACGGCTGACCCGGCGATACAGGCCCCAGGGATCGCATAGGCCGGGCACGAGGCTACGCACCTGCCAGCCCGCGGCATCCGCGTGCAGCACGCGCGGAACCCGGAACGAGCAGCGCTGGGCCAGCACGTCCAGCACCCGCCGCTCCGCCGCAAGGCGCCGCCTCCCAGCGGGGTTCATCGGAAGCCAAGCCATCTGGTCACCAGGCAACAGGACGGCCCAACGGTCGTCGCGCGGCTCGATCCGCACGGCCTCGGGGGCGACCAGGATGCCCACTTCCGCCAGCAGCGCGCAGATCATCTGGGCGTCGAGGCCACCTGCGGGCGCTTCGCTCATGCTGCCCGGCTTCGCTTCACGATCCCCGCCACTGTGTTCTTGCTCAGCCCGACCTCGCGCCCGACCAAGCGGTAGCTGCGCCCCTGGGCTATGAGGGCCAGCACCTTGGGCGCCAACCGGTCCGACTTTGGCCGCTGGCCAGGCTGCCGGCCCAGCCGCTTGCCGCGAGCCTTGGCGGCGGCGACGCCTGAGCGGATGCGTTCCTGGGTCAGTTCGCGCTCGAACTCGGCGATGCCGGCCAGCAGCGTCGCCATCATGCGCCCGTGCGGGGTGGTGAGATCGAACGCCATGCCGTTCAGCGCGACCAGCGAGACGCGCCGGGCTTCCAGCTCCTTGAGCGTGGCCAGCAAGTCCGTCGTGCTGCGCCCCCAGCGTGACAGCTCCGTCACCAGCACGGCGTCGATCTCGCGCCGCTGCACCAACGCCAGCACTTTGCGGCGCTC
>CAXTNN010000260.1:0-5672 GCA_964245545.1 uncultured Acetobacteraceae bacterium | reverse complement strand
GTTCAGCCACCAGATGAGCGACTTTCGCCAGACCCAGTATAGCCTGCTGTTCCTGCGCGCCGCCGTGCTCACCGCCGACCGCCCGCTCACCGGGTTCGGCTTCGACGGCTTCCGCCACCATTGCGACGACCCGGCGCTGCTGCACCCGCTGGCCGCGCTCGGCATGACCGACGCCGAAGCGCACGACCCGCTCGGCTGCAGCATCCACCCGCACAACCACTACCTGGAGGCGGCGACGTCGGGCGGCCTGCCCGGATTGGCGTTGTTCTGCGCCACCGTGCTGGCCTGGCTGGCGGCGCTGGGGCGCGGGCTGTGGCGGCGGCCGGACGGCCTGCGCGTCGGCTTGTTCACCGCGGCGCTGCTGGCGGTGTGGCCGCTCGCCTCCACCAGCGCGTTCTTCACCCTGCCAAACGCCGGGTGGACGTTCCTGCTGCTCGGTCTCGGTATGGCGGCGTCGCAAAAAGCTTTCTATTCTGCGGCGGAAAACAGGCATGATATTCCATTTTAAGGGACAACTTCGAGTAAAAATCGCCTTTTGACATCCGGCCTCCGCGTCCCGATAGTATAGAGCCTCGCCGCCGCAAGTCATCAGGAGGTCCGCCACATGGACGGTTCCGTCGGACGCAGCCAGCCCTATGTCGACCTTACGGCGCTGTTTGCTGCCCGCGCGGCGGAGCATGACCGCGACGGCAGCTTCCCGCACGAGAACTTCGACCATCTGGCTGCAGAGGGCCTGCTCGGCCTTGCGGCCGCCCCGTCGGAGGGTGGCGGTGGCGCCGGGCTTGTGCGGTGCTTGGCTTTGATCGAGGCCGTGGCTCAGGGCTGCCCCGCCACCGCCCTGGTCCTGGCGATGCAGTTGATCCACACCCACCTGCCGTCCCACAACCCACGCTGGCCCGCTCACTTGCGTGCCCAAATCGCGCGAGATGCGGTGGCGGGCGGCCTGATCAATGCCTTGCGCGTGGAGCCCGATCTCGGCACCCCCGCCCGCGGCGGCATGCCCGCCACCGTGGCGCGCCGGGCTCCCGGCGGCTGGAGCCTCACCGGGCACAAAATCTACGCCACCGGCGCCCCGGCTTTGCATTGGATGCTGGTGTTCGCCCGCACCGACGAACCCAGCCCGCGCACCGGCAACTTCCTGGTGCCCGCCCACGCCCCCGGCATTCGCATCGAGCCGACCTGGGACCAACTCGGGCTGCGTGCCTCCGGCAGCCACGACGTGCACTTGGCCGACGTGCTGATCCCCGCCGATCACGCGGTGGATCTGCGCGCGCCCACCGACTGGGCGGCCGACCCGGTGCAAGTCGCCTGGAACACGTTGACGATTGCGGCCCTTTACACCGGCGTTGCCACCGCCGCGCGGGACTGGCTGGCCCGCTTCCTGTGGGAGCGCGTTCCGAGCAACCTTGGCGCCCCGCTCGCTACGCTGCCGCGCATGCAGGAGGCGATGGGCCGCATCGAGGCGCTGCTGCTCACCAACCGCAGGCTGATCGCCAGCGCGGCGGAGCAGCACGACCGCCTTGGGCCGCCCGACGCCAACACCTGCAACCTGGTCAAGACCGTAGCGGCCGAGAACGCCATTGCCGCGGTGGAGGAGGCGGTGAAGCTCACCGGCAATGCCGGGCTCTCCCGCGCCAACCCGCTGGAGCGCCACCTGCGCGATGTGCTCTGCGCCCGCATCCACACGCCGCAGGCCGACTCCGCCTATCTCGCCGCGGGCAAGGCCGCCCTGGAGGCTTTCGCATGACCAGCACCATCGAGTTCATTGGCATGGTGCAGCCGCGCGAGCAGTCGGAGATCCATCCGGCGATCGGCCCGGCGATCGACCTCGGCTATCTCCGCGCCAGCGCCCGTGCGCATGACGCGGCCGGGTTCGACCGTTTTCTGCTGGGCTGGTACAGCAACGGCCCGGACGGGCTGCAGCTCGCCGCCCATGCCGCCGCCCACACCGAGCGGGTCGGCTTCCTGGTTGCCCACCGGCCCGGCTTTCAATTCCCCACCAACGCCGCGCGGGCATTTGCCACGCTGGACCAGTTGAGCGGGGGCCGCGCCGCCATCCACGTGATCTCCGGCGGCGACGACACCGACCAGCATCGCGACGGCGACTACCTCGGCAAGGACGAGCGCTACGCCCGCACCGACGAGTACGTCGGTATCCTGAAGCAGCTCTGGACCGCCTCCGCGCCCGTGGACCACAATGGCGCGTTCTACCGCTTCGATGGTGCCTCCCCGGCGGTGCGCACGGTGCAGCGCCCGCATATCCCGGTGTATTTCGGCGGCGCCTCCGAGGCCGCGCTGGAGGTCGCCGGCAAGCATGCCGACGTCTACGCGCTGTGGGGCGAGACGCAGGCGCAGGTGCGGGAACTGATCGGCCGGGTCCGTGCCGCCACGCTGCGCCACCGTGGACCCGAGGCGGCGGCGGCGATGCGGTTCAGCCTGTCGTTCCGCCCCATCCTGGCCGCGACGGAGAGCGCCGCTTGGGAAAAGGCGGAGCACATCCTGGCGGAAACGGTGCGGCTGCGCGGCGAGGCTGCCCTCGGCCCCGTGACAGCCACCCCGGCCAACGCCGGATCACAACGGCTGCTGGACGCGGCGGCCTTGGGCGACCGGCCGGAGGGGCGGCTCTACACCGCCATCGCCCGCGTGACCGGGGCACGAGGCAACACGACGGCGCTTGTCGGCACGCCGGCCCAGGTGGCGCAGGCCTTCGCCGACTACCACGCGCTGGGCGTCACCACCTTCCTGATCCGCGGCTTCGACCCGCTGGAGGACGCCGCGGAGTACGGACGCGAGCTGATGCCGCTTACCCGGGCCTTGCTGTCGGCGAGCCAGCCCCCGCGCCCGGTTGAAGCCCGGTCCCTGGTCAGTTCAGAGTGGTGCGCGTGACTCGCGGCTCACCTCTCCAAGCCTTGGGCGATCAGGCTTTCGGCCGCAGCGGCAACGGCCTCTTCTGAGGAACGAAGCGGCCGGCCCAGGATGGCTTCCGCCTTGGCAGACGAGAAGAACCGCTGCTTGTTGAGGTCAGACACCATGAAGCGCGCATCGGAGCTGACGAGCGCCATCAGGCGGATCAGCCAATCCGGTGCCTCGCGCGCTGACACCTTGGCGGCCTGGTCGCCAAACCGCGCCTTGAGCAACTCCGCGATCTCCCGCATCCAAAGCGAGTCTGCGGCGGCGATGATACGTTCGCCACGGGCACGTGGGTCGGTCAGGGCCCGGACGTGAAGTTCAACCACGTCGCGAGTGTCAACGCCGGCGTAGCTGATCCGTGGCAGCAGCGGTAGGCGGCCGCTGAGCATGCGCAGGGGCAACTCCAGCGAACCAGATACCTGCGGCCCGAGCGCCGGGCCCTGTACCATGCCCGGCAGGATGGTGGTCAGCGTCAACTCGCCGCCGGACGCGCGCGCAAACGCCCAGGCATCCTGCTCCGCCAAGGTCTTGGAACGCGGGTAAGGGCCAAGGCTCTTGTCGGACAGGTCCGTCCAGACCGTCTCGTCCACTGGTGATTGTCTGGACGCCGGCGGGATCGCGGCCGCCGTGGACGAGGTCATGACCACATGACGCCCGCCTGCACGATGCGCCGCCTGCAGCACCCGCCGCGTTCCCTCCCGTGCCGGCGTGATCAGGTCCTGTCCCTTATAATCCCGCACAGGCAACGGCGAGGCGACGTGAACCACGTGTCCGGCGCCATCCGCGGCCGCGTCCCAGCCTTCGTCCGCCAGGAGATTGGCGGCGCCAAAGGTCAGCCGCTCGGTTGAAGCGTGGCGAGAAAGGGTGGCGCGCACGGCATTCTCGCGAGCGAGATCCCGGATGGTTGCGCGGACCTCGTGGCCGGCTTGAAGCAGAGCGATGACGATCCAGCCCGCGAGGTATCCGGACCCTCCGGTGACAAGGACGGGAGCCTGTTCTGCGCTGCTGCTCATCTAAGGGGTCCTGGCCGCATTCCATGGCGTCCGCCCTGACCCAGCCACACCAAGCGAGGTATGGTGCTGTCCCCCATGCTTCGCCAGTGTCGGCGGCGCTGCGGGGATGGCTGGGTCAAGCCCGGCCATGACGGGATCGGATAGCATTTCGCACCGCTAGGCATTTTCAGCACCCTGTTAGAGCCCGTGTGTCGTGAGCCCTCTCCCGCTGGCGGGAGAGGGTTGGGTGAGGGTGGCTGCCTAGCCGCGCCGCACCCTCACCCCGGCCCTCTCCCGCCCGCGGGAGAGGGAGTAGAGCGGGCCGCTTTTAGCACCCGCTCGGACGGTTTCGGCGCCTGTGCGTCCCGCCGCCGCCGTTTCTCGCCCAGGAACAGCAGGATGGGTGCCGCGATGAAGATCGAGGACGACGTGCCCACCACAATGCCGAACAGCATCACCGCGGCAAACCCCGACAGCGACGAACCACCGAACAGCGCCAGCGGCAAGCTTGCCAGGAACACCGTCATCGACGTGCCCAGCGTGCGGTTCAGCGTCTCGTTGATGGAGAAGTCGATCAGCTCCCGCAGCGGCATCGTCTTGTACTTGCGCAGGTTTTCCCGCACCCGGTCGTACACCACAACCTTGTCGTTGGTGGAGTAGCCGATCACCGTCAGGATCGCCGCCACCATCACCAGGTCGAACTCGATGCGGGTGATCGCCAGAAACCCGATCGCCTTGGTCACGTCCAGCAGCAGGGTCACCACGGCGCCGACCGCGAACTCCCACTCGAAGCGGAACCAGATATAGGCCAGGATCATCAGCAGGCTGATGCCGAGCGCCAGCAGGCCGTTGCGGAACAGCTCGTTGGAAACCGACGCGCCCACGGCGTCCGTGCGCTCGACCATCGTGCCCGGCTGCGCCGCGTTCAGCGCATCGCGCACGCGCGTCACCACCTGTTCCGTGCCCTGCTCGGTCGGCTGCCGGTCCAGCCGGATCAGCACGTCCCGGTTGTCGCCGAACTGCTGCAGCCCGGCCGGCGGCACCTGATGCGCGGCCAGTTCGGCGCGGATTTTGCCGAAATCCGCCGGCTCCGGCGTGCGGACCTCCATCACGATGCCGCCCTTGAAGTCGATTCCCAAATTCAGCCCGGGATAGAACGCCACGATGATCGACAGCGTGGACAGCACGGCCGAGGTTGCCAGCCCGATGTAGCGGCCGCGCATGAAGTGGATCTGGGTGCCGTCGGGCACCAGGCGGAACAACGGACGGAAGAACACAGCAGCAGCCCTCCTAAACCGGCAGCAGGGCAGGGCGCCGCGCCGAGTACCACCGCACCATCATCAGCCGCGCCAGCACCGTCGCGGTGAACAGGGTGGTGACGATCCCCACCGTGATCGTCACCGCGAAGCCGCGCACCGGGCCGGAGCCGAAGATGAACAGCATCACGTGCGCCAAAAACGCCGTCGCGTTGCTGTCGATGATGGTGCTGTAGGCGCGCTTGAACCCGGCCTCCAGCGCCGCCACCGGCTTGCGGTCATGCCGGGTCTCTTCGCGGATGCGCTCGTTGATCAGGATGTTGGCGTCCACCGCCATGCCGAGGGTAAGCAGGATGCCCGCCATGCCGGGCAAGGTGAGCGTCGCCTGCAACAGGGACAGCACCGCCAGCATCATTACCAGATTGACCAGCAGTGCCACGTTCGCGAACCAGCCGAACAGGCCATAGAACGTGCCCATGAACCCGATCACCAGCAGGAACCCCACCCCCAGCGC
>CAXTNN010000259.1:0-5679 GCA_964245545.1 uncultured Acetobacteraceae bacterium | reverse complement strand
GCCACCAGCAACACGACATCGGTCAGTAGAATAATCAGCATCTGCAGGTTGGGGGGTACCCCCAGGCGGCTAAGCCCGCGGTGCAGGCCGTGGTCGATGAGAGCCAGGAACGCGCTCAGATAGGCTAGTGCAACAAACAACCACCGGGTCATGGTGGTAAGGGCTTGGTCAACCGGAGTCGTGACAGGGGGCGTCATGGCCGGGTCTCTAGACCATAACCGCCCGTCACGCGACGGTGGCTTGACCCGGCGCCGGGGGCAGGCCAACCAACCCCATGTTCCGCTGGTTTGAAAGCATTCTCCGGCCTACCGCGCCGCCGCCCTCTGGCGAGCCGCCTGCCAAACTCACTGCGTTCTATTGGCACTTCATCCGGCAGTCCCGCGGCTTGGTGGCGGCGCTGTTCGCGGTGGGCATGCTCACCGCCCTGATCGACAGCTCGATCCCGTATTTCCTGGGCCGGGTCGTATCCCTCGTGACGCACTACCAGCCGGCCGCACTGTGGGCGGCGGCCAAGTGGCGGCTGCTCGGCATGGCGGCGGTCGTGCTGCTGCTGCGCCCGTTTGGGCTGCTGCTGCTCAACCTGGTCACCAACCAGGCCATCGCCCCGGGCATGACCAACCTGATCCGCTGGCAGAGCCATTGGCACGTGGTGCGGCAAAGCTGGACCTTCTTCCAAAACGACTTCGCCGGCCGCATCGCCAACCGCGTCATGCAGGTGGGCCCAGCGCTGCGGGAAAGCGTGGTCTCGGCCACCAACGCCGTTTGGTACATCATCGTCTATGGCGGCAGCGCCATGCTGCTGATGGGCCGCGCCGACCCGGTGCTGGCGCTGCCGCTGGGCACCTGGTTCTTGGCCTACGCGGTCCTGCTACGCGTGTTCGTCCCCCGCGCGCGGGACCGGTCGCGGCGGATGAGCGAGGTGCGCTCGGGGCTCACCGGCCGGGTGGTGGACAGCTACACCAACATCCTCACCGTCAAGCTGTTTGCCCGCGCCCGCGACGAGGACCAATTCGTCGCCGACGCGGTGGACGAGCACACCGCGACCTTTCACCACCAGGTGCGGCTGATCAGCGTGTTCAACGTGTCCTTGCACGTGGTGAACGCGTTCATGGTGGTGGGTACGGGCAGCTTGGCCGTGTGGCTGTGGGCGCATGGCCAGGTGAGCGTGGGGACGGTGGCGATGGCGCTGCCGCTGGCCTGGCAGGTCAGCAACATCGCTGGCTGGGTGTCGCAGAACGTCACCGCCATCTTCGAGAACGTGGGCATCGTGCAGGATGCGCAGCGCTCCATCTCGGTGCCGCGGCAGATGCCGGACGCAACGGACGCCCGCCCGCTGGTGGTGAGCGAGGGCGCCATCTCGTTCGAGGGGGTGCGGTTCGGCTACGGCACCACTCGCGGCGTGCTGCACGGGCTTGACCTGCGGGTTGGCCCCGGCGAGCGGATCGGGCTGATCGGCCAGTCGGGCGCGGGCAAGTCCACCCTGGTGAACCTGCTGCTGGGCTTCTACGCGCCGGAAGCCGGCCGCATCGTGATCGACGGCCAGGATATCGCGCAGGTGACGCAGGAGAGCCTGCGCGCCCAGATCGGCATGGTGACGCAGGACACCTCGCTGCTGCACCGCTCCATCCGTGACAATATCCGCTACGGCCGCCCACACGCGACCGAGGCCGAGGTGCTGGACGCCGCGCGCCGGGCCCATGCGGCCGCCTTCATTGAGACTTTAGAGGACTGGAACGGGCGGCGCGGGCTGGAGGCGCATGTCGGCGAGCGCGGGGTGAAGCTCTCCGGCGGGCAGCGGCAGCGCATCGCAATTGCCCGGGTAATCCTTAAGGATGCCCCGATTCTGGTGCTTGACGAGGCGACCAGCGCGCTCGACTCCGAAGTGGAGAACGCGATCCAGGAGCAGTTGGACGGGCTGATGGAAGGCCGCACGGTGATCGCCATTGCCCACCGTCTGTCCACCATCGCGCGGATGGACCGGCTGGTGGTGCTTGATGCGGGGCAGATCGTGGAGCAGGGCACTCATGCGGCGCTGCTCGCCCGGGGCGGCGCCTATGCCCGGCTGTGGCACCGTCAATCCGGCGGCTTCCGTGCCGAACTGGCCCAGGCCCATTCGGACACGCATCCGGCTTGACCGCAGGTTGGCGGCTCGCGTAACTATCACGCCACCGTAACTTCTGCTGGCGGATGAACTGCGGGACGAAGCCCTCCGTTCATCCGCCCCGGGGATTTAACACATGCGCCGCGCCCACCCTCTGGCCAGCCTTGGCCTTGCCTTGTCATGCCTTGCACTCACGAATGCGGCGCGGGCCCAACCGGTGACGGGGCCCTATGTCAGCCTCGGCGCGGGGGTCGATTTCCTCCAGAACCAGCCCATCACCTACGCGCCGCAGTTCCCGATCCAAGGTCGCTCATACAAGTTCGATCCCGGTCCTGCGGGCCAAGCCAGCATTGGCTGGGGCTTTGGCAACGGCCTGCGGGTCGAGATTGAGGGCGATTACACCAACAACCACGTTCGCGAAGCTGGCAACCCGGTCCCGATCCGCGGCGGCGGCTATGAGCAGCAATATGGCGGTTTTGCCAACGTGCTCTACGACTTCCGCCTGGGCCTGCCGGTGTTCCCGTATGTGGGAGTGGGCGCCGGAGGACAGGTTTTGGAGGCCGACAATCTGAACTCCGGAAGCCCTGCCGCGGTCCCGGTTCGGGCGCCAGAAACGGCCGGTGAGCGGACCAGCGGCTTCGCCTACCAAGCTATCGCTGGCGCCAGCCTGCCGCTACCCATGGTCAAGGGGCTTTCGTTCACGGCGGAATACCGCTTTGTCGGCTTGCTCGATCCGCTGCCCGCGCTTCCCCGCGCCTTGACCTCGGCGACCACCGGCCAACGTGTCGCCTCCGGCAATGGTAAGCTGAGCAACGACCTCAACCATGAAATCCTGCTCGGCATTCGCTACGCGTTTGGTGCGCCGCCGGCCCCACCACCGCCGGCGCCCACACCGGTGTCCACCCCGGCGCCAGCGCCCTCGCGCACCTACCTCGTGTTCTTTGACTGGGACCAGGCGACGCTGACCGATCGCGCGCGGCAGATCGTCGCCGAAGCGGCGCAGGCCTCAACCCGCATCGCCAACACCCGCATCGAGGTGAACGGCTATACCGACCTGTCGGGAACGCCGCAGTACAACCAGGCCTTATCGGTCCGCCGCGCCGAAGCAGTTGCTGCCGAATTGACACGGCTCGGAGTTCCGCGGGCGGCAATCGGCGTCCATGGCTATGGCGAAACACGTCCGCTGGTGCCGACTGCCCAA
Organism: uncultured Acetobacteraceae bacterium; assembly: GCA_964245545.1. Taxonomy (GTDB): domain Bacteria; phylum Pseudomonadota; class Alphaproteobacteria; order Acetobacterales; family Acetobacteraceae; genus LMUY01. Next base: position 2,377 of record CAXTNN010000259.1, on the reverse strand, counting down.
GGGGTTCGCGAGCCGCAGAACCGCCGGGTGGAAATCATCATCCGCTAACACACTGCCTCCATGCGAACGGCCTTTCGGCAGCGAGTCGCGGCCCTGTACCACAACCCACGCGCGCATTCGTGAAGACTTGTGTTACCTTGCCGCCGCAAATTGGCCACAGCTCATTCGTATATAACTGCGCATGGGCGATCAACGGACCGCCCCAGACAGTAGGAGTTCAGCCATGAGCGCGAAGCTCGGTCTGCTTGTTGCCGCCCCGGTGGCGCTTGGCCTTCTCGCGGCCGCCACACCGGCGAACGCTTATTATTACCGCCATGGCTATTACGGGCATGGCTACTATCGCGGCGGCGGTGTTGGCGCGGGTATTGCCGGCGCCATCGTCGGCCTAGGGGTGGGTGCCGCCATCGCCAGCGCGGCCACACCGCATTACTACGCTCCGCCGCCGGTGGTGTATGCGCCGCCGCCTGTGGTCTACGCCCCGCCGCCCGCCTACTACGTGGCGCCAGGCTACTACCGCTAAGTGCTGAGTGCTGGCCGCGTGCGAGGAACCTATCGCGCGCGGCTGGCGCCTCCGGCAAACAGGGTGGTGGCGGACTGCCTCACCTGCGCCTGATATGCCAGGTTGAGCGGCAAGGTATGTGAATGGTAGTCGCCAATGGCGCGCATCAGGTCGCCGCCAGTTTCGTTCAGGTAGGTCCGCAGGATCAACCCGGCCGCGGCAATGTTGTAGCATGGTCGATCCACCAGCGACGCCCGCACGAAGTCTGGCGACTTGCCGGTGTAGCGTGACAAGGGGGCGAGCCAGCGGGTGTTGACCTGCATCACGCCCAAATCCTGCGACCCATCCGTGTTGCTGTGGATGACGCCGACACCGCCCCCTTCCACAGCATGGATTGAAGGCAATACACGGGGCGGTAGCTTGTAGATCGACGCCACTAGCGCCATGCAAGCGAGAAACGGGACCGCCATCACGCCCGTCCGCCATCATGCAGGACACCCCACCCATGCCCAAGCCTGACCCGACCCGGCGAGAGGCCGGTTTTACCTTGCTCGAGATACTGGTGGTGATTGCCATCTTGGGCTTGCTGATCGGGCTGGTGGCGCCCGCCGTGCTGCGTCAGCTCGGTGGCGCGCGGGTGAACATCGCCAAGCAGTCGATCGAACGCATCGGCTCGATCCTCGACCTCTACAAGCTGGACGTTGGCTCCTATCCCACCACTGAACAGGGGTTGTCGGCGCTGGTGGCGCGACCGACTGGGGCGGAGAACTGGAACGGGCCCTACCTGAAAGGAGACGCCAACCCAGTGGACGCTTGGAACCATCCCTATCAATACCGTATGCCGTCCGAACGCGCCGGCCATGACTACGACCTCTGCTCGCTGGGCCCAAGCGGGACGGGCGGCAACGACCAGATCTGCAATCCGTAGTTTGGATGCGTGAGCCGGGTCACGGCGGGGCGCCGAAGTAGTGGCGCAGGGGCGAGTTCGGGTCGGCGGAGCCCGAGGGCGGCAAGGCGTTCAGCTCCTGCGGCGCCAAGGCAGCGCCCCCAATCTCCTCGCGCAAATCGGCGGTGAGTGAGCGTGCGTCGCGCTGATCGGTGATCACATGCGGCGTGATCAGCACCAGCAACTCGGTGCGCGCACGGGTATTGGTCTGCTGGCTGGCCAGAATGCCCAAAAGCGGGATGTCTTTCAGCCATGGGATGCCCTGGTTCTGGCGCGAGTCGGAGTCGGAAATCAGACCCGCCAAGCCCACCGTTTGTCCGTCCTGGATCACCACGCGCGAGGTCACGTTGCGCTCGTTGAAAGTGGGTGAATCCACTCCCGTGGTGGTGACGCCAGGTGCGACGGTGCTGACCTCTTGCGAGATGTCCAGGGTCACCAACCCACCGCTGTTCACCCGTGGCGTCACCTGCATGATAACGCCGGTCTGCTGGTAGTTGATCGAGTTCACCACGGGGGCGCCCGAGGTTATGGTGCTGGTGGAGGTTTGGCTGAGATAGGGCACCAACGCGCCGACCGAAAGCTGCGCCTGCTCATTGTCCAGCACCAACAACTGCGGCGACGAAAGCACGCGCACCTTGGTCACCGCCTGCAACGCATTCAGTGCCGCCGAGGCGCCGCCGGGCCCGCTCAGCACAAATCCCGGGAAGTTGCTGGCGAACTGCTGCGCCGAGGCGCCGAACGACAGGGCGCCCTGGAGGCCGCCGCTGAAGAAGAATTGGGTGCCGTAGGAGAGGTTGTCCGTGAGGTCCACCTCGGCGATGGTGGCATCGATGCGCACTTGCAACGGCAAGATGTCGAGCTTGCGCAGCATGGCGTCGACCGTGTCGTTCTCCTGCGGCGTGCCGTAGATCAACAGGGCATTGTTCTGGCTG
>CAXTNN010000258.1:0-5699 GCA_964245545.1 uncultured Acetobacteraceae bacterium | reverse complement strand
TCGCCATCAACATGGCGGCGATCCCGCGCGAGCTGATCGAGAGCGAGCTGTTCGGGCACGAGCGGGGCGCGTTCACCGGGGCGCATAACCGCAACCAGGGCCGGTTCGAGCAGGCGGGTGGCGGCACGCTGTTCCTGGATGAGATCGGCGACATGCCGCACGAAGCGCAGACGCGGCTGCTGCGCGTGCTGCAGGAGGGCGAGTTCACCACCGTCGGCGGGCGGCAGCCGATCAAGGCCAACGTGCGCATCGTGGCGGCCACCCATCGCGACCTGCGCTTGGCCATCCGCAACGGCGCCTTCCGGGAGGACCTGTTCTACCGCCTGAACGTGGTGCCGATCCGGCTGCCGCCGCTGCGGGAGCGGACGGAGGATATTGCGCTGCTGGCGCGCCACTTCCTCGATCGGGCACGCGAGATGGGCCTGCCCAACAAGGTGCTGGACGCGGGCGCCATCGAGCGGCTGCGCGGCCATCGCTGGCCTGGCAACGTGCGCGAGCTGGAAAACCTGATGCGGCGCCTGGCCGCGCTTTATCCGCAGGAGATCATCACCGAGGAGGTGGTTGCGGCCGAGCTTTACGAAACCGGGATGGAGGCAAGCCCGGCGCCGGTGGGCAACGGCATGGCCGAACCGCTCGCCACCGCGGTGGAGCGGCACATCCGGCAATTCCTGGCGGCAACCAATGACGGCATGCCGATGCGCGACATCTATGACCGGGTGATTGCCGAAGTGGAGCGGCCGCTGATCCAGATGACGCTGTCGGCCACGCGTGGAAACCAGATCAAGGCGGCGGCCATGCTCGGGCTCAACCGCAACACGCTGCGAAAAAAAATCCGCGACCTGGACATTCCGGTCGTTCGCGGCATTGGCTGAGCCTTGGACGGCGCGCAGCCCCGCCTGACCCACGCCGCACTGCCGGCAGCGCCCGGCAAAACCCGGCTGGGGCTTGCCATGGACATCCTACTGGGCAAGGGCGTGACGCTGCTGCTGGCGGCAGTGGCGTTGACCCTGGCGATCGCTACCTTCGTGCTGCTGTCGGGTGGCGCGCCGATCACCCTGCGCCCCAACCTGTCATTCGTCGCCATCCTGGCCAGCACGGCCGTGCTGCTGCTGCTGTTCGCGGTGCTGGCCGGGCGGCTGACGCGGGTGTGGGTGGAGCGGCGGCGCGGCTCCGCCGGGTCACGCATGCATGTCCGCCTGGTGCTGCTGTTCGGGGTGGTGGCGGTAACGCCGGCGATCGTGACGGCGGTGTTCGCGGCGGCATTCTTTAACCTCGGCATCCAATCCTGGTTCAACGACCGTATCCGCACCGCATTGGACGCCAGCCTGGCGTCTGCCCAGACCTCGCTGGAGGAGCACCGCAACAACATCCGGGCGGACGCGCTGGGGGTGGCGATCGCGCTGAACCGGGCCGGCGCATTCCTGACCAGCCAGCCGGAGTTGATGCAGCAGGTGCTGGACCAGGAAACCATCTTCCACGATCTCATCCAAGCTGTTATCTACGATCCCTACACGCATGAAATCATTCTATCATCTGGTGTGCTGAGCGGGAACTTTGTTGAGCTGCCATCTGACTCCGAGATCGAGCCGGCACGGCGCGGCGACGTGGCGGTGATTGGCGGCGGCAACGACAACCACGTCCGTGCCGTGGTGAAGCTCGGCTCCACGCCCGAGTTGATGTTGATGATCGACCGGCCAGTGGACACGAACATCATTGCCGCCGTGAACCGGACCGAGCATCTGGTGAGCGAATACCACCAGTTGGACGCCAACCGTTCCAAGCTGCAGGTGACCTTTGTGGTTATCTTTGCGCTTGTCGCCTTGCTGGTGCTGTTTGCGGCGATCCTGACCGGGCTGGTGCTGGCCAACCAAATCGCCCGGCCGATCGGCCGCCTGATCCAGGCAGCCGAGCGGGTGCGGGCGGGTGATCTGGCGGTGCGGGTGCCGGAGGTGGCGAGCGAGGACGAGGTGGCTGGGCTGTCGCGCGCGTTCAACCGCATGACAGGCCAGTTGGCCGCGCAACGGGCCGAGCTGATGGACGCTTACGGGCAAATCGACGAGCGCCGCCGCTTCACCGAGACGGTGCTGGCCGGGGTCTCGGCGGGGGTGATCGGGCTCGACCGGCTGGGACGGGTGGACCTGCCGAACCGCGCCGCCTCCGAACTGATGGGGCACGACCTGCTGACGGCGGTCGGCCTGCCGCTCGGCGAGGTGGTGCCGGAGTTCGCAGCGCTGCTGGCGGAGGCGCAAGCCGCACCCGACCGTGCCCGCACCGCCGAGGTGCAGATCGGGCCGCCCTCAAACCGCCGCACATTGCTGGTACGCATCGTCAGTGAGATGAAGGGCGCGGGCGTAAACGGGTTTGTGGTGACCTTCGACGACGTGACCGAGTTGGTGGCCGCTCAGCGCAAGGCGGCGTGGTCGGACGTGGCGCGCCGGATCGCGCATGAGATCAAGAACCCGCTGACCCCGATCCAACTGGCGGCCGAGCGGCTGAAGCGGCGGTTCACCAAGGAGATCACCTCCGACCCCAGCACCTTTGCGCAATGTGCGGACACCATTGTCCGCCATGTCGGCGATATCGGGCGGATGGTGGACGAGTTCAGCGCCTTTGCCCGCATGCCGCAGCCGGTGATCAAGCCCGAGGACGTCGGCCGCATCGCGCGGGAAGCGCTGGTGCTGCAGCGGCAGGCGCATCCGGAGATCGCCTGGACCACGCATTTTCCGGAGCGCGGGCCAATGGCGCCCTGCGACCGCAGGCTGGTGAGCCAGGCGCTGACCAACCTGCTGATGAACGCGGCGGACGCCGCTGCCATGCGGGTCCGCGCCGAAGGGGAGCCACGGGGCACCATCGACGTCTCCATCGAGAGCGATGACGCATTGGTGACCTTGGCGGTCGCGGATGATGGAATCGGCCTGCCGGTGGAAGATCGCGATCGATTGACCGAGCCATACGTGACCCATAAGCCCAAAGGCACCGGTCTCGGCCTCGCCATTGTTAAGAAGATCATGGAAGATCACGGCGGCCGGCTTGCGCTGGATGACCGGGGAGAGTCGCCCGGCGCGGTAGCCAGGCTGATCCTCCCAGCAGCGGCTGGTGTGGCGTAACGGCAAAAAGACCCCTGTATGGCTCAAGAAATCCTCATCGTTGACGACGAGCCGGACATTCGGCTGCTGATTGACGGCATCCTTCGGGATGAAGGCTATGAAACGCGGCAGGCGGCCGACTCGGACGCGGCCTTGACGGCGTTTCGGGCACGGCGGCCCGGCCTGGTGATCCTGGACGTGTGGCTGCAGAACTCACGGCTGGACGGATTGGGCATCCTGCAGGCGCTGCACACCGAGGAGCCGCAAATCCCGGTGGTGATGATCTCGGGCCATGGCACCATCGAGATGGCGGTGACGGCGATCCAGCAGGGCGCCTACGACTTCCTGGAGAAGCCGTTCCAGTCCGACCGGCTGCTGCTGCAAACCCGGCGCGCCTTGGAGGCCGCGCGGCTGGCACGGGAGAATGCCGAGCTGCGGCTGCGGGCGGGAGCGGAGACGACGCTGACCGGCGACAGCAGCGCCATCTCCGGGCTGCGCGCCGGGTTGGACCGGGTGTCGCCCACCGGCTCCCGCGTGCTGATCCATGGGCCCGCCGGGTCCGGCAAGGAGGTGGCCGCGCGGATGGTGCACGCCAGGTCGCGCCGCGCGGACGGGCCGTTCATCGTGCTGAACTGCGCCACGCTGGCCCCGGGCCGCTTCGAGGAGGAGCTGTTTGGGACGGAAGCGGGCACCGACCCGATGGCCGCGCCGCGCCGCGCCGGCGTGCTGGAGCGGGCACATGGCGGCACGCTGCTGCTGGACGAAGTGTCGGACATGCCGCTTGAGACCCAGGGCAAGATCGTGCGCGCCCTGCAAGACCAGACCTTCGAGCGGGTTGGCGGGTCGACCCGGGTGAAGGTGGATGTGCGGGTGCTGGCGATCACCAACCGGGATCTGCAGTCCGAGATCGCTGCCGGGCGATTCCGTGAGGACCTGTACTACCGCCTCGCCGTGGTGCCGCTCCGCATGCCGAGCCTGCGCGAACGGCGCGAGGACATTCCAGAGCTGGGGCGCCACTTCATGACGCGCGCGGCGGAGAACAGCGGCATCCCGCCACGTGAGCTGTCGGCCGACGCGCTGGCGGCGCTGCAAGCCTATGACTGGCCCGGCAACGTGCGCCAGCTTCGCAACCTGATGGATTGGCTGCTCATCATGGCGCCCGGCGGCCCGGCGGATGCCATCCGTGCCGACATGCTGCCGCCAGAAATCGGCCAGGGTGCCCCTGCCCTGCTGAACTTCGACCCAACCGCCGACATCATGGCGCTGCCGTTGCGCGAGGCGCGGGACCTGTTCGAGACGCAGTACCTGCAGGCACAACTGGTGCGGTTCGGCGGCAACATCAGCCGCACCGCCGGCTTCGTCGGCATGGAGCGCAGCGCCCTGCATCGCAAGCTGAAGCAGCTCGGCGTGAGCTCTGACGATAAAGGCTGACCGGGGCGCGCGGCTCGCTTGTCAAGCTGGCGTCCGGTTAGCTCATCCAGTTGCCGCCATCGATATTGTAGGTTTGTGCCACGATGTAGTCTGCATCCGGGCTGGCGAGGAACACGGCGAGGCCGGCGATCTCGTCCGGCCGCGCCATCCGCCCGAACGGCACGGCGGCGCCCACCTGGCGCTTTTTCTCGCCGGGCTGCAGGCCCTCATACTTGGCAAACAGCGCGTCCACCCCGTCCCAATGCTCGTTGTCGACCACGCCCGGCGCGATCGCATTCACGTTGATGCCGTGCTTGATCAGTTCGAGCCCGGTGCTCTGGGTCATGGAAATCACCGCCGCCTTGGTGGCGCAGTAGACCGCCACCCGCGGCTCGCCCCGCCGCCCCCGCCTGGGACGCCATGTTGATGATCTTGCCGCCGCCCTGCTGCACCATCTGCCGCGCCACCGCCTGCAAGGTGAACAGCATGCCCTCCACGTTCACCGAGAACACCCGGTGATAGCTCTCGCGGGTGATGTCGAGCACCGGCGCCATGTCGAACAGCGCGGCATTGTTCAGCAGGATGTCGATCCGCCCGAAGCGTGCGACGGTGCTGGCCACGACGTGATCAATCGACTCCTGCCGGGTCACGTCCAAGGCCATCGGCGTGCACGCGGCGCCAATGGCTTCCGCGGCGGCGCGGGCGCCGGCTTCGTTCAGGTCGGTCAGCACCACGTGCGCGCCCTCGCTGATATAGCGCGCTGCGACCGCCCGCCCGATGCCGCGCGCGCCGCCGGTGATGACGGCAACTTGGCCCTGTAACCTCATGCCGGTCCCCCCTTTATAGCTTGCCGCCCCCCGCCATTATGCGGGTGAACATATCCTGCATCTGGGCGGACACCTGCGGCAGGGTGGTGAACCACAATTTCAGTACGGACTCGGGCGAGAAGCTTTCCGTCGCGCGGACTGCTTGCTGCTCCAGGCTCGCCATGACGGCCGCCTGCATCGGCTTGACGTCGGGCAGGCCCATAAAGGCGCGCGCTTCTTCCGGGGTGCATTCGACTTCTACGGTGATCTTCAAGGTTGCCCATCCCCCGTTTGGTGTTTGGCACACAGCTTGCCCAGAACCGTGCCGGCAAAGCGAGGGCACAGCCGGCTTGGCAGCCGCGTTTGGGTTGCCCAACCCTCTCGCGCTACACTTCGG
>CAXTNN010000257.1:0-5700 GCA_964245545.1 uncultured Acetobacteraceae bacterium | reverse complement strand
CGTCTCGTGCGGTTCTCCCACTTCACGATGGAAGCCCTCCGGCCCGCGCACGCCCGCTGGGCCACGCCCTGGCTCGGGACCACGCCCTATTTCAGGACCACGCCCAACCTCGGGACCATGGAACCCGGCTGGCCCCCGAAAGCCTTCTGAGCCCCGGAAGCCTTCGGGCCGTCTGAAGCCTTCTGGCCCTCGAAAGCCTTCTGGCCCATGGAAGCCCGGCTCGCGGAAGGCAGCGTCGCGGCGGAAGCCATCGTGGTCAAAGCCGCGCAGGCCGCGGCCGTCGGGATGAAACCGCTCCAGGTGGTCGCGGAACCGCTCGGGGGCGCCGTGCCAGTGATGGAAATGGTCGTAATAGCCCCATCCCGCCACCCCGGCGAAGGTCAGGAACACGGTGGCGCCGTCGATCACCGCGGTCGGCACGCCATCCACGTAGGCGATGCCATCGGCTGCATCGCCGGGCACATAGACGCAGCAATCGGGCGGCGGCTGCACCGCAAGGGCTGCCACCAGGATGTCGTGCGGCGGATCATACCAAAAGCCGCGCTTGGCCTCGATCGCCTTGCCCTGCTGCACGCGGTAGGCGTCCGGCGCATCCGGCGCCACGCGGGCCGCGCCATTGAGCAGCGCAACCATGGCGATGTCGGTGCCGTCCGGCAGCAGGCACACATGGTGCCCGCTCGGCTGCTCCTGGCAGCTTACGCTGTCGCCGTTGGCTGCCAGGTACGACTGCATCTGGCCGGTGAAAGGCACGCCGAAGCCGATCAGCCCGTCCAGCACGTAGCCGTGCCCATCGGCCACCAGCTCAGCCGTGGTCTGCACCACCGGGTGCTGCAGCGCCACCGGCGGCGGCGGCAGGCTGGACCAGATGCCGCGCCGTGCGGCTTGGGCCGCCGCCTCCTGTTCGTGATAGGCGGGGCTTGCATCCGTCTTGGCCTGCGCCGCGCCGTTCAGCAGGGCTGCCTCGGCCACGTCCAACCCGCTCGGCACCAGGCAGACATAGCCGCCATCACCCTGCACTTGGCAGCGCACCTGGTTGCCATTGGCCGCGATATAGGCCTGCAAGTTGTGCGCCGGGTCGCCAGCGAGACCTTCGAGCCCCTCCAGGGTGAGCACGGCCTCCCCGCTGCGGAGATGCGCCGTGTCCACCACTTCGGGATGCTCAAGCACGACTGGGGCCGTCGAGGCGGCAGCCGGCGGCGCCTCGCTGGTGCCGGCGAGGGTTTGCGGGCCATGGACCGGTGGCAGGATGGGGATAGCGGGGGGCGCCCCGGCGGATGCGGCAGGAGCAGGAGCTGGCGGCTGATCCGTGGCTGAGCTCGCCACCGCCGGTGGCGCGGCGGCAGGTGGTGCGGCGCTCGGGGCTGGCGCTGCACTCGGCGAGGCTGCCGGGCTTGGCGGTGAGGCGGTCTGTTCCGCCGTCGAAGCCGTTTGTCCCCAGGCTGCCATCGGCGCCAGCAAGGCCGCCGCGAGCGCAACCGACGGCCACCGCGGCTGGGCAGCCTGCCGACCCAGTTTCACGTCACTCATGCGCCGCTCTCCCTGGCCGGCGGGTTATTGCGTGGGCGAGACCCAGCCGGTGCTGGCCGGTTGGCCCGCGGGAGCGCCGGACGAGGCGGAGGCTTGCGTTGCCTGCGGCGAGACCCAGTCGCCCGCGCTGGCGCTGGACGGGCCAGCCTGCCGGGTCGGGGTGGATTGCAGCTTGGCAAGCAGCACGCGCGACGGCGCGCCATCAACCGGCAAGCCGCTGGAGGCCTCAAAGCTCGAGATGGCGCGGTGGGTCTGCGGGCCCATAAAGCCGTCCGCCGTGCCATGCAGGTAGCCAAGCCGCCCGAGCTCCGCTTGCGTCGAGCGCACCAGCGGATCGGCCACGGCACTCGGGCGCGCACTCTCATAGGCCACCGGCTGCGGCGCAAAGCCGGGAACGTTGTTGCCCTTGGCATACATGCACTGGGCGAAGGAGTTGTCGTATTGCGCCTGAATGCCAGCCTGGTCGTTGGAGCTGTTGCCTGCTCCAACGGCGCTGCCCGCCCCCGCTCCCGTGGCGGCACCGATGCCGGCTCCCGCGCCGGCGTTCCCAGCGGCTGCACCCAGCACCGCCCCAGTGGCGGCGCCGAGCACCGTGCCCAGCACCGCCGCACCGGCGGCACGCTGGTTGGCGGCATCGGCCTGGCCCTGGACTTGGTTGCCAGCATAAGCCTTGCAGCCCGCCTGCTCGGCGGCGAAGGTGTCGAAGCTTTTACCGGGCCCGGGCGCGACCTGAACGGTCGGGCCGAGCGGCGTGGCAGCGCATCCGCCAAGCAGCACGAGGCCAGCCATCGATGCGGCAGCCTTGCGCCGAGCCGGCAGTCGAGCGGTCGTAATCATGCCCCGTTAAACCTCCATGCCACCGGTCTAATTCGCCGCGAAAATTGCGTAAAATTGTGACTCCGGCAAGAAAATTTTTTGTCGTTGCTATGAACTTTCTTGCCGCTGCCGCGTAGTCCTGCGCCCGAGCCGCCTTATGGAGATTGCGGCCGTTCGTCACGTCAGGGGCGGGCTCCCGCCGATCCGCTTGCGCCGCGCGGCGCGAACAGCGATGACACGCGCTTGTCCACACCCAACCTCCGGACCAGCATGGCCGTCCTGCAACCCCCCCGTGGCACCCACGACCTCATCGCCGAGGAACAGCGGCGCCACGCCTGCGTGGTGGATGCCGCCCGTGCCACCGCGTCGCGCTATGGCTTCGATGAGTGGGCCACGCCGGTGTTCGAGGACACGCGGGTGTTCGCCCGCACCCTCGGCGACACGTCGGACGTCGTCACCAAGGAGATGTACAGCTTCAGCGACCGCGGCGGCGACAGCATCACCCTGCGCCCCGAAGGCACGGCCGGAATTTGCCGCGCGTTGGTCACCAACGGGCTGACCCAGGCTTTGCCGCAGAAGGTGTTCTACGCCGGGCCGATGTTCCGCTACGAGCGGCCGCAAAAGGGGCGCTACCGCCAATTCCACCAGATCGGCCTCGAGCTGATCGGCCCCGCCGAGCCATTGGCCGATGCGGAGGTGATCGCCTGCGGGTGGGACATCCTGACCCGGCTCGGCATTGCCGGGGAGACGGTGCTGGAGGTGAACACACTGGGAGACCGGCCCAGCCGGGAAGCCTACCGCGCGGCGCTGGTGGCCTACTTCGCCGCCCACCAAGCTTCGCTCTCGCCCGAAAGCCGCGACCGGCTCGAGCGCAACCCGCTGCGCATCCTCGACAGCAAGGACCCGGCGGACCGCGCTTTGGTCGCAGACGCACCGACCATCGCCGCCTGGCTGACCGAGGACGCGGCACGGTTCTACGCCGGCCTGCTGGAGCAACTGAGCCGCTTCGGCGTGCCGTTCCGCGAGAACCCGCGCATCGTCCGCGGGCTCGACTACTACAACCACACCGCCTTCGAGTTCGTCACCGACCGGCTCGGCGCGCAGGGCACGGTGATGGCCGGCGGTCGCTATGACGGGCTGGTGGAGCAGATGGGCGGGCCGCCGACACCCGCCGTCGGTTGGGCCGCCGGCATCGAGCGGCTGGCCATGCTGCTGGCTGAACCCGCGCAGGCGCCGGCAGCAGTCGCGGTGATCCCTGTGGGGGAGGCGGCGGAGGCGGCTGCGGTCGGCGTGCTGCAATCACTGCGCCAGGCCGGGGTGCGGGCGGAGATGGCCTATCGCGGCAACCTCAAGCGCCGCATGGAGCGCGCCAATCGCATCGGCAGCCAGGCCGCCGTCATCCTGGGTGAGGACGAGGCCGCGCGCGGGGTGGCCCAGCTCAAGCACCTGGGCACGGGGGTGCAAGAAGAGGTGGCGCTGGCAGACCTCGCCGCCCGGCTACTCAACCCTCGGCAATGACCCCGCTCGACACCAAGCTTGACCGGGTGGTGGACCGGGCCGCCGAGCTGCGCGACCAGCTCACCGCCGGGCTCTCGGGGGACGCCTTTGCCCGTGCCTCCCGCGAGTTGTCGGAGCTGGAACCGGTGGTGGCGCGTATCGGCGACCTGCGAGATGCCGAGCGGGCGGCGCGCGAGGCGGAGGCGCTGCTGGCCGATCCCGAGGTGAAGGAGCTGGCGGAGGCCGAGTTGGGCGAGCTGCGCGGCAGCCTGCCGGCACTGCGGCGGGAAATCCAGCTCGCCTTGCTGCCGCGCGACGAGGCCGATGCCCGCAGCGCCATCCTGGAAGTCCGCCCGGCCGCCGGCGGCGACGAGGCGGGGCTGTTCGCCGCCGAGCTGTTCGACATGTACCAGCGCTACGCCGGGCTGCGCGGCTGGCGCTTCGAAGTGCTGGAGTTCAGCGACACCGAATTGGGGGGGCTGAAGGAGGGCGTCGCCGAGATCACCGGCCGCAACGTGTTTGCCCGGCTGAAGTATGAGTCGGGCGTGCACCGGGTGCAGCGCGTGCCGGCCACCGAGAGTCAGGGCCGCATCCACACCTCAACTGTCACCATCGCCGTGCTGCCGGAAGCGGAGGAGGTGGATGTGGAGGTGAACGAGGCGGATCTGCGCATCGACACCTATCGCGCGTCCGGCGCCGGCGGCCAGCACGTGAACAAGACCGATAGTGCGGTGCGCATCACCCATCTTCCAACCGGGGTGGTGGTCGCGATGCAGGAAGAGCGGTCGCAGCACAAGAACCGTGCCAAAGCAATGAAGATCCTGCGCGCCAAGCTGTATGAGCAGCAGCGTTCCAGCCTGGACGCCGTCCGGGGCGCCGACCGCCGCGCCCAGGTGGGCACGGGCGACCGCTCCGAGCGCATCCGCACCTACAACTTTCCCCAGGGCCGCGTGTCCGACCACCGCATCAATCTCACGCTGCACAAGATCGACCGCATCATAGCCGGCGAGTTGGACGAGATCGTCGACGCGTTGACGGCGGAAGACCAAGCCGCCCGGCTTGCCGCCCAGGATTGACCCGGCGTATTGACCCGGCATCATGAGCCTGGCCTGGCGGCTACGGGAGGCGGCGGAGGTGTTGGCGGCGGCAGGGATCGAGCAGCCGAGGCGGGAAGCCCGGCTGCTGCTTTGCCACGCCACCGGGCTCGATGCCGCCGGGCTGCTGCGCCACCTGGAGGTGGAGGTGCCGGCCCCCGGTTTCGACGCCATGGTGAGCCGCCGCGCCGATCGGGAGCCGCTGGCCTTCATCACCGGGCAGCAGCCGTTCTGGAGCTTCCACGTGGCCGTCTCGGCCGACACGCTGATCCCGCGCGCTGACTCAGAGACGCTGGTCGAGGCGGCCAAGGCGCTGTGCGATGCCAGCGGCGTCCGGCGCGTGCTGGATCTCGGCACCGGCACGGGATGCTTGCTCTTCGCCGCCCTGCTGGAGTTTCCGTCCGCCTGGGGGGTGGGGGTGGATTATTCCCCCGCTGCGGCCGCTCTGGCCCGCTTCAACGCAGACTATCTCGGGCTGGCCGGCCGGGCTGCCGCGGTTTGCGCCGACTGGGCTGCGCCGCTTGCCGGCCAGTTCGACCTCGTGTTGTGCAACCCGCCCTACATCCAGACCGGCGACCTGGCAGGCTTGATGCCGGAAGTGGCTTGGTACGAACCGGCCGCGGCGCTGGATGGCGGGCCGGACGGTCTTGGCGCCTACCGGGCGGTGTTGGCGGCCTTGCCCGGCTTGCTGGCGCCGGGCGGCGTCGCCATCTTCGAGTTGGGCGCCGGCCAGGCCGATATGGTGGCGGCGCTGGCGCAGGCGCGT
>CAXTNN010000256.1:0-5743 GCA_964245545.1 uncultured Acetobacteraceae bacterium | reverse complement strand
AGGGGCACACCCAACGTTGCTGACACTAGCCGCAAGGTAAGCCGCTTGCCTGAGTCGGGGAGCTACGCTGGTGCGGCTGGCTTGCCGAGCACCCGGTAGACGCTGGCCCGTCCAATGCCGAGCCGGCGAGCGATGGCGGCGGGGCCGAGTTTTTCCTCGTCGCGCAGGCGCCGCAGCTCGGCGGCGTCGATGGTGGGCTTGCGTCCTTTGTAGATGCCACGCGCCTTGGCAGCCTTGATGCCTTCGAGCTGGCGCTCGCGGCGCAGGTTGGTCTCGAACTCGGCGAATACGCCCAGCATGTCGAGGAACGCCTTGCCGGCCGCGGTGCTTGTGTCCACCGGCTGTTCGGTCGCGCGCAGGGCTACGCCGCGCTCCTTCAGCTCGTGGACGATGTCCTGCAAATCCTTCATGGACCGGGCGAGGCGGTCAATGCGCGTCACCACAAGGGTGTCGCCGGGCTGCACGAAGTCGAGCAGCACTTGCAGCTCGGTCCGGCCGTCGCGGCGCGACCCGCTGGCCTTTTCGGCGCGGATGACGCTCGCCCCGGCCGCTTTGAGGGCGATCCGCTGGATGGTGAGATCCTGGTCGAGAGTGCTGACGCGGGCGTAGCCGTAGGTCGGCATGGATGTGGAGCAGTCCGTCCTGTTTGGGTCTGGACCTGCTCAGGCTATCGTCTCGGAACCCTGGAAACAACCCATGCGAGACGCGCCTCGGCGTCTCGTGTAGCTGTGCCGCTGGGGTAGACCTCTATGAGGCTATGACCGCAGGTGGTGACTCGCAGACATCGACCGCTCATGAGGGTGATCGCTGCCGACCGTCACCATCCGAAGCATGAGCGGATCAGGCTGCGTTCAGCCGTCATTTGACAACGGCTTCGACGCGGGCGATCAGCCGCTCGGTGTCGTGCTCCCCCCGCGCAGCCGCGGCGTTCACCAGCGCGGCGACCACCGCCATCACGTCGTGCACGACCTCGGGTCCGGCCGGTTGTCCGGTCGCGGCCAGGATCGCCGATAAAGCACCCGCAACCCGCTCGCGTGCCGGATCGACGTCGCCGCTGGCGCCGAGGCGATCCTCCTCGATCTCCAGCCATTGCGCGAGAGCAGGCCGGTTCATCTGCTGGCCCACCGCGATTGCGATGAAGCGACTGAGCGGGTTTGGTGTCATCTGGGCGACGTCGATCGCGTTCACTGCCGCCTCCAGCCCCTCCAACTCGCGGCGGATCAACGCCCGCGTGATCGCATCCTTGTTGGGGAAATACTGGTAGAGCGATCCCACGCTCACCCCGGCCCGCTCGGCGATGGCATTCGTCGTGAAGCCGGCTCGTCCGGCCGTCTCCAGAATGCGAGCTGCCGCTTCGACGATCACCTCCACGGTCGCGACTGATCGCGCCTGACGGGCGGATTTCCGCGGTTTCAGAGTAGGCAGGTCGGATCTCGGGCTCATGGAGAACGCGAGTAGTGGAAGGGTGACCGTGAGGGCAATTTCTATGGATCAACTCAGCCGAAAACCCAGAAACATGTACCAGATCGCATCGGACGAGGTGCTGCTCGCCCGGGTCATCCAGGTGGTCGAGCAGGCCGGCCAGCAACTGCTGGCACGTTTCCATGCCACGCCGTCCCCCACCACGAAGCCTGACCTTCTGGCCGGCGTTGCCGCCAACGATGCCGCGGTCGAGCCGACCCTGCGCGAGGCCCTGCTCGCGGCACGACCCGGCTCGCACTGGACAGCGGACGAGGAAGAGGAAGGCGCCCTGCCCGCCGGCGAGTGGTGGGTCGCCGATCCCGCCGAGGGCAACGTCAACCACCTCCACGGCCGAGCGGGCTGGGGGGTCACGGCGACGCTGGTGCGCGATGGTGAGCCGGTAATGGTCGCGATCACCATCCCACTGACGGGCGAGACCTACACGGCCCACCTCGGCGGAGGTGCCTTCAACAACGGCCGGCCGCTTCGCGTTTCGGCGAAGCGGTCGCTCGAGGCCGCGATTGTCGCCAGCGGGCAAGCCAGTCCCGGCGAGAGCAAGGCGATCCGATCGCGGATGCTCCGATCGGCCGGCGCGCTGCTGGATGCGGCGCTGCTGGTGCGCTTGTCGGTGCCGACCACGCTGGAACTGATCGATGTGGCGGCGGGCCGTCTGGACGCCTTCTGGCAGCACGGCAGCGTTCGCGCCGGGCTGATCGGCGGAGCACTGCTGGTTCGGGAAGCGGGCGGCCTCGTCACCGATCTGGCCGGGGCGCGCTGGACCGCGGCGTCGGGCGACTTCCTCGCCAGCTCACCTATCCTTCACCCGGCCATCCTGGCCGCCCTCTCCTTTCCCTCTTCGGAACCGACCGCATGACCACCATCGCCATTCTCGGTTCAGGCCGCGTCGCCACCAGTCTTGCTTCGGGTCTCGCCACTGCCGGTCACCGGCTCACCATCGGCGCACGGCAGCCGGCGGAAGCGCAGTCGCGCTGGCAGAGACCGGAGGTAGAGTTCGCCCTACCGGCCGAGGCGGTCGCGGCTGCAGAAATCGTCTTCAACGCGACGCCGGGCGACACCAGCCTGGAACGGCTCGGCGCACTGGCGGAGCCGCTGGCGGGCAAGCTGCTGGTCGACGTGGCCAACGCCACCGGCCGCGATGGAGAGGGCAGGCCGAGTGGTCTGCTTTATCCCTCCGACAGCCTCGCCGAGCGGCTGCAGGCCGCTCTGCCGGCGACCCGCGTCGTCAAGACGCTGAACACCATGCTGGCGTCGGTGATGAGCAACCCGCGCCTGCTGGCGGCGACACCGACGGCCTTCCTGTCGGGCAACGATGCGCAGGCCAAGGCCGCTGTCCGGTCGCTGCTGGCGGACATGGGCTGGGAGGACGGAGCGATGCTCGACCTCGGTGGCATCCAGACCGCACGCGGTCCCGAAGCCGTGATGCTCATGGTGCCGGACATCATGCGCGCGTCCGGCTTCAAACCCTTCGCCGTCGCGGTCGCTCGCTGATACGCACGGAAGCCTCCTGCCAGACCAGAGGGTTCCAGCGAGCCGATGTTGCTGCGGCTTGATTTCGCGTCCGTCTCACCGATCGTGCGTCCAGTCTCAACCAGCGTGCGCCGAACGCGCCCATCCGTCTCAGACAATGTGCGTCGGAAACGGCGCATCATTTTGCGTCGGGTCGTTCATGATTGCGCGCCGCTATTGGCGCGCACTGGTGAACCGCCCGACGCCGGGGTAGACGCAACCAAGGCGACGACATGTCCATTCAGGAAGGTGCGTCTCTGCCGCAGCCCCGTTCAGCCGAGTGACGGCGGCATCGACTGCAGCATCGAGGTCATCTCGGCGGCGACATGCCGGACGACGACGTCCTGGTCCTTGCGGCTGTGCCAAGCAAGGTCAAGGCGGAAGCCGTCCACCGCCACGGGTGGCGGGAACGCGACGAGCGGGCCCATCCCGTCCCGCGGGACGCACGTGCTCGGCAGCATGGCAATCAGGTCTGAGCCGAGCAGGAGAGGCGGCACCATGAGGAAGCTTGGGATCACGGCGCCGACCCGGCGGCGCAGGCCGCGGCCGGCCAGCTCGGCGTCGAGCGGCGTTGAGACCTCGCCACGCCCCGACACAACGAGGTGCGGGTAGGCCAGCCAGCGGTCGAGATCGAACCGCGCCGCTGCCGGGTGGTCACGGCGCATGGTCACGAGGTAGCGCTCCTGCAGCAGCGCCACTTGGCGGAAGAAGACAGGGTCCAGCGGCGGCAGGACCGAGGCCACCAGTTCTGCCTCACCGCGCGTGAGCTGTCCGACGGCCTCCGCCGCCCCGCGCCATGGCAGAACCACGAGGGTAACGTCGGGGGCGGTCACGGCGAGGCGCCGGTGCAGCTCGGTTACTAATGCTGCTGCGGGCGCATCCGCCATCACGAGGCGCACGGTCTGACGGACTGTGGCCAGGTCCGTCATCGGGGCGTGCAACACATCCCGGATCGAGGCAAGCGCCGCTTTCAAGGCCGGGCGCAGCGCCTCCGCTGCGGGTGTCGGGCGCATCCCGCCCTTCCCGCGTTCAAGCAGCCTGTCGCCGAACAGGTGCCGGAGACGGTCAAGAGCACTGGACGACGCGGGCTGCGATAGCCCGAGCCGGGTCGCGGCGCGCGTCACATGCGCCTCGTCCAGGAGGGCGTCCAGGATCACCAGCAGGTTCAGATCGACCGAACGCAAATCATCCATGCGCCGAATATAGCACCATAAGCATTATCTGTTGGAAAAATGGGGCGCCTGTCCTCAGGTTCGTTCAACCCGGCAGGATCAGCAATGACCAGCGTCCTGTCGAGCGACGGATACCACCCTGCGATGGAGCTGAACCAATGATCCTCATCACCGGCGCGACCGGCAGCAACGGGACCGAACTCATCAAGCTACTCGCATCCCGGGGCGTCCCGGTGCGCGCCATGGTCCGCTCGAAGAACGATGCGGGGAAGATTGCCGGGCTGGCCAAAGTCGAGCTGGCCGAGGGCGACTTCAACGACCCGGCCTCCCTCGAACGCGTCCTGAGAGGGATCGAAAGGGCGTTCCTGCTCACCAACTCCACGGAACACGCCGAGGCTCAGCAACGCACCTTCGTGGACGTCGCCCGGCGCACCGGCCTGCGGCATCTGGTCAAGCTGTCCCAGTTCGCCGCCGATGAGAATTCCCCGGTGCGCTTCCTGCGCTACCACGCAGCGGTGGAGCACGCGATCCAGGAGTCGGGGATGGCCTACACGTTTCTGCGGCCCAACCTGTTCATGCAGGGCCTGCTCGGGTTCGGCACATCGATCAAGTCGGATGGCAAGTTCTTCGCCGCTGCCGCAGGCGCTGCAATCAGCGTTGTGGACGTGCGCGACAACGCCGCGGTCGCTGCGGCGGCGCTGACCGAGCCCGGCCACGAGGGTCGGACCTATACCCTCACCGGCCCCGAGGCGCTGACGCACGCTGAGATGGCGGCCGCCATCTCCGACGCGGTCGGGCGTCCCGTCACCTTTGTCGACATCCCGCCCGACGCCATGCGGGACGCCCTGCTCGGCATGGGCATGCCTCCCTGGCAGGCGGACGGCCTGGTCGAGGACTATGCCCACTACCGGCGCGGCGAGGCCGCTGCCGTCGCCTCTGGGGTGCAGGACGCGACAGGCCAGCCGCCGCGGGCTTTTGCGAACTTCGCGCGCGACCACGCGGCTGCGTTCTCGTGATCTCCCGCAGCACCCCGGGTAGGCGGGCAATGCAGCATTATCGCTGACCTGAGCGCGTGCCAGAGCAGCCGTCCGCCCGATCGGAGAACAGCGACGATCGCTGGACACTGCGCGCGGCCGACCGTGCCCTGCTGGGCAACAAGACCGGAACCACGCGGCTGGGCTTCGCCGTGTTGCTCAAGGCGTTCCAGGCCGAGGGGCGGTTTCCGCGACGTGCCGAGGATGTGCCCCTTGCTGCAATCGAGGCCGTCGCAGGTCAAATCGGCGTGGCTGCGGCTATGTGGCAATGTTACGACTGGCGCGGCAGGACCATCGAATACCACCGTGCCCAGATCCGCACGGCGCTCGGCTTCCGAGAGGCCACGCTGGAGGACGCCGAGGCGCTCGGCCGTTGGCTGGACAGTCAGGTGCTCGCCCTTGAACGCCGTCCGGACCGGCTGCTTGTCGCGGCACGCGAGCGATGCCGGAACCAAAGCGTGGAACCGTCATCGCCGGAACGGCTGGAGCGGCTGGTGCGCTCCGTTCTGCACCGGCACGAGGATGCGTTCTACGCCGCCCTGCTCGCGC
>CAXTNN010000255.1:0-5758 GCA_964245545.1 uncultured Acetobacteraceae bacterium | reverse complement strand
CCCATATGGCGGCTATTCCGACGAAGGATTGCCGCCATGACCCACCCTGCCCTCACCCCCGGCCGCGCGGCCGTGATCACCGGGGCTGCCAGCGGCATCGGGCTGGCCGCGGCGCAGCGCTTTGCCGCCATGGGCCTGGACGTCTGCATGGCCGATATCGACGAGGCAGCGCTGGTCCGTGAGGCCGCCAAGCTGGCGGGCACCGGCGCCCGGGTGCTGGCCGTCACCACCGATGTCAGCCAGACCGGTTCGGTGGTGGCGCTGCGGGACCAGGCGATGGAGCATTTCGGCGACATCGCCGCCGTGATGAACAATGCCGGGCGCGAGGGCGGCGGCGGCCTCTCCGCCGGGCCGGAGCGCTGGCGGGCTATCCTGGAGACCAATCTTTGGGGCGTGATCAACGGCGTACAGGTATTCACCCCCACCTTGCTGGCCGCAGGCCGCCCGGCGGTGATCATCAACACCGGGTCGAAGCAGGGGATCACCACGCCGCCGGGGGACACGGCCTACAACGTGAGCAAGGCTGGCATCCGGGTGGTGACGGAGGCGCTGGGGCATGACCTGCTCGGCACGCCGGTCAGCGCGCACCTGCTGATCCCCGGCTTCACCTTCACCGGCTTCACCCGGGTGCGCACCGACACCAAGCCGGAGGGCGCTTGGACGCCCGAGCAGGTGGTGGAGTTCATGCTGGCGGGGATGGACGCGGGCGATTTCTACATCCTCTGCCCCGACCACGACACGCCGCGCGCGTTGGACGAAAAGCGCATGCGCTGGGCGATGGAGGACGTGATCGAAAACCGCCCTGCCCTGTCCCGCTGGCATCCGGACTGGGCGGAGGCGTTCCGGCAGTTCATGGTTAAGTAACGGCCATACCAGGACCGGTTTTGTCGCGCAGCGCCGCCAGCACCTTGTCCGGCGTGACCGGCAAGGAGGTAATCCGTCTTCCAGCCGTGTCTGCCGGGATGGATGGAGCGAGCTTGGTGATGCCGTTGGCCTCGTAACGTCCTGTAAACGCATTGCCTGTTATAAGGCGCACCAAGGATGACTCGACGGGCGAACCTGGCTTTGCAGCCGCGTAGGACAGTATGACAGAACAGAAGCTGGAGGCGCCTGACCAGGACGAGCAGCCAACCGCCGAGTTGATTGAAGCGAGCCTGACCGCAAAAGGTTTTCGCCTGAGGTTCCCGCCTGTTCTGGAGGCGATGTTCGAGCGCGACACCGGCAGCGAGCGCCGGCAAATGTTTGTTCTCTACAACACGGTCAGCCTTATCGCTTACGACCTGCTACTTTTCACCTACTTCAGGAATCTGCCCGACGTTGCGGTGTTGACGACGTTGGTGCAGTTGCTCCTGGTAACGCCGCTCTCCATAGTCGCCATTATTTACACCAGCCAGGCGCGGCGAACAGTTCTGGTGGAGTCTATACCAAGCTTTTTCGCCGTGATAAGCCTGATCGCCGGACTAGCAATCAATAATCGCAGCCAGATTCCAGTGGCCATGCTGTACAACTACAGCCCAATTATCACTCTCTTATACGTCAATGTCGTGGTCTCAGTGCGCTTCACGGTGGCAGCATGGACCACTGTAATCGTTTTCCTCATTACAGCCATCGACATGGCGGGAATGCGTGAGGTTATCCCACACGCGAAGGACCAGATTGTCAGCTCGGTGGTCATTGTCGGGCTGATGTCGCTCCTGGCGAACTACAAAGTCGACAGTGCGCTGCGGCGAGCCTACCTGCTGAATGCCCGCGAGCGGCTGCGCCGGGTCGAACTTGCGCGGTTTGCCGAGCGTCAGGCGCTTGACTATGGGGCACGGCAACGCACGGCCGAAGTGCTGGAAGCTGGCACGCGCGGTTTCAGCGGCGTCGCCGCCGCCGCGCTGGACGACTTGGCCCAGGTATCCGGCGAGATGCGGACGCTGGCTGAACAGCTCGCCCGCGCCTCGGGCACGACGGCGCAGCGGGCTGCCTCCATGGCCGCCGGTGCCCATCGGGCATCAATCCATGTCGAAGCCACGGCCACGGCCATCCGAGATTTGGCAGCCACCGCCGCCACCGTCAGCCGCGGCGTTGCCGGGTCGATTGAGATGGCCAACCGGGCTATCGAGCGGGCGGGACAGACCACGGCGACGATCACGCGGCTCAGCGGTGCAGCGGGCCAAATCGGCGCCGTGGTGACGACGATCCATGACATTGCGGCCCGTACCAAGCTCCTGGCTTTGAACGCCATGATCGAGGCCGCGCGGGCTGGGCCGGCAGGCCGCGGCTTTTCGGTGGTCGCCGAAGAGGTGAAAGTGCTGGCGCTGCAGGCGGCCCAGGCGACCGAGACGATATCGGAGCAGATTGGGGCCATTCAGGTCTGCACCGCCGAGGCCGTCAACGCGCTGCAAGGCATCGACGCGACCATCGGCGAGATCAGCGGCGTGGCCACCGAAGTCTCGGCCGTGATGCGGCAGCAGGCGACCGCGACCGAAGAAATCAGCCGCAACATCGCCGGTGCGGTGAGCAGCGCCCAGGATGTGAGCGGCACCGCTGGTGAAGTGCAGCGTGACGCCGAGGAAACTGGGAGCGTGGCCGCCCGGGTGTTGCACGCAGCCAGTGCGGTGGGAGACCGAGAAATCGGCATGCGCGGGCATGTGGCCGACTTCCTGGTCAACATCAGGACCGCTTAACTGTCCTGACTGGAGTCAGTCAGACTGTGAATCGCCGTTTCGAACCAAGCTAGGCCGGCATCGAGCGGGCCACAGTCAGCGCAATCTCGGTCGGTCTAGCAGCCGAAGGAATGGGCTGCTGCAGCGCCGGACGCCAGCGGTTCACACCGAGCCATGACGTGGGCTTGCATCAACGTCCGGCGTCAAAGCCGAGGAAGCCGGCGGAGGGGTTAGGGGCGCCGCCGTTGCCGGCAAACAGCGGCGGGGCTTGCGTCCGCGCCGCGGCTTGCGTCACCGGCCTGGCGACATGCTGCGGTTCGCGCGAATGCTTCGAGACGGCAGCCGGCATGGGCGCGCTATCTGCCGTTTGCTGCGGCGCGTGCACACCGCCGCCGCCGCCGCGCAGTGAAAGCAGCAGGAAGGTGATGTCGTTGCGGGCCAGATCCACCGAAAGCTCAGTGGGCGTCAGGCCGAGCAAGTTGGTCGCGTCCAAGTCTGCCCCGCGGGAGACGGCGTCGCGAGCGGAGGCGATGTCGCCACGGTTGATGGCGTCAAACAGCGCCTCGGTGGGCGGCAGGTCCGCCGTTGTACGATCGGCAGGCACCACCGTGTCCGGCCGGGCCCGGGCGCCGGGAACCGCGGCGGGGGGCGCTTCGGCAGGCTTGTTGCTCAGCGGCGGCGGCTTGGGCGCGCCGGCGGAAATCCCTCCGGGCGACAGGTTGGTCTGCGCAAAGGCCGAGCCAGCCATCAGCAGCGAGGCGCCCGCCGCAGCCATCGCTAAGTGTATTGCCCGCACGAGTAGGCCTCCCCTGTTCGTGGGGGACAGTTTAGAGCGGTTTCACCTTGACCGTAAACGGCCACACCGCTGAGCTATAAACGCCCTGACTGGTTCTAGTCAGGGCGTTCGCGATCGAATCGCTTACGGCGCTGGGGCCGCGTCCGCGGGCGCTGCTGGTGGTTGAGCCGCAGCCACCGGGGTTGGCGCGGCTGCCGCCGCGGGCTGAGGCCGCGTCATCATCGTGCCGGTCATAGGGATGAAGAACACGCCGACATCGCGCTTGGAATGCACCTTCCCGCTCTCATCCTTGGTGTAGATGTAGAGCACCTGCCCGCGCTTGAATGGCTGCCCGATCGGAATCACCATCCGGCCGCCGGGCTTGAGCTGCTTGAACAGGTCCGGCGGCGGGTATTGGGCGGCGCAGGTGACGATGATAACGTCGAACCCGTCCTTTACCTCGGGCCAGCCATAATAGCCGTCACCGACCCGGCTTGAGATGTTGTCGTAGCCCAGCGGGTTCCACAGCTTGGCGGTCGCGGCACCGAGCGGCTCGATGATCTCGATGGTGTAAGCGTGCTTGACGATGCGGGACAACAGCGAGGACTGGAAGCCGCTGCCGGTGCCGATTTCCAGCGTCACATCGGTGGCGGTAGGCCGGCATACCTGCGTCATGTACGCCTGACCCAGATAGTCCGACAGGGCGGAGCCATAGCCAATCGCCCACGGCTTCGGCTCTGGCTCGTAGGCCTCGCCGCATAAGGTATGATGGTCGGCGTAGTTGTATTGAAAGTACTCGCGCGGCACTGCATCGAAGGCGCGCAGCACGGCCGGATCGGCGCTTTGCAAATGCTCCTTCAAATACGCCTCGATGCGGGCCATGGCGGCGGGCTTGCGGGCCTGGATGGCGGCGAATTGCGTGTCCGTCAGGTCCACTGGGCGGCCGGACTTGCGCATGGCGTCCTGGAATGCCTGCCGGGTCCAGCCCGTGCTCTCGGCGGCACGCGCGGGGGTACGGACGGAGGCAAAAGTCGCCGCACATGCGGCCGTGAGAACATGACGCCGGGTCAGGTGGGCGATGGCTGCCACTGCGCGGCCTTTCGGTAGGAGAGCGATGTGGCGAAGGCTATAGCATAGGCAGCCGCAGCGGCTAGCAGCACCCAGTGGATTCCGGCTTGGGTGATGAGAAGATTGGCGAGCGGTGTTGCCACAACGCTGAACGCGCCGTTTACCGCCCAGGCGAACGGCAGCATCGGCCCGGCACCGAGCCGCCCCAAGGCCAGCGGAAACGGCATGCCAAGCACGATCGAAACGGGGGCCAGCGCCGCCACCACAAGCACGGCCCGCAGCGCCACCGGCAAGGCAATCGTAGCCAGCATCGCCGGCATCAGCAGGTCGGACGCCGCCACGCACCAAAGCGCCGCGCAAGCGGTGGCGATCCCGATCGCTCGCGGCGTGACCCGTTCGGCGAGCAGGCTGCCGAGCCCGGAGCAGACCAGCATCGCCGTCAGCACCAGGGCGAAGGCGGCGGTCGGGTCGTTCAGGTAAAGGCTGGCGCGCTCGATGGCGGCAAGCTCGATCATGAGGAAGCCCAGGCCAAGCGCGGCGAAGTAGGTCACCGGCCGCAGCGCTGCGGCCGCCGCCACGCCAAGCCGCTCGCCGGCCCAAAGCGGCACCACCAGCACCACCAGCGCCACCAGCGCCGCCTGGGCGAGCACGGCGAGATTGACCATCTGGCCGATTTCCGGCTGCGGCAAGATTTCCAGCCGGCGCAGGATGCTGCTCAGATGGTCCAGCCGCAGCACGTTGTAGTAGGCAGGCCGGTCCAGCGTGGCGGGAGCGAGCGAGAAGGCCGCGTCGGACGCCGTGGGCAGCCCCTTCAGCACCGCCAGCGCCTCGTCGGCAATCGCGTCGTCTGACCCGGCGCCCCCGGCTTCGTCCTGCTGATCAAAGGAGACGGCTGGCAGGTCGTTGTAGAGGCCGGCGCGGGCGGCAGCGACATCGATGCCGGGATAATAGGAGACGTCAAACGAGCGCTCGTCGCACCAGCGGCGGACGGCGACGATATCGGCCGAGCCCCAAGGCCGCAGCGACAGCAAGATGCGCACGTTCCAGGCGGAGCGGTAGACCACCACATGGGCCGCCGGGTCCGCCGCGCCGGCGGCGTGCAGCGCCTCCCGTGCCGTGGCAAGCACCCGCAGCGCATAGACCGGGAAGTCGCGGATCGAGACCGGGAGCGAGACGATGCCGCCCTGCCCGGCCGCCTGCAGGTCGGATGCAATGGCCTCCACGGTGAAGGCGGTGGCGTTGATGGGGGTCTCGTCCAGGTAGT
>CAXTNN010000254.1:0-5765 GCA_964245545.1 uncultured Acetobacteraceae bacterium | reverse complement strand
GTCCCGATGGGCGTGGAACCGGCGGGGCTGGCATCGCGTCTCATCCCTGTTTTCCGCCGCTTCGCTCCGGCAGCGGGCGTCGCTGTCCGACACGAGCCGGGCGCCCTCCAGCCGCGGCACCCGCCGGGCGCGGCGGCTCGGCCAGGTTGGCGCTTTGGCCGCCATGTGCGTCGCCGCTGGGTTGCTGGTGGCGCCCGGCCCCGCGGTGGAAGGCAGCGAGCCGTTCAGCGCCGCCCGGCTGGCCGAGCTGCGGCAGCAAGGCCGGCCCGTGTTCGTGAACATGACGGCCGCGTGGTGCCTCTCCTGCCTGGTCAACGAACGCCTGGCGCTCGCCCCACAGGCCACCCGCGACGCCTTCGCCCGCTCCCACGTCGCCTACCTCAAGGGCGACTGGACCCGGCAGGACCCGGCGATCTCCGCCTTCCTGCATGACCATGGGCGCGACGGGGTGCCGCTCTACGTGTTCTACCCGCCGGGCCGCGACCCCGACGTGCTGCCGCAACTGCTGACCGAGGGCGAGTTGCTGCACGAGATTGGGCACGCTGGAAGCTAACCCTCGCCAGGATCGCTGCACTGCGGTAGACGCGGCGCATGCTAGAGATCGAGAACCTCGTCCTGACCGCCTGGGGGCGGCGCCTGTTCACGGGCGCCACCGTGCGCCTTCCCACGGGCGCCAAGGTGGGGCTGGTCGGGCGCAACGGGGCGGGCAAGAGCACGCTGTTCAAGCTCATCACCGGGCAGCTTGCCGCCAATGACGGCGACATCACCCTGCCCAAAGCCGCGCGCATCGGCTCGGTGGAGCAGGAGCACCCGGCCACGTCGGTCAGCTTGCTCGACACCATCCTCGCCGCCGATGAGCAGCGGGAGGCTATGCACGCCGAACTCGAGACAGCCGAGCCGGAGCGGATGGCCGACATCTACGACCGGCTGGCGGAGATCGACGCCGACAGCGCACCCGCCCGCGCCGGAGAAATCCTGTCCGGCCTAGGGTTCTCCGCCGCCGACCTGCAGCGCCCGATGGCCGAGTTCTCGGGGGGTTGGCGGATGCGGGTGGCGCTGGCCGCCGCGTTGTTCGCTGCCCCCGACCTGCTGCTGCTGGACGAGCCCACCAACTACCTTGACCTGGAAGGCGCGCTCTGGCTCGAATCGCGGCTGAAGCGCTACCCCCACGGCGCGCTGATCATCAGCCATGACCGCGAGCTGCTGAACAACTCGGTCGACCACATCCTGCATCTCAGCGAGGGCAAGCTCGAGCTGTATCCCGGCGGCTACGACCAGTTCGAGGAACGCCGGGCGGAAAAGATCCGTCTGCAAGCCTCGGCACGCGCCAAGCAGGAGGCGGAGCGGGCGCATCTGCAATCTTTCGTCGACCGGTTTCGCGCCAAGGCGAGCAAGGCGGCGCAGGCGCAGAGCCGGGTCAAGCGGCTGGCCAAGCTGGCGCCCATCACCGCCACCATCGAGGAACGGGTGGCGCCGTTCATGCTCCCCTCGCCCCCGCGCCCGCTGGCGCCGCCGCTGATGCGGCTGGAGGGAGTGGCGGTGGGCTATGACAGCACGCCGATCCTCTCCAAGCTCAACCTGCGGCTGAACCTGGACGACCGCATCGGGCTGCTCGGCGTGAACGGAGCGGGCAAGTCCACCTTCGCCAAGCTGGCGGCCGGCGCGCTTCACCCGCTGTCCGGCGCCATTCAGCGGGAGCGCCGGATGGGCGTCGGCTGGTTCCACCAGCACCAGATCGAGGCGCTCGACCCGGCGGAAACGCCGATGGACATCATCCGCCGCGCCCGCCCGGATGACAGCGACACGGCGCTGCGCTCCCGTCTGGCCACCTTCGGCCTGGGGTTCGAGAAGCAGGGCACCAAGGTGGAATCGCTGTCGGGCGGGGAGCGGGCGCGCTTGCTGCTGAACCTGGTGGCGATGGCCGCACCGCACCTGCTGATCCTGGACGAGCCGACCAACCACCTGGACATCGACAGCCGCCGCGCGCTGCTGGACGCGCTGAACGACTACGAAGGCGCCGTGATCCTGATCACCCACGACCGCTCGCTGATGGAACTGGTGGCGGACCGGCTTTGGCTGGCCGCCGACGGCACCGTGGCGCCCTTCGCCGGCGACATGGACGACTACGCCCGCTTCGTGCTGGACCGCGCCAAGGGCGGCTCGGCGCCGAGCCAAATGCGCGAACGGGAGCGGCCGGTGAAGAAGGGCAAGGCGGTGGACGTGCCGGTAAAGAAGGGCAAGAAGCGCGCGTAGCCGCTCCCCCGTGCGACGAGCCACGCAACCCGCCGGCCCGCCCAGCCGTTGTGCGATGCCACCGAGAGCAATAGCCATGCGCGCACAAATGCCTGAGCCGATCGTGCCACCGGGACCGCCACAGCCGCCTCCGCCGCTGGAAGACCCGGATGCGCCGCCGCCCCGGCCGCTGGACATCCCGCCGGGCCAGGAACCCGATCCAGACCCGCCGCTGCGCCTGTAAGGACGTTTCGAGCCACCTCAGTCCCCAAAAGCCCTCTCTCGTCGGGAGAGGGAGAAAAGGAACGCAGACACAGGGGAGTCCGGACTGATGTTATCCAGGCCGGATTCGACCTAAGCCGCCATGCGGCTGGTTTTTTTGGTGTCCGGCATGGTGGCGTAGACCAGCAGCGAGCCGAAGATCAGCAACGCCACGTACCAGTAGAACCAGGTTTCATGCCCGGCGTCGCGGAACTGCAGCGCGATCAGCGGGGCCGTGCCGCCGAACACCGAGGCCGCCAGCGCATACGGGACGCCGACGCCCAGCGCGCGGATGCCGGCGGGAAACAGCTCGGCCTTCACCACGGCGTTGATCGAGGTGTAGCCCGAGACGATCGCCAGCGCGGCCAAGATCAGCAGCAGCGCCTCCCAGAAACCATGCGCTCCACCCAGCGCCGTCAGCAACGGCACCGTGCCCAGCGTGCCCAGCACGCCGAACCAGAGCAGCACCGGCTTGCGCCCCACCTGGTCGCTGATCCAGCCAAATAGCGGCTGCATGGCGGCGAACAGCAGCAGGGTGATGAACGAGATGTCCGCCACCCAGGCCTGCGGGAACTTCAGCGTGTTGGACAGGTAGGTCGGCATGTAGCTGCTGAAGGTGTAGAACGCCGTGGTGCCGCCCATGGTGAGGCCGAACACCAGCGCCAGCTCGCGCGGGTGCTGCAGCAACGATCGCAGCAGGCTGCCCCGGTTCTGGCGGGCGACGGCTTGATACTCCTCCGTCTCCGGCAGACGGCGGCGCAGCCACAGGCCGAACAGCGCGCAGGCGGCCCCGATCGCGAACGGCACGCGCCAGCCCCAATCGCCGATCTCCTCGCGCGACAGCACCTGCTGCATCACCACCAGGATCAGCGCCGCCAGCACTTGGCCGCCGATCAGCGTCACATACTGGAACGAGCTGTAGAACCCGCGCAGCCGTGAGCCCGCCACTTCGCTGAGATAGGTGGCCGAGGTGCCATATTCCCCGCCAAGCGACAGGCCCTGCAGCAGCCGGGCCAGTAGCAGCAGCAGCGGCGCCCAAACGCCCACGCTCGCATAGGTCGGCAGCACCGCGATCATGGCCGAACCGGCGCACATCAGCGTCACCGAGAGGGTCAGCGCGGCGCGGCGCCCGCTGCGGTCGGCGTAGTAGCCGAGCAACAGGCCGCCGACCGGGCGGATGAAGAAGCCGATGGCGTAGATGCCGAACACCGTGATGAAACGCGTATTGGCGTCGTTGCTGGCGGAGAAGTATTTGGCAAAGTAAATGGCGAATGAATTATAGACGTAGAAGTCATACCATTCGATCAGATTGCCGATCGAACCGCCGAAGATGGCGCGCAACCGCCGTCCCATCTCACCCGCCTCGCCTGTTGCTAGGCGGTTCGCCGCTGCATCCATCCTTGCCGTTTCTCCATGCGCGGGCGGACCATGCCGCCGCCCCGGAAGAATGTCGATGCCGCCCACAATTGATCACGTCCCGGCTACCGGCGGACACTTCCGCTTCCGCCAAACGTCCTGGTTCAAGGCAGCATGACGCTGCAGAAGGAACGAACATAATGTTCATGCGGATAGACAAGCTGCAGGCCGAGCTACCCGAGCCAAAGAAGCCCGATCCCAATGCAGCGGCAGCGCTGCAGGAACTGCTCGGCGGCAAGTACGGCGAGATGTCCACTCTCGGCAACTACATGTTCCAGAGCTTCAATTTCCGCAGCAAGTCCAAGCTGCGGCCGTTCTACAGCCTGGTTTCCGCGATCTTCGCTGAGGAGCTTGGACATGTGGAGCTGGTGAGCACCGGTATCGCTATGCTGGCCAACGGTCCCGGCGACCAGACCGAAGAGGTGGACGTGTCCAAGGCGCCGTTCGCGGCCATGCAGGACACCAGCCTGCCCGGCGCCTTCTTGTCCAACGGCGGTGGTTCGACCCCGGTCAACAGCAATGGCTTGTCGTGGAACACCGACATGGTGACCACAACGGGCAACGTGATCATCGACCTGCTGCACAACTTCCACCTGGAATGCGGCGCCCGCATCCACAAGCTGCGGGTCTACGAGACGATGAAGGAGCCGACCGGACGCGAGGTCTGCGGCTACCTGCTGGTGCGTGGCTCGGTGCACGCACACGCCTATGCGTTGGCGCTGAAGCAACTCACGGGCGTCGCGATCGAGAAGATGCTGCCCACGCCGAACATCGATCTCTCGCGCATTCCGGAATGCCAGAAATACCTGAATGAAGGCAGCCATCGCCGGCTGTACAAGTTCAGCCCGTCTGACTACGGCGAAGCGGCAGGCATCTGGGGCGGTGGCGAGCAGGCACTTCCGGGCGACCCGCCGGGCGAACTCGAGGTGGTCGACGGTCATCCCGAGGGCGGCAAAATTCCTGAGTTGGCCGGCAATTACGGGGCTTTCACCCCCAATTACGCGCCGCAAGAGATGTTTGAGGTGGCGACCAAGCTCTACAAAAAGAGCCGCTAGGAAGCGCCCTCACCCAACCCTCTCCCGCATGCGGGAGAGGGGTTTTGCCCATCGGACTGCCTAAGCTTGCTTGACGGCTGACATTCGGCGTCGGATGGCTGGATTATGGCCGCCTCCCCCGTGATCGCGCAGTGGCTCGCCGCCAAGGAGCAGCAGCCCGACGCGCTGCTGTTTTTCCGCATGGGTGATTTCTACGAGTTGTTTTTCGACGATGCCGCACTGGCCGCCAGCGCGCTTGGCATCGCGCTCACCGCCCGGGGCGAGCACGAGGGCAAGCCGATCCCGATGTGCGGCGTGCCAATACATGCCGCGGAAGGCTACCTTGCCCGGCTGATCCGGCGCGGCTTCCGGGTGGCGGTGGCCGAGCAGATGGAGGCTGCCGCTTCCCGCATCGGCAAGGCGCCGCTGCGCCGTGAAATCGTGCGGCTGATCACGCCGGGCACGCTCACCGAGGACGCGCTGCTGGAGGGCGGACGGCCCAACCTGCTGTTGGCGCTGGCACGAATCGGGCGCCAGCTCGGCGCGGCCTGGCTCGACATCTCGACCGGGCTATTCGAAACCGAAGCCGTGGCCGATCTCGGGGCCCTGCTCGGCCGCCTCGACCCGGCGGAGGTGCTGGCGCCGGCTGACCTGGCATTGGGCGACCACGAACCCCGCCGCGCGCCGGACATGCTGCCGCCTCCGCCCTTGGCCGCCCGGGCAAAAGTGGCGGAAGCGTTCGGCGCCAGCACGCTGGACGGGTTCGGCGCTTTCACCGATGTGGAAGCCATGGCCGCCGCCGCCGCGCTCGCCTATGTCCGG
>CAXTNN010000253.1:0-5768 GCA_964245545.1 uncultured Acetobacteraceae bacterium | reverse complement strand
GGCCAGCCGTTACATTTCAACCGTCATTGCTGAAGTCGACTTTGAAAAGCGACACTCGGACCGTGACCCCTCCCCGCCCCCGTTTTGTCAGCTATCTCCGGGTCTCGACCGATGGCCAGGGCCGATCCGGCCTCGGCCTTGATGCGCAGCGCCAAGCCGTAGCGACGCACGTCACCCAGGCGGGCGGCGAGGTGGTGGCGGAGTTTCAGGAGGTGGAGAGCGGCAAGCGCGCCGATCGGCCGCAACTCGCCGCCGCGCTGGCTTCCTGCCGCACACGCCGGGCCGTGCTGGTCATCGCCAAGCTGGACCGGCTGGCGCGTAACGCTCGCTTTCTGCTGTCCGTGGTGGAGGGCAGCGGCGAGGCCGGGGTCGTGTTCTGCGACCTGCCCACGGTGCCGGCCGGGCCAGTCGGCAAGTTCCTGGTCACGCAGATGGCGGCGGTTGCCGAGCTGGAAGCTGGACTGATCAGCCAGCGCACGCGCGCGGCCTTGGCCGTGGCGAAGGCGCGCGGTGTTCCCCTTGGCAACCCCTCCCCTACCCCGGCGACGGCCGAGATGGCAGCAGCAGCCAGGCAGGCGCGCAGCCGGCAGGTAGCAGCGCGAGCATCGGACGTGCTGGCCGTGGTGCGCCAGGTGCAGGCCGGAGGGGCGAGCAGCCTTCGCGCCATTGCGGCGGCGTTGCACGCGCACGGTGTGCAAACCCCAATGGGCAAGGAGCAATGGTCGCCGGCCCAGGTGCGGCGATTGTTGGCGCGAGCAGAACCCACCAACACCAATTCACTAGAAGCGAATCAAGGTGTCTGCTAAGCGACGTGTCGGACAATCTGCACTTAGACGTGTCGACAACCAGAGGTGTCGAAATGCTGACGTTGGCCATGATCGCGCAGAAGGGTGGCACCGGTAAGACCACGTTGGCTTTGTCGCTTGCCGTTGCGGCCGAAGCCGCTGGCCAAAGCGTTTTGGTGATCGACCTCGATCCCCAGGCGAGTGCGTGCAAGTGGGGGGATCGCCGCGCGCGAGACGCGCCGGCAGTTATGGACGCTCAGCCCGCGCGCCTAGCTGCCGCTCTGGCAAAAGCCGAGCAGGCCGGGGTCGACATCGCCATCGTTGACACGCCCGCGCGCGTTGAGCAGGCGGCGGCCGAGGCTGCCAAGGCGGCCGACCTGGTTTTAATCCCCTGCAAGCCGTCCATTCTCGACTTGGAGACGCTTCGGGCGACAGCAGAGCTTGTGCACGGGCGAGCGCGACGCCCTCCGTTGGTGATCTTGAACGCGGTTCCAGCCCAAGGGACGAGGCATGAGCAGGCCGCCGAGGCGATTGCCGCAATGGGCCTCACGGTTTGTACGGCTCAGATCGGCCAGAGAGTCGCCTTCGAGTACGCGGCACAAGCAGGGCTTACAGTCACCGAGTACGAACCGGAGGGTAGGGCTGCGTCAGATATTAGACGCCTCTACACTGCGATATGTCAGATTGTCGACATGCCGATAAAGGAGATGGCGCGATGAGCAAGCGGCCGAATTTAGCGGCTGTTGCCGCCGCCGCCGGCAGTACCCGCCGGTCCGAGGCACCGTCGTTTTCGTCTACAGAGGCCGCACTGGAAGTGCTAGGGCGCACGGCAAAGACCCGCATGGGTACGAAGCAAATCGCTGCCCACTTCCCTGAAGATGTGGCGTGGCAGCTTCGCGGCTTGGCGGTCGAGCGCAAGACAACCGTTCAAAACCTGATGGCTGAGGCGTTGAACGATTTGTTCGCCAAACACGGAAAGCCCGAGGTGGCGCCAGTCGAGCGCGAGCGCCGGGCTTCCTGATGGAGGACGACACTCCCCTAACTGGCAATGGCGAAGTCCTAGACCTGTTTGGACAGATGCGGCCACTGCCCCCGACTACGCGGCGGGTGGTAGCCGCTGGAGCCACCATCATGCAGGAGGCCCCTGACCGGGCCGACTTTCTGCATGCGATCCTTTGTCAGGTTGGCATGCCCCGGAAAGCTACGCCTGGCCGTGTTTTCGAACGGTCTAGCGGCGGTGCCAGCATGATGCTGGAAGCCGGCAAGCTCTGGACAGGGCGGACGTGGCGAGAGGTTCCACTGCCCTACGGCACGCGCCCCCGTTTAGTCATGGTGCATGTGTCCAGCGAGGCCGTCCGGACACGGAGCCGGGAAATCCACATTGGCGACAGCATGAAGGATTTTCTGATCGCTCTTGGAATCGACACTAACGGCGGCCCGCGTGGCGGCTACACGATGTTCAAGCGACAGATGGAGGCCCTTGCCGCCAGTCGGCTGACCCTCGGTTTCACGGGCGGCGGTCGGGCGGTCACTTTGGACGCTAAGCCAATCAGCCGGTTTGAAGCTTGGCTGCATCTAAGCGGCGAGCAGCGCCCGCTGTGGCCGGGCTTGCTGGAACTCAGCCAAGAGTTTTTTGACACACTGGCGGCTCATGCGGTGCCGCTCGATCATCGTGCATTAGGGGCGTTAAAGCATTCCGCCTTGTCGCTCGATCTTTACACTTGGCTTGCCCATCGGCTTTGCCGGGTTCGTAAGCCAGGGGGCGTCAAGCTGAGCTGGGAAAACCTCCGGGAACAGTTCGGGCAGGAATATGCAGACCCGAAAAACTTCAAGAAGGAGTTCCGTCAGGCCATACGACCAGCGCTGGCGGTCTATCCTGATGCCCGTGTTGAAGAAGTGGCCGGCGGCATCCTTCTTCGTCCCTCACAACCACCAATGCCAAAGACGCAAGTTGCTGTTTTGGCTTAGCTTATAGCCCTCAACGCTGAATCGCCACCCCTGCCCTTGGTTGCGGGGCAAAACCGGTCGCGCGCATGTCATTCCAGGGCCGTTAGATTGTGGATTGTGAGAGTTATCCACGCTGAGTCGCCACCCCGCCCAACGCTGAATCGCCACCCCATAGACTCGGAATCCAACGCTGAATCGCCACCCCCTAAAACCTATAGACTCTTACCAATAGCCTTTTTCCTTTAGCTGGCGTGGGTCATCCTGTGGATAACTTGCGTGCCACGGTGCTCGGGACCGTCAAGGACGGTCGCGTTGCTCCCGCCGCTTCGCGGTGCCTTCGGCATCCTTGACCGTCCCTGTGCGCCGTTGCCGCCGGAGGGCGTCGGGACGGGAAGCGTCCCGACAATCGACCAGCCTCCGGCGGGTCGAACAGGAAGCGGGCTTACAAGCGGTGCGGTTGGAACGGCTCGCCTCATTCGGCAGCATGGGGCAGGTGCAACGGGTTGGCATCGAAGCGGCCGGCATAGGCCGGGTCCGTCAGGTAGCTGACACGGTTGAGCAAGTAAGGCGGCTCGCCCGAGACCAGCACGATCGGCCGGGTAGGACCGAGGCGCATGACCTCATCGGGCGTCAGTAGCGAACGGCCCTGCAGATGCTCCCCGGTGCCGCTGGACGAGCTGCCGGGCTTGCCCCATGTGCCGCTCGATTGGGAGACGTTGGGGTCTGAGGCGCAACGGAACGGAAAAGCTATGTAAGGCTCGGCTCGTTAGGTTCGCCGTCGTGCGTCCTCGGGTCTCGCAGCGGTCGCAGCTCCCCGCGCGCGACGGTATCGGGCAGCACGAAAGCGTAGCGGCCCAGCATGTTGATGTGCTCGAAGCCGAGCGGTGAAAGGCGCGCGACGTCCTCGTCCCGCACGTCGAAGCCTTCGGCACGGAGCCGGGTCAGGGCTGCGTCCATGTACAGGCTGTTCCAAAGCACGATGACGTTGACCACGAGGCCGAGCGCGCCGAGCTGGTCCTCCTGGCCTTCCCGATATCTCTGGCGCAGCTCGCCGCGTCGGCCGTGGAACACGGTGCGAGCGAGATGGTGGCGTCCCTCGCCGCGGTTCAACTGGGTCAGGATGCGACGCCTGTAGCTCTCGTCGTCGATGTATGCGAGCAGGTAGAGGCTCTTGACCACACGGCCCCATTCCTCGAGCGCACGGGCGAGCTTGGTCGGTCGATCCTTCGTCTGCAGCGTCCGCATCAGGCCGCCGGCCTGCACCAGTCCGAGCTTGAGCGAGCCGGCGAGCCGCAGCAGGTCGTCCCAGTGCTGCACGACGAGCGACATGTTGGCTCGGTGCCGGGCCAGCTCGTCGAGGACGCCGTAGTCCGCCTTCGGGTCGACGCGCCAGAACCGCGCGCCGCCGATGTCGGCGAGCCGCGGGCTGAACTGGAAGCCGAGCAGGTGGAAGATGCCGAACATGACGTCGGTGTAGGCGCCGGTGTCGGTCATGATCTCGGTCGGCTGCAGGGCGGTCTCCTGCTCCAGCAGCACGGACAGCAGCACCAGGCTGTCGCGCAATGTGCCGGGCACGACGATGCCGCCAAGGCCGGTGAACTGGTCGGAGGTCAGGTTGTAGTAGGTGACGCCGCGTTCGGGTCCGAAATAGCGCGGGTTCGGTCCCGAGTGGATGGTCCGCACCGGCACGACGAAGCGCAGCCCGTCGGCGGACGCCACGTCGCCACCGCCCCAGCTCCGGGCGAGCGGGATGGCGGCCTGGGCCGCGACCAGGACGGCGTTGGCGCGGGTCAGGGTCTCGGCCCGGAGATAGTTCTGCCGCACCCAGCTCAGGCGCGAGCGGCGGAGGGCCGGGGTATCGAGACGGATGAGCGGCTCGAACCCGGTGTTGCACGCCTCGGCCAGCAGCACTGCACAGATGCTGGTCGGCAGGTCGCCCGCCCTCGCTTCACGCTCGCTCGCGTGGCTGAACTCGGCCGCGAAGCCGGTGCGGGCATGCATCTCCAGCAGCAGCTCGGGCAGGTCGACCCGCGGCATCCGCGCGCCGACCGCGGCCCGGAGCGCGCGCAGGCTCGACGGTTCGTCGAGCTTGTCGAGGACCTCCAGCGACAACGTCGCCGTGCCGTCCGGCGTGGCCTCGATCTGGACGCCGGCGTTCCGAGGCACCCGCGCGGCGACCTCGCGATAGGCCGCATCGAGGCGCTCCGTCATGCGGGCAACCTCCTCGGCGCCGGACGACGCGACGCCGAGCGTCCGGCACACGGCGGGGCGTGCCGCCTCCCAGGCCGCGCCATCCAGCAGGCCCGCGCGCGGGTCGGCGTAGCGCAGGCTGGGCTCGGCGAAGAGATCGCGCCGGCGCAGGCCGGCGCGCATCCGATCGACCAGGCACAAGGTCCACGCCTTCGGGTCGACCGAGCCGTCGCGGATCACTCGCGCCCGCCAGCGTTCCGGCATGAACTCGATCGGCGACCGAGTCCCGGTGCGGCGGTTCTCCGTGTTCCGCAGGTGCGCGACAGCTGCCAGCAGTGGTCGGCCGGCTGGGGTTGCGCCGAGGCTTACTGCCCGGACTAGGCCGGGCAGAAAGCGGCGGATACGCCGGTGCTGGTCGAGCAGCTCGGCGAAATACGGGTCGTCCGGCGGCCTCACGAGCGCGTCCACCCGCGCGATCGCCGCCTCGATCGCCAGACGCGGCACGGCCGCGAACACCGCACTGCGGGGATCGCCGGCGCCCTGGATGAGCAGAACGCCGAAGCCTTCGCGCAGGGTGAGCGCGGCGGCGTCGAGATCACGCAGGCCGCGCATCCGGGCCTCGCGGCCGACGTTGAAGGCGTCGGTGAAGATGCGCGTGACCACGACGTCGAACAGGTCGAGCACGTCGTCCTGCGCCGTCGCTTCCAGCGTGCGGATGAACGCGACCAGCGTCGCGAGTCGGCGTTCCTCCGGCAGACGCGCGACCGCGTGCGCCTTGGCGGCCGCGGCGAACCGCGCGAGCGCCAGCACGCGGGTACGGGGCAACCGGTCCGTGCGGGGCAGACC
>CAXTNN010000252.1:0-5782 GCA_964245545.1 uncultured Acetobacteraceae bacterium | reverse complement strand
TCGCCGGTCTGCGCGTGGAACGAGCTGGCGGTGATTAGGGGCGACACGTACGTGGCCGCTTCCGACCCAATCGGTCATTGTCGCTCTAATTAGCCTGTCCCGAAATCGGACGTTCGCCTACGGTTAGCTTGGCTGCTGATGGAAGGATACATTGTGCTTCGGGCGGAAATAGAGAAAGCGAAACGTTCCGTCACAACCGAAACGGTTCAGATGACCGTTGGAGAAGTGGCAAACATGTATTCTAATAATGAGCTAAATATTCTCCCCGAGTTCCAGCGCCTTTTCAGGTGGACATCTGAGCGGAAATCAGCCTTCGTGGAGTTTATCCTAATTGGAATCCCCGTTCCCTCCGTGTTCGTGTTTGAGAAAGAGGATGGAACATGGGAACTCATAGACGGCCTTCAGCGGATCTCGACGGTATTGGAGTTTATGGGCTCTCTTAGGGATCCTGACAGCGGAAAGTATCGGCGAAGCACTTTGCTCGGGACCAAATATCTACCGTCACTTGAGGGAATGGTTTGGGAAGTGATTCAGCAGGATGAAACTGCACTGGACAAATCTTTTCAGCTTTTCTTTCGCCGAGCTCGCATAGATTTCCAGATACTCAAACACCCGAGTGACCCAAAGACCAAGTTTGATCTATTTCAGAGGCTTAACCGCGGCGGAGCATACGCCAACGAGCAGGAAGTCCGGACATGCTCAATGGTGCTTGCCGATCCCAACTTTACTCGGCAGCTTCGGACCTTCGCTGACAAAGCAGACTTCAAACGCGTGTTCCGAGTGACGGACGACCAAGTACTCAGGCAGGAGAACCTGGAATACGCAGTTCGCCTCGTTGTGCATAGTTACGTGGACTTTCCACGAGGCAGAGACGTCGAAGAGTTCCTAGACTCGTCAATCTTAGAAGTCATCGATAATCACAGACGCAACGAAGTGTTAGGGAGGGTGAAGTGGACCGTTGCCGTGCTTGACCGGATCGCCGGCACCAATGCCCTAATTCCTACCGAGGAGCGACACGAATCTATAGCCCAACGATTTTCCTTGCGCGCACTTGAAGGCATAGCGGTGGGTCTGGCTCGAAACATGCAGAGTATACAATGTCTACCAGATCCAGACACATTTGTAAAAGACAGAATTACTAAATTCTGGACCGCTCCCGAAGTTGCCACCATGAGCGCCAGTGGTTTGCGGGGCACGACTAGGCTACAAAGAACCGTGCCGTTTGGGGCGCGCTGGTTCGATCCCAATGCCTGACTTGGGACGGTATTGCAGTGAGATCGACGCTGCTCGGATACGCCGAGCTCGCGAGCTTTTAGACATTAAATCCAGGTTCGCCGATCATCCAGCACCCGACCCGACGCACATCTTCTCCAAAGCAGCGATTGTTCTAGCCTACGCGAATTGGGAGGGATTTTACAACGATTGTGCCAACGTCTATGTCGGGTTTCTACAAGAGTGCGGGGGCAAAATAAGGGACCGAGATTGGATGCTGCTGATTGGGGCGTTGAACACGGAGTTTAATTCATTAAAAGACCGCAATCACTCCGATGAAGCGCGATTGAGCTTTATCAAAGCTCTCAAGGATAAGCTGGAATGCGGCTTTGATCTGCTTGATACCCGGTTTGTGACCGCGCGCTCAAACCTTGACTTTGCACGCCTATCTTGGTGTTTCTCGATACTCGGCTTCGATCTCGGACCGTTGCAGCCGCATCGAATCAAGCTTGACAGGGAGCTGGTCCAATGGCGTCATCTTGTTGCTCATGGCAGCCAACCTGATCTTTCTGCAATGAACATTCGGGCACACGTCGAATTTGCATCGGAAATGTTGCTCGTACTCGCGGACCAGTTTCAGCAAGCTATGCTGCAAAGAGTTGCTTAGAGGTAGTCTCAGGGGCATTCAGTTCGTGAAGCGTGAATGTCAGCTTCAAGCCAGATACGCCTGAAACCTGCCAGTCCGCTCACCACTACGACTCAGCCCTCCGCACAAACTGCCCGTCACCCCGCCCCCATCTCCGCTGAAATCGCCCGCGCCGCGCCCATCACCAGCGCCGCCAGCGCGCCGACCCGCTCGTCCACGATCCTTGCCATCGGACCCGAGGCCGACACGGCGGCGACCACATCGCCCGTGTCGTCGAACACGGGGGCGGCGATGCAGCGCAGGCCGACCGCGTGTTCCTCGTCGTCGATGGCATAGCCTGCCGTCTTGGCGCGCTGCAGGTCGGCGCGCAGGGCGGCGGGAGAGGTGATGGTCTTGACCGTCAGGCGCGGCATGCCGTGCTGGTGCAGCGTCTTGGCAAGCGACTTGTCGGACACCGACGACAGAATGGCCTTGCCCACCGCCGAGCAATGCAGCGGCACGCGCGAGCCGGGGCGGGCGAACGCGCGCATCATCTGCCGGCATTCCACCTGCGCCAGGTACACCGCCATGCCGTCATCCTCCACCGCGAGGTTCACCGTCTCGCCGCCCTCTTCCATCAAGCGGCGCATCGGCGGCCGGGCCAGCGCCACCAGGCTGCGCGTACGGGTGAAGCTCGCGCCGGCCATGAAGGCCTGCACGCCGACCGACCACAGCCGTCCCTCCGGATCAAACCGGACGTAGCGCTCCTGCTCCAAGGTGGTGAGCAGCCGGTGCGCCGTGGAGGACGGCAGGCCCACCTGTTGTGCCAGGTCGGTAAGGGAGGCGCCAGCGTCGGGAGAGTCGGCAATGCGGTTCAGCAAGGCAAGCGCGCGCACCAGCGACTGCACCGCGTCGGCGCCCCCCGTACGCTTCTGCTGTGCCGCCTTTGGAAGGGGCTTAACCCGCTGCGCCGCGGCCATTTTTCACCCTCGCTCCCACATCGTGGAATGTTTTACCGCGTGTGCTGCGGCTCCGCCATAGTGCCCGCATAAGCCGCGAGATGGAGGAAGCAACAATGGCCAAGATGAAAGCCGTGGACGCTGCCGTGCTGGTGCTGGAGCGCGAAGGCGTGTCGGTCGCCTTCGGTGTGCCCGGCGCCGCGATCAACCCGTTCTACGCCGCGCTCCGCCGCCATGGCGCCATCCGCCACATCCTGGCCCGCCATGGCGAGGGCGCCTCGCACATGGCGGACGGCTACACCCGCGCCAAGCCCGGCAATATCGGGCTGTGCATCGGCACCTCGGGCCCGGCGGGGACGGACATGGTCACCGGGCTCTACACCGCGCAGGCGGACTCCATCCCTATCCTCTGCATCACCGGGCAGGCGCCGCGCGCCAAGCTCTACAAGGAGGATTTCCAGGCGGTCGACATCGAGACCATCGCCAAGGCCGTCACCAAATGGGCGGTGTGCGTGCGGGAGCCGGCGCTGGTGCCGCAGGTGTTTCAGCAGGCGTTCCACCTGATGCGCTCGGGCCGCCCCGGCCCCGTGCATATCGACCTGCCGATTGACGTGCAGCAGGCCGAGATCGAGTTCGATATCGACAGCTACGAGTCGCTGCCGGTCTACAAGCCTGCCGCCACCCGCCGCCAGGCCGAACGGGCGCTGGCCATGCTGAACACGGCCGAGCGCCCATTGATCGTGGCTGGCGGCGGCATCATCAACGCCGACGCCAGCGAACTGCTGGTGGAGTTTGCCGAGCTCACCGGCATCCCCGTCATCCCGACGCTGATGGGCTGGGGCTGCATCCCGGACGACCACGAGCTGATGGCCGGCATGGTGGGGCTGCAGACCAGCCATCGCTATGGCAACGCCTCCTTCCTGGAGTCGGACTTCGTGTTCGGCATCGGCAACCGGTGGGCCAACCGCCACACCGGGTCGGTCGAGGTCTATACAAAGGGACGCCGCTTCATCCATGTGGACATCGAGCCGACCCAGATCGGCCGCGTATTCGGCCCCGATCTCGGCATCGTGTCGGACGCGGCGGCGGCGCTGCGCATGTTCATCGAGGTGGCGCGCGAGATGCAGGCGGCCGGCGCGCTGCCCGACCGCAGCGCCTGGGTCGGCGCTTGCCTGCACCGCAAGCAGAACATGCTGCGCAAGACCCACTTCGACCAGGTGCCGCTCAAGCCGCAGCGCGTCTACGAGGAGATGAACCAGATCCTCGACCGCGATACCTGCTACGTCAGCACCATCGGCCTGTCGCAGATCGCCGGCGCCCAGTTCCTGCACGTCTATCACCCGCGCCACTGGATCAACTGCGGCCAAGCCGGGCCGCTTGGCTGGACCTTGCCGGCCGCCCTCGGCGTGCGGGCCGCCGACCCGGCGCGCAAGATCGTGGCGCTGTCCGGCGATTACGACTTCCAGTTCATGATCGAGGAGCTGGCGGTGGGCGCGCAACACAAGCTCCCCTACCTCCACGTGGTGGTGAACAATTCCTATCTCGGCCTGATCCGCCAGGCGCAGCGCGGCTTCCAGATGGACTTCGAGGTCAGCCTCGCCTTCGACAACATCAACACCGCGCCGGATGGAGACGCCGTGCCGGGCTATGGCGTGGACCACGTGGCGGTGGCGGAGGGCCTCGGCTGCAAGGCCATCCGGGTGAAGAGCCCCAACGAGTTCAAGGACGCGTTCGCCCGCGCCCACGCGCTGATGGCCGAGCACCAGGTGCCGGTGGTGCTGGAATTCATTCTGGAGCGGGTGACCAATATTTCGATGGGCACGGAGGTAGACAGCGTGAGCGAGTTCGAGGACATCCTGTGCCTCGACCCCACGCTGTCGATCAGCCGCAGCCAGGACATGGGCAGCCAAGACGGGGGTCCGATGGAGCCGCCCGCCCGCACGCTGGAGCCAGCGGCCGCGCGCTGACCGGCTGGGCGGCACGGGGGGCAAGAATGCAGGGAGGCTACTAACATGAGCAACATCGGCTTTATCGGTCTGGGCATTATGGGGCGCCCGATGGCGAGCCACCTGGCGCAGGCCGGCCACACGCTGTTCGTCCACACCCGCAGCAATCCCCCGGCGGAGCTGCTGGAGGCGGGCGCCACCGCCTGCGCCAATGGCAGCGAAGTGGCGCGCCAATCCGAGGTGATCATCACCATGCTGCCCGACACGCCGGACGTGGAGGCGGTGCTGTTCGGGCCCGGCGGCGTGGCGGAGGGGCTATCGCCGGGCAAGATCGTGGTCGACATGAGCAGCATTGCGCCGATGGCGACCAAGGCATTCGCGGGCAAGATCAACGAGTTGGGCTGCGACTACCTCGATGCGCCGGTTTCGGGCGGCGACGTCGGCGCCAAGGCGGCCAGCCTCACCATCATGGTGGGCGGTCCGGAGCAGGCGTTTGCCACCGTGAAGCCGATCTTCGAGCTGATGGGCAAGAACATCACCCTGGTGGGCGGCAACGGCGACGGGCAGACCACCAAGGTCGCCAACCAGATCATCGTGGCGCTGACCATCGAGGCAGTGGGCGAGGCGCTGCTGTTCGCCTCCAAGGCCGGCGCCGACCCGGCGCGGGTGCGGCAGGCGCTGATGGGCGGTTTCGCCAACTCGCGCATCCTGGAGGTGCATGGCGAGCGTATGGTAAAGCGCAACTTCGCGCCCGGCTTCCGCATCGAGCTGCACCAAAAGGACCTCAACCTCGCCTTGCAGGGCGCCCGCTCGCTCGGCCTCAGCCTGCCGAACACCGCGACGGCGCAGGAGCTGTTCAACGCGGCCGTCGCAGCCGGAGGCAAGGCGTGGGACCATTCGGGGATGGTGAAGGTGTTGGAGAAGCTCGCCTGCCATGAGGTCGGACAAAGCCCGGACGTGTAGCCAGGCGTCAGGTCCATGAACCCCCGTGACCTCCTGCTCGGCATCCTGTTCATGTGCCTGTCCGGGCTGACGTCACC
>CAXTNN010000251.1:1784-5789 GCA_964245545.1 uncultured Acetobacteraceae bacterium | reverse complement strand
GACTACCGCGTCGCCGGGCCGATGGCGGCGCGGTAGTCGGCCAGCCGGGTGCGGTTGGTGGTGCCCACCTCCACCAGCCGCGCGCCGCCCTGCACGATCACGTCGGGGATGCGGAAGCCGCCGCCGATCTCCACCAATTCGCCGCGCGAGACGACCACTTCGCCGCCGCCCGCCAGCCCCGCCAGCGCCAGCAGCACGGCGGCGGCGCAATTGTTCACCGCCAGTGCGGCTTCGGCCCCGGTCAGCTCGCAAAGCAGCGGTTCCACCCCCGCCATGCGGGAGCCGCGCTCGCCGGCCGCCAAGTCCATCTCCAGGTTGCAGTAGCCGCCCGCCACCGCCGCCACGGCGCGCACCGCCGCTTCGGCTAGGGGCGCACGGCCCAAATTGGTGTGCAGGATGATGCCGGTCGCGTTGATGACCCGGCGCAGCACGGGGCGGCATTGCTCCGCCAACAGGTCTGCCGCCCGATGCAGGATATCCTCCCCATCCGGCACGGCACCGCCTGCTTGCAGCTCCGCCCGCAGCCCGGCTACCACCTGGCGCAGCGCATCCGCGGCCTTGGCGGGAACCGGCGGCGGCCACATCTCCAGCAACCGCCCAACCGACGGCAGCGCGCGCCGCGTTTCGGTGGGGCGAGGGATCGTGGCATCCATCGTCACCGCCGCCTATACGTGGCCCGAACCGGACCCAATGTCATGAACGATGCTCCGCCCCGTCTGACGTCACTGGCCCATGGCGGAGGGTGCGGATGCAAGCTGTCCCCCGCCGTGTTGCGCGATATTTTATCCGCCTCCGCGCTCAGGCAAGCCTGGCCCAGCCTCCTTGTGGGCACGGAGACGGGGGATGATGCCGCGGTTTGGCGCCTCAACGCCGAGCAGGCACTGGTCGCCACCACCGATTTCTTCACCCCCGTGGTGGACGACCCGTTTGATTTCGGCCGCATCGCCGCCACCAACGCGCTGTCGGACGTCTACGCCATGGGGGGCACGCCCATCCTGGCGCTGGCCATCCTGGGCATGCCGCTCGGCAAGATCGCAATCGAGGACGTGCAGCAAATCTTGGCGGGCGGCCGCTCGGTGTGCCAGGCCGCCGGCATTCCTGTCGCCGGCGGCCACTCCATCGACAGTGCCGAGCCGATCTATGGGCTGGTGGCGCTCGGCCTGGTGCATCCCGAGCGCGTGCTGCGCAACAGCGGCGCCCAGGACGGGGACGTGCTGGTGCTCAGCAAGGGCTTGGGCGTGGGCGTGTTCAGCGCGGCGCTCAGGCGGGGCGAATTGAGGGCGGACCAGTATGCCACCATGATCGCCTCCACCACGGCGCTGAACCGGGC
The DNA here is from genome assembly GCA_964245545.1 of uncultured Acetobacteraceae bacterium. Lineage (GTDB taxonomy): Bacteria > Pseudomonadota > Alphaproteobacteria > Acetobacterales > Acetobacteraceae > LMUY01. Next base: position 4,459 of record CAXTNN010000251.1, on the reverse strand, counting down.
CGGCGCCGCGCTGCCGGGCATTCCGGGCGTGCATGCCGCCACCGATGTGACCGGGTTCGGCCTGCTCGGCCACTTGCTGGAAATCTGCCAAGGCAGTGAGCTGGCGGCGGCTCTGCGCTTCGCCGACGTCCCGCTCTTGCCGGGTGCTGCGGCGCTGGCGCAGGCGGGTGTGGTGACGGGCGCTGGGCCGCGGAACTGGGCCAGCTACGGCGGCGCTGTGAGCATGGACCCGGCGCTGCCCCCCTGGGCCCAGGCCATGCTGTGCGACCCGCAAACCAGCGGCGGCTTGCTGGTTGCCGCAGCGCTGGAGGCGGTGCCCGCGGTGCTGTCGCTGCTGGCGCCCCCCGCCGGTGTCATCGGGCGCCTGACGCGGGGGAAGCCGCATATCCACGTCGCCTGATCACCTTTTCAGGGGGCGAAGGAAGGGCGGCTACGCCTCCTCGCACATCCGGCGCGGGCCAATCATCGCCATCAGCTCGCGCCGGGTCTCGGGATTGGTCCGGAAGGCGCCGAGCATGCGGCTGGTCACCATGCCGACGCCGGGTTTGTGCACGCCGCGGGTTGTCATGCACTGGTGCGCCGCCTCGATCACCACCGCGACGCCACGCGGCTTCAGCACCGCCTCGATCGTGTCGGCGATCTGAACCGTCAGCTTCTCCTGAATCTGGAAGCGCTTGCTGAACGCGTCCACCACCCGTGCCAGCTTGCTGATGCCGACCACGCGCTGGTCCGGTAGGTAGGCCACGTGGGCGCGGCCGATGATCGGCACCATGTGGTGCTCGCAATAGCTCTCCAGCCGGATGTCGCGCAGCAGGATGATCTCGTCGTAGCCCTCGACCTCTTCGAACGTCCGCTCGAGCAGGGCAACTGGGTCGATCTCGTACCCGCCAAACAGTTCGAGGTAGGAGCGGACCACCCGGGTCGGGGTATCGCGCAGCCCCTCCCGGCTGGGATCGTCCCCAGCCCAGCGCAGCAAGGTCCGAACGGCGTCTTCCGCTTCGGTCTGCGTTGGGCGTGCAGGCTGGTTCATGTCCAAGGCCGACGGTTCCTTCAAGCGTTCGAGCAATATGGGAGCGCAACGAAGCTCACCAACCTGGCCGTTTGCAAGCCGGCAGGGCGGCTACTCCGCGACCTTCTTGACCACGGTAATGGCGTCCGGCGCCGACCAGTCCACCGCGCCCTCCAGCCATCCCACTTCCTGGCCCTGCTTGTCGATCAGCAGCGTGGTGGGGATGCCGCGTACGTTGAGGGCCTGCGCCACCGCGCTGTGCGGGTCCAGCATGACGGGCAGGCGCTTGATGCCGCGCTGATCGTAGAATTGCTGCACGGCGGCAGCACCTCCCCGGTCCGAGGAGAGCGGCAGCACCACCACGCCGGCGGCCGCCACGGCTTGCGCCAGCGCGTCCAGCGCCGGCATCTCGCGCACGCAGGGCACGCACCAGGTGGCCCAAAGGTTCAACACCACGCCCTTGCCGGCGAAGTCGGACAGCGCGACTGGGCTGCCGTCCGCCGCTTGCCAGCGCAGGTCGTCCAGCTTGCGCGGCTCGTGCAGCGCATGCAGCGTCTCGATGCCCTCCAATGCCTCGATGTCCTGCAGCGTTTGGGCCCGCGGTTTGCCGAGTGGGACGCCCGCCGCTACTAAGGTCCCGGCCGCCGCCAGCATGGTTCGGCGCGTCAGTCTGCTCATCTGGGATAGGTCCTCGCACAGTGTCGGGCGGCAACACAGGTCGGAACGCGGCGGCGAACGCGCAATGGGGCGGGCGGTTCAGCGCCGGCCCCGACGTGGTGATGGCGGAGATTAATGCCTCGGTCGGGTTTGACCAACGGCTGTGGCGGCAGGACATAAGCGGCTCGCTCGCCCATGCCGCCATGCTGGCCCGCGCCGGGCTGCTGACCGCGGCCGACGAGGCGGCGATCCGCGACGGCTTGGCCGCCATTGGTGAGGAGATCGCCGCCGGGCGATTTGCCTGGAGCGTCGAACTCGAAGACGTCCACATGAACATCGAGGCGCGGCTGACCGAGCGGGTGGGCGAGGCGGGCAAGCGCCTGCACACCGCCCGCAGCCGCAACGACCAGGTGGCGACCGACTTCCGGCTCTGGGTGCGCGATGCGATCGACGGGCTGGACGGCCAGGTGGCCGAGCTCATGCGCGCACTCGCCACGCGCGCCGCCGAGCACGCGGCCGATCCGATGCCGGGCTTCACCCACCTGCAAACGGCCCAGCCGGTGACGTTCGGGCACCACCTGCTGGCCTATGTCGAGATGCTGCATCGCGACCGCGGCCGGCTGGCGGACGCGCGACGCCGGCTGAACGAGTGCCCGCTCGGCGCGGCGGCGCTGGCCGGCACCTCGTTCCCGATCGACCGCGCGATGACGGCGGCGGCACTCGGCTTCGACCGCCCGGCCGCCAACTCGCTGGACGCGGTGTCGGACCGGGACTTTGCTCTCGAGTTCCTGTCCGCGGCGGCGATTTGCGCGGTGCACCTGTCGCGGCTGGCGGAGGAGATCGTGCTGTGGTGCTCGGCGCCGTTCGGCTTCGTGCGGCTGTCGGATGGCTGGACCACCGGGTCGTCGATCATGCCGCAGAAGCGCAACCCGGATGCGGCCGAGCTGGCGCGGGCGAAGACAGGGCGGGTGGTGGGCGCGCTGGTGGGCTTGCTGACGGTGATGAAGGG
>CAXTNN010000251.1:1481-1774 GCA_964245545.1 uncultured Acetobacteraceae bacterium | reverse complement strand
GTGTTCGACGCCGCCGACGCACTGGCGCTGAGCCTGGCCGCCATGGCCGGCATGGTGCGCGACCTGGCGGCGGACACCGCCCGCATGCGCGCCCTGGCCGGCAGCGGCTACGCCACCGCCACCGACTTGGCGGACTGGCTGGTGCGCGCATTGCGGTTGCCGTTCCGGACGGCGCACCATGTCACCGGACGGTTGGTGGCGCGGGCGGAGGCGCGCGGCTGCGAGCTGGCAGCGCTCAGCCTGGAGGAGATGCAGGCCGAGGAACCCGGCATCACCGCCGCCGTGTTCGAGGT
>CAXTNN010000251.1:0-1471 GCA_964245545.1 uncultured Acetobacteraceae bacterium | reverse complement strand
CGCAGCTACGGCGCGGGGTGCGGTTCCGGTGTGGAGGCCTCGGTTGCTTCCCGCACCAGCTATGGCGGCACCGCCCCTGCCAACGTCGCCCGCGAGGCAGCCAAGTGGCAGGAGGCGCTGGCTTGAGACTGTTGCTGGCGCTGCTGCTGCTTGGGCTCCTCGCGGGCTGCGGCAAGAAAGAGGCGCCAACTGCGCCGGGCCCTCAAAATCAAATTACCTACCCGAAGTCCTACCCAACCTTCTAGCCGCGCGTTCAGCCCTGCAATGAAGCGGCATTGGGTCGGTAGGGCGGGTTGGGGAATGGGCGCGCTCGCCCTCCTGGTGCTTGGCTGCTTGAGCGCATGCTCGGTGTATCACGGACCGATCACCAACGCGCCGTCGCGGGGCGGCTTCTACGAGATCGGTAGGCCGCCCGGGCCTTGAGAGCTGCTATTCTTCCATCCAGGCGGCGAAAAACCGCTCATGCGCCGCGCGCAAGTCGGCCAGGGTGGTGAAGCTGCCATCGGCCAGCGTGAGCCGATCTCCGGTGACGGAGCCCACGCGCAACACCGGGATGTCGGCCTCGTCCGCCTGCCACATGAATTCGGCCGCGTCCGCCACGGCCACGACGTAGCGCGCCTGGTCCTCGCCAAACCAGAAAGCGTGCTCGTCGCTTCCAGGCGGCAGCCGAGCCAAGTGCACCCCGGCATCCCCCGCCAGCGCCATTTCGGCGACCGCCACCAGCAGGCCGCCATCGGACACGTCGTGGCAGGCGGCCACGTGCCCGGCGGCGATCTGGGCGCGGACGAAGTCGCCATTGCGGCGCTCGGCGGTGAGGTCGACCGGCGGGGGACCACCAGCTTCCTGCCCGGCGACTTCGCGCAGCCATAGCGACTGGCCCAGCCAGCCGCGGGTGCGGCCCACCACCACCAGCTCCAGCTCCCGCTTGAGCGCCAGCCCGACGGCCCGGGCGGCATCGTTCAACACGCCCAGGCCGCCGATGGCGGGGGTGGGCAGGATGGGCGCTCCGTCGGTCTCGTTGTAGAGCGACACGTTGCCGCTCACCACGGGGAAATCGAGCGCGCTGCAGGCGGCGGCCATGCCGCGGATGGCGGCAGCGAACTGGCCCATTACCAACGGCTTCTCCGGATTGCCGAAGTTCATGTTGTCGGTGATGGCCAGCGGCGTGGCGCCGGTCGCGGTGATGTTGCGCCAGGCTTCGGCCACCGCCTGCATGCCGCCCAGCTCCGGGTTGGCGGCGCAGTAGCGCGGGGTGCAGTCGGTGGTCAGCGCGAGCGCCAAGTCATGGTCCTCGATGCGGACGATGGCGGCATCGGCGGCGCCGGGCCGGCGGATCGTCTGGCCACCGATGGTACTATCGTACTGGTCCCAAACCCAGGCGCGGGAGCACAGGTCGGGGCAGGCAACCAGCGTCAGCAACGCTTCGATTACGCCGACCGGGCTCTCGATCGGGCCGAGTGGGGGAGGCGGG
>CAXTNN010000250.1:0-5791 GCA_964245545.1 uncultured Acetobacteraceae bacterium | reverse complement strand
GAGCGGGACCGCTACCGCGGCTTTTTCGAGCTGCACATCGAGCAAGGCACGCAACTCGAGCGCGCCGGCCATCGCGCCGCCGTGGTGACGGGCATCGTCGCCATTTGGCAGTTCCGCCTGGTGGTGGAGGGCATGCAGGACCACGCCGGCGGCACCACCATGGCCGAGCGCCGCGACGCCGGGTTGGCTGCGGTGCGCCTGCTGGCCGCCATCGACGCCGAGTTTCCCCGCCTGATCGCCGAGCGCACGGTGTGGACCACGGGGCAGATCAAGCTCGACCCGGGCGCGCCCTCGATCATCCCCGGCCGCGCCGAGGTGTTGTTCCAGTTCCGCGACGTGGACTGGGCGGTGCTGGAGCGGCTGGAGGCCTGCCTGCGGCGCCTGGTGGCCGAGAGCAATCGCCGCGAGCGCTGCACCACCACGGTGGAGGTGATCCGCCGCTCCATTCCCGCCCTATGCGACCCGGCGTTGATGGCCGCCCTGGAAACCGCCGCCGAGCGCCACGCTCCCGGCGCCTGGCAGCGCATGCCGAGCGGCGCCGGGCACGACGCGCAGGTGATGGCGACGGTGATGCCAGCGGCGATGCTGTTCACGCCGAGCATTGGCGGGATCAGCCATCATTGGGCAGAGGATACGAAAGAGGAAGATTTGGCGGTGTGCTGCGAGATTTTGCACAGCGCCGCAGCACGGGTGCTGTCGTCGTGAGGGCACCGGCTATTGCTGGCTGCGCTTTAGGATGAAGAGATGGTGGTCTAAGCTGGCATCGAGACGGTCTGCCATGAACTGCCGGTAAGCGCGCGGGTCGGCTCCTGTGGAAATCGCGTCAAGCCCCTCGATGTAGGCCGGCCGCTGCTCTGGACCAATTACCACGGGCGGATACCCTGCTCTCAGCAGTACCATGTTCATCAGCAGGCGGGCGGTGCGGCCATTGCCATCCTGGAACGGGTGGATCAGGGCCACTCGCTCGTGCGCCGTTATCGCCGTTTCGGCTGTTGCGGGAGCCGCTGACAGCCAACGCTCGAAGTCGCCCATCAGCGGGACGATGGCGGCTGGCGATGGTGGAAGGTAAGATGTGCCGGAGATCAGCCGTTGCTGATCGGCGTAGCGGCCCGCCCCTTGAGGGTCGACGCGACCCATCACCAGACTATGGATATGCCGCACGTCGATTTCGCGGATTGGACCGGCCGACGTTGCAGCCCGGCGCACGTACTCAAGCGCATCTTTGTGCCCGACCGCCTCCATATGGTCCCGCAGCGGCTTGCCAGCTACCGTGATTCCCTTCTCCAACACGATTGCCGTTTCCGACCGTGTGAGGGTATTCCCCTCGATCGCGTTGGACGTGTAGGTGAGTTCCACGTCATACCAAGCTGCCAAGGCCGCCAACCCTTTGCGGGAAAGCGGGCGCAACTGGTCGAGTTCGTTCTTCTTCTGCGCTACAGCTTGGTCAATAGTCTCCACGTTTGCACTCTAGCAAGCCTTGCGGGCCGTGAAGTGGAGAAAAGGGCGGAAAGCAAGCGCTTCCCGCCCACCGCCAAACTACTCCGCCGCTTGCCGCCCGGTGATCTGCGGGGCCGGGCTGCTCGGCGCCGAAACACCCCGCGCCGCATCCCGCCCCGCCGCCACCTGGCGCAACCGGTTCATCACCGAGCCTGTGCCCGCCGGGATCAAACGCCCGACGATCACGTTCTCCTTCAGGCCCTGCAGCGTGTCCTTCTTGCCCGCTGTCGCCGCCTCGGTCAGCACGCGCGTGGTTTCCTGGAATGACGCGGCGCTGATGAAGCTATGCGTCTGCAGGCTGGCCTTGGTAATGCCCTGCAGCACGGGGGTGGCGGTTGCCGGACGGTCGTCCTTCTCGAGCTTGCCGTTCTCGGCGTCGAACTCGATCCGGTCCACCTGCTCGCCGGCCAGGAACGTCGTGTCGCCGGGCTCGACGATCTCCACCTTCTGCAGCATCTGGCGGACGATCACCTCGATGTGCTTGTCGTTGATCTTCACGCCCTGCAGCCGGTAGACATCCTGGATTTCGTTGACCAGGTAGTCGCTCAACGCCTCCACGCCCATCACCTTCAGGATATCATGCGGCACACGCGGGCCGTCGACCAACGGGTCTCCCCGGCGGACGAAGTCGCCCTCCTGCACCGAGACGTGCTTGCCCTTGGTGATGAGGTACTCGGTTTCCTCCCCCGTCTCGTCGTTCTTCACGATGATGCGGCGCTTGGCCTTGTAGTCCTTGCCGAACTCCACCCGGCCGTCGGTTTCCGCGATGACGGCGTGGTCCTTCGGGCGCCGGGCCTCGAACAGCTCGGCCACGCGCGGCAGGCCGCCGGTGATGTCGCGCGTCTTGCTGCCCTCGCGCGGGATGCGGGCCAGCACGTCGCCGGCATGCACCGTGGCGCCATTCTCCACCGAGAGGATCGAGTCCGGATTTAGGAAGTACCTTGCCTCGGCCCCGTTCGGCAGCCGCAGCACCTCACCCTTTTCGTCCTTCAGTTGCAGACGGGGGCGCAAGTCCACGCCCTTGGTCATCTGCTTGTAATCCACCACCACGCGGGAGGTGAGCCCGGTGACCTCGTCCACCTTCTCGATCAGGGTCACGCCATCCAGCAGGTCGAGGAACTCGACGGTGCCGGCGCGCTCGGTGATGATCGGCAGGGTGTAGGGGTCCCACTCCACCAGCTTCTGCCCGCGGGTGACGGTTTGGCCGTCATCGCACAGCAGCCGGGCGCCATAGGGCACGCGGAAGCGGGCGCGCTCGCGGCCTTTGTCGTCGGCCAGCACGATCTCGCAGTTACGCGACATCACCACCTGCACGTTCTGGCTATTCTGCACCACCATACGGTTCTTCACCACGATGGTGCCGTCATGGCTGGCCTCCACGTTGGAGACCTCCGCACCACGTTGCGCGGCACCGCCGATGTGGAAGGTGCGCATGGTAAGCTGAGTGCCCGGCTCGCCGATCGACTGCGCCGCGATCACGCCCACGGCCTCGCCGATGTTGACCGGGGTGCCGCGCGCCAGGTCCCGCCCGTAGCAATGGGCGCATACGCCGGTGGCGGCCTCGCAGGTGAGGACGGAGCGGATTTTCACCGCTTCGACTCCTGCCCGCTCGATCTGCTCGGCCTGCGTTTCCTCGATCAGCGTGTTGTTGGCCACCAGCACGGCGCCGGTCGCCGGGTCGAGCACGTCCTCGGCCGTGGTACGGCCCAGGGTGCGCTCGGACAGGCTCGCCACCACCTCGCCGCCGTCCATCACCGGTTTGACGGTCAGGCCGCGCTCGGTGCCGCAATCCTCCTCGTGGATGATGCAGTCCTGCGCCACGTCCACCAGCCGCCGGGTCAGGTAGCCCGAGTTGGCGGTTTTCAGCGCCGTGTCGGCCAGGCCTTTGCGCGCACCGTGGGTGGAGTTGAAATACTCCAGCACGGTAAGGCCTTCCTTGAAGTTGGCGATGATCGGCTGCTCGATGATCTCGCCCGAGGGCTTGGCCATCAGCCCGCGCATGCCGGCCAACTGCCGCATCTGCGCCGGCGAGCCGCGCGCGCCGGAATGGCTCATCATCCACACGCTGTTGGTGGGCTTGCCCAGCTCCTGCTTGCTGATCTCCTTCATCATCGCGCCCGCCACCTCGTCGGTGCAGCGCGACCAGGAGTCCACCACCTTGTTGTAGCGCTCACCCGCGGTGATCAGGCCGTCCTGATACTGCTGCTCGAACTCCTTCACTTCGTCCTTGGTCTTGCCGATCAGCTCCCACTTGTTGTCGGGAATGATCAGGTCGTCCTTGCCGAACGAGAGCCCCGCCTTCGCCGCCTGACCGAAGCCCAGGCCCATCAGCCGGTCGGCGAAGATCACGCATTCCTTCTGGCCGCAATGGCGGTAGACGGCGTCGATTACGTCCGACACGTTCTTCTTGGTGAGCTGGCGGTTGATGAGGCTGAACGGCACGTTCGGGTGCTTCGGCAAGATTTGCGCGATCAGCATCCGGCCCGGCGTGGTCACCACCATGCTGCGCACGCGGTTGCCTTGTGGGTCTACCGTTTCGTAACGGGCGCGGATCTTGTCGTGCAGGTGGATGGCCTTGGCGCTCAGGGCGAACTCGATCTCGCCGATGGTGCCGAATGCCGAGGCCTTCTGCTCGTCCGTCTCGCGGAACGCCGCCGTCTCCAGGCTCATGTAATAGAGCCCAAGCACGATGTCCTGGCTCGGCACGATGATCGGCTTGCCGTTGGCTGGGCTGAGGATGTTGTTGGTCGACATCATCAGCACGCGAGCCTCGAGCTGCGCCTCCAGGCTCAGCGGCACGTGCACCGCCATCTGGTCACCGTCGAAATCCGCGTTGAACGCAGTGCAGACCAGCGGGTGAAGCTGGATCGCCTTGCCCTCGATCAGCACCGGCTCGAACGCCTGGATGCCGAGGCGGTGCAACGTGGGCGCGCGGTTCAGCATCACCGGGTGCTCGCGGATGACCTCCTCCAGGATGTCCCACACCTCGGGACGCTCCTTCTCCACCATCCGCTTGGCGGCCTTGATGGTGGTGGCGTGGCCGTACTTCTCCAGCTTGCTGTAAATGAACGGCTTGAACAGCTCGAGCGCCATCTTCTTCGGCAAGCCGCACTGGTGCAGCTTCAGCTCCGGCCCCACCACGATCACGGAACGGCCGGAGTAGTCGACGCGCTTGCCGAGTAGGTTCTGCCTAAACCGGCCCTGCTTGCCCTTCAGCATGTCGGACAGCGACTTCAGCGGGCGCTTGTTCGCCCCCGTGATAGCGCGGCCGCGGCGGCCATTGTCGAACAGCGCGTCCACCGACTCCTGCAGCATGCGCTTCTCGTTGCGCACGATGATGTCGGGCGCACGCAGCTCGATCAGGCGCTTGAGCCGGTTGTTGCGGTTGATCACCCGGCGGTACAGGTCGTTCAGGTCGGACGTGGCGAAGCGGCCGCCATCGAGCGGCACCAGCGGGCGCAGCTCGGGCGGGATCACCGGGATCACGTCCAGGATCATCCAGGCTGGCAGCGCGCCGCTCTCGCCAAACGCCTCGATCAGCTTCAAGCGCTTGACCAGCTTCTTGCGCTTGGCTTCGGAGGTGGTCTCCTTCAGCTCGGCGCGCAGCCGCACCCGATCAGCGTCGATGTCGATGCCGATGAGGATCTGCTTAATCGCCTCGGCGCCGATGCCGTAGCGGAACTCCTCGCCGAACTCGTCCTGCTTGGCCTCCAGCAACTCCTCGGACAGCAATTGGTGCATCTTGAGGTCGGTCGTGCCCGGGTCGAGCACGACGTAGCTTTCGAAATACAGGATCTTCTCAAGCTCTTTCAGCGTGAGGTCGACCATCAGGCCGATGCGGCTGGGGAGGCTCTTGAGGAACCAGATATGCGCCACCGGGCTGGCCAACTCGATATGGCCCATCCGCTCGCGCCGCACTTTCTGCAGCGTCACCTCCACGCCGCACTTCTCGCAGATGATGCCGCGGAACTTCATCCGCTTGTACTTGCCGCACAGGCACTCGTAGTCCTTGATCGGGCCAAAGATGCGGGCGCAAAACAGCCCATCCCGCTCCGGCTTGAAGGTGCGGTAGTTGATCGTCTCCGGCTTCTTGATCTCACCGTAGGACCAGGAGCGGATTTGCTCCGGCGACGCCATCTGGATCTTGATCTGGTCGAAGGTCGCGGCAGTGCCGGCCTGGCCAAGGATCTTCATGAGCTCGTTCATGCGAAACTCCTAAGTGAGGCCAGGGCGCCGCCCTGGACCCGGCAAAGGGCAGTCGCCCTTCGCAATCCAATAAACAGGTGTCCAGAGG
>CAXTNN010000249.1:0-5836 GCA_964245545.1 uncultured Acetobacteraceae bacterium | reverse complement strand
GTCCTGGTGCGCAACGCCGCCAACTATCGCCGCCCCGAGGTGTCCCAGCGCATCCTGGCGCCGCTGCTCGGGCAGGGCCTGCTGCTCAGCGAGGGCGCCGCCTGGAGGCACCAGCGCCGCACCATCGCCCCCATCCTCGCCCCGCGCTCCATGCCCGTGCTCACCTCCCACGTCGCCACCGTGGCCGAAGAGTGCCTCGGCCGGGTGCGCGGACAACGCAATGTGCCCCTGCTGACCGAGATGCAGCGCACCGCGCTGGAAATCGCCGGCCGCTCCATGTTCTCGCTGGAGATGGACGAGCACCGCGACACCATGCGCGACCTGTTCACCCGCTACGCCAACGAGCTCGCCCGCCCCTCCACGCTGGACCTGCTGCTCCCCCCCTCGATGCCCAGCCTGCGGGACCCGAAGCGCCGCCGCTTCCGCCGCGAGTGGACCGGCATCGTCACCCAGTTCGTCCAGGCCCGCGAGCAGATGCCGCCCAAGCACGGCCCGCGCGACCTGTTCGACATGCTGATGGCCGCGCGCGACCCCGAGACCGGCGAAGGCTTCACCCGCGAGGCGCTGTGCGACCAGGTGGCCACCATGATCCTCGCCGGCCACGAGACCACGGCGCTGACGCTGTTCTGGTCCGCCGCCCTGTTGGCGCAATCGCCGCTGTGGCAGGAGCGTGTGGCAGAGGAGGCGGCCGCCAACCCATACAACCCCACCAATGCCGCGGCCGTGCTGCCCAAGCTGGTGGCCACCCGCGCGGTGGTGAGCGAGGCGCTGCGGCTTTATCCGCCGGCCTTCATGATCACCCGCTCGGCCATCGCTCGCGACACCGCCGGCCGTACCCTGATCCCGCGTGGCGCCACGGTGGTGATCGCCCCCTGGGTGCTGCACCGGCACCAGGCGCTGTGGACCGACCCCCACGCTTTCGACCCGGCACGCTTCATGCCCGACGCGCCGCCGCCGCCGCGCTTCGGCTACCTGCCCTTCGGCGCCGGGCCGCGGGTATGCGTGGCGGCCCAGTTCGCCCTGGCCGAAGCCGTGCTGGTGCTGGCCAAGCTGATGGCGTCGCAGCGGGTCACGTCGGCCGAGATCGCGCAGGTGAAGCCGGTTGCCATGGTCACCACCCACCCGGACCGGGTGGCGCATTTCGATTTCGCAGCGCACAATATAGTGGGCGGACCCTCGACAAGGGCGCAGGTGGAGGAGACAACGCCGCCTTTCTAGCAAGGGACGGCTCATGCACCGCATTACCACGCAAAACCTTCAGGTTGCCGCCCCGCTGCACCAGTTCATCGAAACGGAAGCCCTTCCCGGCACCGGCATCACGCCGGACGCGTTCTGGGCCGGATTTGCCGCCCTAGTTGCCGACCTCATGCCCCGCAACCGCGCGCTCCTGGCCCGCCGCGACGAATTGCAGGCCCAACTCGACGGCTGGCATCGCGCCCACGCCACCACCGCTTTCGACCCGGCGGCCTACGGAGCCTTCCTGCACGACATCGGCTACCTCCAGCCCGAGCCCGCTCCGTTCACGGTGCAAACCGCCAATGTGGATGCCGAGTTCGCCGCCATCGCCGGGCCGCAACTGGTGGTCCCGGTCAGCAACGCCCGCTACGCGCTCAACGCCGCCAACGCCCGCTGGGGCAGCCTGTACGACGCGCTCTACGGCACGGACGCGATCGACGAGGCGGGGGGCGCCGAGCGCGGCAGCCGGTTCAACCCGGCCCGCGGCGCCCGCGTGGTGGCGCAGGCCAAGGCCGTCCTCGACGGCGCCGCGCCGCTGGCCGCCGGCTCCCACAGCACGGTCGCGGCTTACCGGGTGGAGGCGGGCCAATTGGTCGCCGACGGCGCCGCCGGCACCACAGGCCTGGCTCGGCCGGCGCAGTTTGCCGGCTACCGTGGCGAGCCGGCATCTCCCACCGCCATCCTGCTGCAAAACAACGGCCTGCATATTGAGCTGGTCATCGACCGCAGCCATTTCATCGGCAAGGACGACGGGGCGGGCCTCGCCGACATGGTGATCGAGTCCGCCATCAGCACCATCATGGACTGCGAGGACAGCGTCGCCGCCGTCGACGCCGAGGACAAGGTGCTGGTGTACCGCAACTGGCTCGGCCTGATGCAGGGCACCCTGTCCGCCAGCTTCGCCAAGGGCGGCACCACGGTGGAGCGCCGCCTCGCGCCCGACCGGGAGTACACCGCCCCCGATGGCGGCCGCCTGGTGCTGCCCGGCCGCAGCCTGATGCTGATCCGCAACGTCGGCCACCACATGGTCACCGACGCGGTGCTGACGGCGGCGGGCGAGGAGATCCCCGAGGGCATGCTGGATGCCGCCGTCACGTCGCTGATCGCCCTGCACGACCTGGCCCCCGGCGCCCGCCGCAACAGCCGCGCCGGGTCGGTCTACATCGTCAAGCCCAAGATGCACGGGCCGGATGAAGTGGCCTTTGCCAGCGAGCTCTTCGCCCGGGTCGAGCGCGTGCTCGGCCTGCCGCACGCCACGCTGAAGATGGGCATCATGGACGAGGAGCGCCGCACCAGCGCCAACCTTGCCGCCTGCATCGCCGCCGCCAGCGACCGCGTGGCGTTCATCAACACGGGCTTCCTCGACCGCACCGGCGACGAAATCCACACCTCGATGGAGGCGGGCGCCTTTATCCGCAAGAACGAGATCAAGAACACGCCCTGGATCCGCGCCTACGAGGACCGCAATGTCGAGATCGGCCTGGCGACGGGGCTGCGCGGCCGGGCCCAGATCGGCAAGGGCATGTGGGCGGCGCCGGACAAGATGGCGGACATGCTGGCGCAGAAGATCGCCCATCCCGAGGCGGGGGCGAACACCGCCTGGGTGCCATCCCCCACCGCCGCCACCTTGCACGCGCTGCACTACCACCAGGTGAGCGTGGCCGAGCGCCAGGCCGCCATCGCCGAACGCGCCACCGGCAAGCTGTCGGACCTGCTGACCATCCCCCTGGCCGACCGGCCCAACTGGGCGCCCGACGACGTGCAGGCCGAACTCGACAACAACGCGCAGGGCATCCTGGGCTACGTGGTGCGCTGGGTGGACCAAGGGGTCGGCTGCTCCAAGGTGCCGGACATCCACGATGTCGGCCTGATGGAGGATCGCGCCACCCTGCGCATCAGCAGCCAGCACATCGCCAACTGGCTGCGCCACGGCGTGGCGACAGAGGCGCAGGTGATGGCAACGTTGCGCCGCATGGCCGCCGTGGTGGACCGCCAGAACGCGTCCGACCCGGCCTACCGCCCCATGGCCCCTGGCTTCGACGGCCCGGCCTTCCACGCAGCGTGCGACCTAATCTTCGCGGGCCGCTCCCAACCCAACGGCTACACCGAATTCATCCTCCACCGCTGGCGGCGCGAGGCAAAGGCCGCCCACCAAGCGCCCTGACCCTCCAAGCCCCATCGTGACCGGACTTGATTCGGCCATCCCCCAGGAGGACGGTGGCAACGCGGGCAGGCCATACCGGCAGCGGCGGGTCTTGGTGGCAAGCGGCTACCGCCGTGTGTAGAGGGCCAGCTTGAGTGCCGGGTCATCGTTGGCTTGGAAGCTGGCATATTCGTAGCCCACAACGCCGAGCGTGGGATGGCGCAGGTGCTTGGTGCCGGAGACCGGTGCACCGATCCCGTGCTCGGACCACCACGCATCGAACTCCGGACAGCTTGCACAGATGCGGCCCACAAGGGCGGCGAAGGCCGCGTCTCCAGACCAAAGGTCGTGCATCGGGCGGAATAGTGACACCATGCGCCGCGCTTCCTCCGTCCAAGTCTGGCCAAACACGCGCCGGGCCGCCGGATCGGTGAGCATCCAGTGCAGGATATTGCGGTCCTCGTGCCCGAACTGTCCGAAGTCGCCGAACAGCGCCGCAGCCGCGCCGTTCCAAGCCAGGACGTCCCAGCGCTGCCCGGTGAGGTAGGCTGGCTCCGGCAGGCTGGCAACGATGCGGCGCAGCGCATCCGGCGCTTCCTCACGCCGAAACGGCTGTCGTGCTCCTGCAGCGGCCAGCGAGCGCAGGTGGGCAAGTTCAACCCGGTCGAGCCGCAGGGCGCGGCCAAGCGCCTCCACTGTTTCGGCCGAAGGCGAAACGGCGCGGCCCTGCTCCAGCTTGACGTACCATTCGGCGCTGATGCCGGCACGCTGCGCCACTTCCTCGCGCTTCAGGCCCGACGTGCGGCGCCGCTGCCGGGTCGCATCAACGGGCTTGTCCGGGTTCAAGCGCGTGCGGCGGGACCGCAGGAAATCTCCAAACGGGCGGTTGCCTGCCATGCCTTACTCCCGAGGGTGGTATCCGGGAAGACCAGTATCGTACCAGCTCTTCCTGCACCTCCGCAGCACGCCATCTCGCAGCTTCGCTGTCCAGGGAGCTCGCACATGAAGGCCGCCATCCTCCACGACGTTGGGATGAAGCTGAGCGTCGAGGACGTGGCCGACCCGGCTATCGGCACGGGCGAGGTGCTGGTGGACATCGTCGCCGCGCCGGTGCTGTCCTACACCGACGAGGTGCTGAGCGGCGCCCGGCGTTACCTGCTGCCCACGCCGGTTGTGCCAGGGGTCGGCGGGGTCGGCCGCGTGCGCGCAGTCGGTCCGGACGCCACCCGGCTGCAGCCGGGCGATTGGGTGCTGTGCGATCCGGCCGTCCGCTCGCGCGACGGCGTGCTCACCCCCGACATCGTGCTTCAGGGCTGGAGCGCGCGGGGCGAAGGCGGGCAAAGGTTGCAACGCTACTTCCGCGATGGCGCGTTCGCCGAGCAGGTGCGCGTGCCAACCGAAAATGCCGTGCCGATCGGCGCGATCAAGCCGGCGGAGGCCGGACGGTGGTGCACGGCCAGCACGCTGCTGGTCGCGTATGGCGGGCTGCTGGCCATGCAGTTCCGACCTGGCGAGACGCTGCTGGTGAGCGGCGCCACCGGCAATTACGGCTCGGCTACGGTGGCACTGGCCTTGGCCATGGGCGCGCGCTGCGTGGTCGCACCCGGCCGCAACGCGGCGGTGCTGGACGACCTGCGCGGGCGCTTCGGCGAGCGCCTGGTGCCAGTGCGGCTGACGGGCCATGGCGGCACCGACACGGCGGCGATGCGCCAAGCGGCACCAGGCCCGATCGATGCGGTATTGGACTTCCTGCCTCCCTCGGTGAGCGCCGACGTGGCGCGGGCGGCGATCATGACCTTGCGACAGGGCGGCCGGGCGGTGCTGATGGGCGGGGTCGGCATGTTGGGTGGCGAGGACTTGGCGCTGCCCTACCCCTGGATCATGCGCAACCTGATCACGGTGCGCGGGCAGTGGATGTATGATACCACCGCCATACCCGGCTTGGTGGGCCTAGTCCGCGGCGGACTGCTGGACCTTGGCCAGTGGGCCGTGACGGCGTTTCCGCTGGCCGCCGCCAACGACGCCGTTGCGCACGCGGCGGCAAACGCCGGGCCATTCAGGTTGACGGTGCTTGAGCCCTAGGTGCCAAACGCAGGAGTAACGTCGAGACGATGCGGAGCATCGTATGTCCAAGTTGGGTCGGCTGCTGCCGAAGCGACCTCCGCTCTTCATGTCCGCTGTGACTGCTGTAGCACCGCCGGTTTGGTTTGGCCGCGGGGTATGGCCGGATCATGTCCGACCACGACGGTGTCCTGCAGGGGGGCGCCGCGCCACCCGCCCCGCCAGCATCGGCTCCGGCACGCCCGTCGTCTCCGGAAAACTCCCCGGCAGGCCGCGCAGCCGCCGCATCGCCAGGAACGCGAAGCACTCAGCCTCGATGGCGTCGCCGCGCCAGCCCACTGCTTCGGCCGCCACCGGCTCGGCGCCGCTGCGCTCGGCCAGAGCGGCCATCAGCGC
>CAXTNN010000248.1:0-5836 GCA_964245545.1 uncultured Acetobacteraceae bacterium | reverse complement strand
TGGGGGGGGGCGGCTTGCTGAAGGACGTCAACCTCCGCCCGCTCCCCCGCGCCCGCGCCACCCCCGCAGCCTCCCGCAAGCCGGTCGCCGCCATCGTGCTTGCCGCCGGCCAGTCCAGCCGCATGGCCCCGCGCCACAAGCTTCTGCAAACCGATGCCGGCGGCCGCGCGATGGTGGCGCACGTGCTGGACGCAGCCCTGGCCAGCCGCGCCCGCCCGGTCGTGCTGGTGACGGGGCACCGCGCTGCCGAAATCCGCGCCGCCATTGCCCCGCGGCAGGCCATCGTGGTGCACGCGCCTGATTACGCCGAGGGGCTGTCCGCCAGCCTGCGCGCCGGCCTCGCCGCCCTGCCCGAGACGGTCGCCGCGGCCGTGGTCATGCTCGGCGACATGCCGCTGGTGAGCCCGGCCACGGTCGACCGCCTGATTGCCGCCTACGACGCCGAGGAGGGCCGGCTGATCGTCTGCCCGACGCATGGCGGCGAACTGGGCAACCCCGTGCTGTGGGACCGCCGCTTCTTCGCCGAGATGATGGCGCTGGAGGGGGACCGCGGCGCCCGCGCCCTGCTGCGCAACCATGCCGAATGGGTCGCCGAGGTGGAAACCGACGACACAGTGTTGCGCGATTTCGACACCGTGGAGAGTCTCGCCACCTGGGCAGGTTGACCCAAATCGCAATCGTTTGCCGCGCATGGTAGCAAACCTATCACCTCACGCCTGGAGCGTTCGACCATGATCCGCCGCGCCACGATGCCGCTCCTCTCGGCGCTCCTGCCGGCGCTGCTCGCCGCCTGTCAGCCAGCCCCACCTCCCACGCCCGCGCAACGGGCGCAGCGCGCCGAAGTGGCCGCCTGCCGGGCCGATACCGATGCGGCGTTCGAGCGGCAGAACCGCTACCTGCTGTCGGAGCGGGATACGACCGACGCACCGTTCTCGTCCTCGGGAGACTCCGGGATCACCACCCGCGGCCTGAGCGAGCGCTACGGCTATGACGAGGACCTGTCGCACTGCCTGGCGGCGACGCGGGCGGGCAATCCCAATGGCCCGGTCACCTCCACCCCGCCGCCGCCGGCGCTCGGCAGCGGCCGCGCCTCCAGCCCGGCGCCCTGAAAGCAGGCTTCGCCCGAGCGGCTTCGTCCTGCAAAGGGTTGGGTGAGGGTGGCTGCCGCCCTATAGAACGGGTCCATCGCCCCCAAGGAGTGTCACCCGTGAGCAAGATCATCCGCACCGACGCCAACCCCGTGCTTGCCCAAGCCGTCGAGTACCACGGCTTCGTCTATCTCTGCGGCATGACCGCCAACGACCTCGCCAAGGACGTGGTCGGCCAGACGGAGGAGGTGCTCGCCAAGATCGACGCTGCCTTGGAGACCCACGGCACCGACAACACCCGGCTGCTGCAGGCACACATCTGGCTGAAGGACATCCGCGACCGCGAGGCCATGAACAAGGTTTGGTCCGCCTGGCTGCCAGAGGGCGGCGCCCCCGCCCGGGCCTGCGTGGAGGCCAGCATGGCGGACCCGCGCCACCTGGTGGAGATCATGGTCACGGCCTGCAAGTAGGCAGCCCACCCGGTCACCCGGCGGGTGGGAGCGGTGCTCATCCGCACCAATGACCGCCGGGTGACCGCATGTTTAGGACTTTGGTCGGGAAAACCCACAACAAAGGACGGCCCGGCTGTCTGTTCGCTCACCGTGCTGCAACAAACCGACATACTCGTCTTGCCAGCCGCATTCTGACGTTGCTACCGCCTCCACACACGTTCGTGAACTTGTATGGGAGGCGTTATGACCGCAGCGACACGAATCAAGGCTCTGACCGCAGGGTTTATCCTCAGTCTTGGTCTTGGTGCCGCCGCCAACGCCCATTTCGCCCACCCCAGCGCACGCGCGGCATGGCAGCATTATGGCCGTCACGCCCGCTTTGCCGCCCGCTCTGGCCACAGCGACGGCCACCTGCAATGCGTCCCGTTTGCCCGCATGGATTCCGGCATCGAGCTCACCGGCAACGCCCGCGACTGGTGGGAGAACGCGGCCGGCATCTACCAGCGCGGCTCCCGCCCGGAGCCGGGCAGCGTGCTGAGCTTCCAGGCTAATGGCATGATGCGCCTCGGCCATGTCGCCGTTGTTAAAGACCTGATCGACAGCCGCACCGTCACCATCGATCAAGCCAATTGGAGCGGCCCCGGCCGGGTCACCCGCGATGTCACCGTGGTGGACGTCTCCGCCAACAACGATTGGAGCGCCGTGCGCGTGGGCCTAGACCACAGCGGCGAGTTCGGCAGCATCTACCCGACCAACGGCTTCATCTATAACCGCCCCGATGACGGCAACATCATCGCCTCGGCCGCCAGCAGCACCCCCATCCCGTTGCTGAACCCCGCTCCGCGCGACCTTCGCAGCCACCTGCAGTACGCCGACTCGTTCGACGAAGTCGCCGAAGCGCCCGACCCGGCCGAGTCCCATTGGCACCGCCGGGTCAGCTATGCCCAATGGCACCACCACGCCGGCCAGCCGCAGTGGCACCGCCATGTCAGCTACACTCGCCTGCACCACGCCAGCCACCGCGCCCATCGCACCATCTGACCAGGGCCTGACGCCCTCTCCCGCCGGGAGAGGGTATGGCGCCTGGGTTATTTGATGGTCTGCACCACCGCGAAGCCTTCGAATTCCGGGTGGCCCAGATACATCGCCCGGTTGTCCCCCGCATTGGCGTGGGCGGCGCGGAACGCCTCCGAGCGGGTCCAGTCCTCGAACGCACCATGGTCCGCCCACACGGTGTGCGACGAGTAAAGCACGTGATCGTCCCGCTTGGGGCCGCGCAGCAGGTGGAACTCCATGAAACCCGGCACCGCGTGCAGGTAGGAGTCGCGCCCGGTCCACATCTGCTCGAAGGCAGCCTCTGACCCGGGCGCCACTTTGAAGCGGTTCATCGCGATATACATGAGAAAGACACTCCCTTGCCGTTTCCCGGCCGCAATACGCTCCGCACATTTGGGGCTGGTTGCAAGAGGCCCAGCCCCTCCCGGCCGGTTCGGGCCGTTTTGCTTCCGAATGGCCGGTCGGGCTAAAGAGAGCATTGGAAGCAGGCGATGCACATGGAAGACGACGAAACCTCCCCCTCCCCAAGCCCGGACAGCCTGCTTCCCTATGACCTGTGGGCCGAGGAAGCCATGCGCGGCGTGGCCCAGCGCGCGCTGCACTACGCCGCCGCCGAAGGCATACCCGGCCAGCATCATTTCTATGTCAGCTTCCGCACCGATCAGCCGGGCGTGAACATCCCTGCCCGGCTGGCCGCCCAATATCCGGAAGAGATGACCATCGTTCTGCAGCACCAGTTCTGGGACCTTAAGGTCGACGAGGCGGCGGGCCGGTTCAGCGTCGGGCTCTCGTTCGGCGGCGTCCCCAGCACGCTGGTGGTCCCGTTCAGCGCGCTCACCGCCTTTGCCGACCCCTATGCCCAGTTCGGCCTGCGGTTCCGCGCGGCACCCGCGGCTTTGGCCAACGAGGCAGGCGAAGCGGCCGAATTGGGCGCCGAGCCGGAGTCGGACCCTGCCGCTCCGCCCGCCGGAACCACCGAAAAGCCGCAGGTGGTCAGCCTGGACGCCTTCCGCAAACGCAAGGATTAGCCTGGTGGACAGCCTCCCCCCGTCAAGCTTCAGCTACAGCCCCATGTTCCCGCTCGGCGAGCGGGCCACGCCATGGAAGCGGCTCGACCTGCCGGGGCTCTCCACCTCCACCTGCGACGGCCGCACCGTCCTCCGCCTGCAGCCCGGCTTGCTGAGCGAGCTGGCGTTCCAGGCCTTCCACGACACTTCGCACTTGCTCCGCCCCGGCCACCTGGCCCAGCTCCGCACCATCCTGGACGATCCCGAGGCCAGCGCGAATGACCGTTTCGTGGCGCTGGACCTGCTGAAGAACGCCGCCATCGCGGCCGGCGGCGTGCTGCCGATGTGCCAGGATACCGGGACCGCCCTGGTGTTCGGCAAGAAGGGCCAGCGCGTTTGGGTGGACGGCGACGAGGAGGCCGCCTTCTCCTATGGCGTGCACCGCACCTACACCGAGACCAACCTGCGCTACAGCCAGATGGCGCCGCTCTCGATGTTCGAGGAGGTCAACACCGGCAACAACCTCCCCGTCCAGTTCGACATCATGGCCGCTCCTGGCGAAGACCATGCCGACGAGTTCCACCTGCAGTTCGTGGCCAAAGGCGGCGGCAGCGCCAACAAGACCTTCCTGTTCCAGGAAACCCGCGCCATCCTGTCCCCCGAGAAGCTGCTGAGCTATCTCGAGACCCGCATCCGCACCCTCGGCACCAGCGCCTGCCCGCCCTACCACCTTGCCATCGTGATTGGCGGCACGTCGGCGGAACTCACGTTGAAAACCGTGAAGCTCGCCTCCACCCGCTGGCTCGACACCCTACCCACCACCGGCACGAAGGCCGGTCACGCCATCCGGGACCTGGACATGGAGCGCCAGGTGCTGGAACTGACCCGGCGCATCGGCATCGGCGCCCAGTTCGGCGGCAAGTATTTCTGCCACGACGTGCGCGTGGTCCGCCTGCCCCGCCACGGCGCCAGCCTGCCTGTTGGCATCGGCGTCTCCTGCAGCGCCGACCGCCAAATCCTTGCCAAGATCACCCCCCAAGGGGTCTTCCTGGAACAGCTCGAAACCGACCCGGCGCGCTTCCTGCCCGAGGCGACCGATGCCATCCTTGGCGGCGACGTCGTGCGGTTGGAGCTGAACCGGCCCATGCTGGAAATCCGGCGTGAGCTGTCACGGCACCCGGTGGCCACCCGGCTGTCGCTCACCGGCACGGTCGTGGTGGCGCGGGACATCGCGCACGCCAAGCTGTCCGAGCGCCTGGCCCGCGGCGAGCCCTTGCCCGACTACATAAAGGACCACCCGGTCTACTACGCTGGCCCCGCCAAGACGCCGGAGGGATTTGCCACCGGGTCGTTCGGCCCCACCACCGCCGGCCGGATGGACAGCTATGTCGAGCAGTTCCAAGCTGCCGGCGGCAGCCTGGTGATGCTCGCCAAGGGCAATCGCTCTCGGGCCGTGCGCGACGCCTGCCGCGCCCATGGCGGGTTCTATCTTGGCAGCGTCGGCGGCCCAGCGGCCCGGCTGGCGCAGGACTGCATCCGCAAGGTCGAGGTGTTGGAATATCCCGAATTGGGCATGGAAGCCGTCTGGCGCATCGAAGTGGAGGACTTCCCCGCCTTTATTGTGATCGACGACAAGGGCCACGATTTCTACGACGCCATGGAACCGGCCAAGAGCGAGCGGTAATTCTCCTCGCCGGCAGAGTAACGATCAGTTGACGTTGCAGCCGCAAGGCGCGATGTCTCGGTGCGCAGACGGGGCAGCGGCAATCCCCGCGGCAACCGCTGCAACGCTCTTGAAGCGCCCGTTTCGAGGGCTTGCCAGCATGGAGGAGCCTGGGGCGCATGACTATACGCCAAACTGTTATCGAGCAGATGAGGATCGTCGCGTCGCAGCAGAACAAAACCCTCGCGCCGCTCACCGACGACTTGCCGCTGATGAGCTCGGGCCTTGACTCCCTCTGCATTGCCATCCTGGTCGCGAACTTGGAGGATGAGCTCGAAATCGACCCATTTGGCTCTGGCAACGAGGTCTCGGTCCCGGTGACGATCGGTGACTTCGTCCATCTCTATGAGAGCACCGCTGCCGCCTAGGACGCGATTGCCACCGTTGCGGGTGGCAGGGCCGCGGGCATGACCGCAAACCGGGCCCTCCAATCCCCAGCCTTGCTCCCCAGGGCTTTGGCCACTGCGCCGCACGCCCGCTGGCTCGCCGACATGGCCGGCCGCATCCAGC
>CAXTNN010000247.1:0-5848 GCA_964245545.1 uncultured Acetobacteraceae bacterium | reverse complement strand
ATGCAGGCCGCGTACCGTGAGCACCGCCCCGCCTTCACCGCCCGCGCGGGCGGCGGGCGCCGGCACCCCCGGCCCGGCGGCGACGGTCTCCCGCCCCAGCATCGCCGCCACCAGCCGCGCCCGTGGCAGATCGGCCCTCGCCGCCGTTTCCACCAGCCGGCCGTCGCGCAGCACCGTCAGCCGGTCGCACAAGCGGTAGCACTCCGACAGGCGGTGGCTGACATAGACGATGGCCCGGCCTTCGCGGCGCAACTGGTCCACCACGCCGTAGAGAACATCCACCTCCGCGCTGGCCAGGGCGGAGGTGGGCTCGTCCATGATCACCACGCTGGCTCCGAGCGAGACCACGCGCGCGATCGAAACCATCTGCTGCAAGCCGAGCCCGAGGCTGCGTAGCGGGGCTCGCGGGTCGATGGTGAGCCCGTAGCGCGCCAGGATGGCCGCCGCCTCCGCCACCATGCGGCGCGTGTCGGTGAGCAGGCGCCACCGCCGCGGCTCCCGTGCCAGGAAGATGTTGGCGGCCACGCTGCGCTCGGGGATCAGGTTGATTTCCTGATACACCGCGGCAATGCCAGCGGCCTGCGCCGCGCGCGGGCTGTCGAAGCTCACCGGCGCCCCATGAAGACGGATCTCGCCGCTGCTAGGGGCGTGGAAGCCGGTGAGCAGCTTGATCAGGGTGGACTTGCCGGCGCCATTCTCGCCGACAAGCCCATGCACCTCGCCCGCCTGCAGGGTCCACGAGACATCCCGCAGCGCGGCGACGGCGCCGAACTGCTTGGACAGGCCGCGTGTTTGCAGCAGCGGCTCAGTCACCGGCGGCTAGCGTCTGATTGGTTCAGGTCGGGCCGACCTGAACCGTGAACCAATCGCTCGAACCCGAAGCGAACCGGTCATGGTCTAGTAGGGCTTGCCGCTGTTGAGCGAGGCGGACGCGTTGGCCATGTCGTAGAGGAAATCCTGCATAATCAACTGCTGCGGCACCGGCTTGCCGTCATACCAGTCCGTGATCGCCTGGAAGGAAAGCGGCCCGAAGCGCGGATTGGTCTCAACGTCGGCCTG
Source organism: uncultured Acetobacteraceae bacterium (assembly GCA_964245545.1). Taxonomy (GTDB): domain Bacteria; phylum Pseudomonadota; class Alphaproteobacteria; order Acetobacterales; family Acetobacteraceae; genus LMUY01. Next base: position 4,789 of record CAXTNN010000247.1, on the reverse strand, counting down.
CGCGCGGCCCTGGGCAATCGCCTCCACCAACGCCTTGGTGCCGTCGATGCTGACGATGGCGACGCCCTTGCCCGGGGTCTTGCCCGCCTGCTGGATCGCCCGCATCGCTCCCAATGCCATCACATCGGCCTGGGCATAGAGCGCATTGGCGTCTGGGTGCGCCAGCAGAAGCTGCTCCATCACCCGCTGCGCGTCGGTGGCGGACCAGTTGCCGGGCTGGGCTGCAAGGATTTCCATTCCAGAATGCTTCTTCACCTCGTCGGCAAAGCCCTGCGTCCGCTCGGTTTCGACGGAATTGCCGTAAGCGCCCTGAATTTCCAAGATTTTTGCTTTGCCGCCGGTGGCTTGCGCCAGGGCGTCGGCCGAGCGTTGCCCCTGGACCAGGAAGTCCGACCCGATGTTGGTGATGAAGTCGGTGCAGACCGTGCCCGCGGTGGCGCGGTCGATCGTCACCACGGGAATATGCTTGGCCGCGGCCTGTGCAAGGGCCGGCTGCAGCCCGGTCGCGTTCAGCGGCGCCACGATGATGGCCTGCGCGCCCTGAGCGATCATGCTCTCCACGTCCGCCACCTGCTTGGCTTGGTCGTCATTGGCGTTGGTGTAGAGCAGCCGCGCCACCCCGGCCTCTTGCGCGGCCGCTTTCACCGAGTTGGTCTCCGCCGCACGGAACGGGTTCTGCTCGTTCTCGGATTGCGAGAAGCCCACCACCATGCCCTTCAGCCCGGCATGAGACGGGGAGGGATTGGTGCAGGCCTGCTTGGAGGTTTGCCCAACCACCTGCGCGCCGCCTTGGCCCTGGGCAAAGGCCGGTGCTGCGAGGAGCCCACCGGCCGCGGCGGCCATCAGGGTGCGCCGTATGGCGGATGATACGGAAGCCATCTGTTTTCCCTCCCTGCGGCCGTTCCGGCCCTCGTTTGCGATCAGCGATGACACTGCTCGGCTTCAAGCTTAATGTGGCTGATTATGTCTGACAATAAGCCGATGCGGTTTGATGCGGCTCCGCGCCCAACGGGCGGGTTCAGCCGCAGCGATTACGTGGCGCACGCCATTGGCCAGCGCATCGTCGCCGGGCACTTGCCGCCGGGTGCGCAACTGCCCACCGAGCACCAGTTATGCGCCGAAATCGGCGTTTCCCGGGCGGCGCTGCGCGAAGGCTTCCGCCTGTTGGCCGCGCGAGGCATGATCAGCAGCCGGCGCAAAACCGGCACCACGGTGGCGCCGATGGCCAATTGGAGCATGCTGGATGGTTGGGTGCTGACCTGGCATCTCGACCAGGGCCCCAGCGGCGTGTTCATCGACAGCCTGTTCGAGGTGCGCAGCATCGTCGAGCCCGCCGCCTGCATGATGGCCGCGCAACGCGCCAGCCCGGCCGACATCAGCGCCATCGAGGCAGCAATGGCTGCCATGGTCAGCGCTCAGGCCGCGGGAGGAGGACCACGCTGCGAAGCCGCGTCGATCGACGACGTGGTGGAGGCCGACCTGCGCTACCACAAGTCCATCCTGGCAGCCGCCGGCAATGCTTTCCTGGCGACGTTCGGCTCCACCATCGGCTCTTCGCTTTACGCGTCCTTCCGGCTGAACTGGCAGGCGCATAACAGCCCGCCAGCGCTGGCGCTGAAGCAACATGAAGACGTCACCACCGCCATCAAGCAACGCTGCCCGGCGGAGGCGGCGGCCCGAATGGAGGCGCTGCTCACCTCCGCCCATGCCGACGCGCGCGCCGCACTCGCCCGCCGGGGGACGGCTTCGCCCGGAAGCGGCTAGAGCAGGAGAGCCTAGAACCGGCGCTCGAACACTGTGATCGTGTCGCCGGGCTCCACCACCGTGGAACGGGAGACCTTGCCCTCTTCGGCATGGTTGCCCTGTTCCCGAACGATGGAGGCGTAGTCTTGCACCGCGCGATAGGTGAACCCGCCGGCGACGGCGACGGCGGTCAGCACCGTCATGCCCGGCTGGAACGGGTATTGGCCCGGCTTGTTGACCTCGCCCAAGATGAAGAACGGCCGATATGCCAGGATCTCCACCGAGACGCTCGGGTTCTTGAACAGGTTGCGCTGCTTCAAGCTGGTCTCAATGCGGCTGGCCAACTGGCCCGGCGTCAGCCCGTCGGCATTAACACTGCCGAGCAGCGGTACGGCGATGTTGCCGCTGTCGCTCAGCCGGAACTCGCCGGTCAGCGTGTCCTCGCCAAAGGTGATGATCCGCACCTGGTCGCCCGGCCCGAGATGGTAGGCGGCATCGCTGGCCGGCGGCAGCGGCGGCAGGCCATAGCCCGGCGCGCAAGCCGACAGGGCGGAGGAGAGAAGCAGCATGGCTGGCAACCAGCGCGAACGCCCGAAACGGCCGGGCAAGCCAGAACGTCTAATCACCATGTCTCCACAAGCTGTGCTCTCGTTCCAGTTACACAAGAATCGCGTGCGGTGCCACGCCCCAGCGCATCAGCGTGCCGACAGTTGTACACTTGCCACATCTCGCATCGCCGGGCGCGGCGGTTTGGCCCATAGATGCAGCTCGCCACTCCCCGGCGCCGCCTTGGGCAGCGTGGCGCCCCAAGCCTGTGCCAGTTGCTGCACCGGGCTGATCGGCACGAGGCGAGGGGCCGGGCGCGGCAACCCGCCCACACCGCCAAACCGGAGCACCACCGAGTCGCGATACGGTGCCGCCAAGGCCTCCGTGCGGGAATGATAGAGCCCCGCCGCCGTTACCCAGTCCCCCGACTCACGCTGGAGATCGACCAGGAAGCGGGCGGCATAGTTGGCGTTGATCACCGGATCAAACGCATCTTCCAGGGTGGCGAAAGCATTGGGATGCTGCAGCAGGTTGACCTGCATACATCCGACATCGATCGATTGGATGCCGGCCTGCTGCGCCGTCTCGACAAAACCAACCGCGTCCGACCGAGTATCAAAAAACGTGCCCTTGGCGTCGATATCGATGGTCCAGGGCCAGGGCTGCACGGTGCCGTTTTGGGGATTCAACCGGCCGCTTTCGACCCGGCCGATCGCCAGAAGAAAGCCGGTTGGGATGCCATGCGACAGTTCAGCGGCCGAAATCGCGGCCTGGCACGCAGTCTGCGGCGAGGCCAGCGCGCGGGCAATTTGCGGCAACGCCCGCCCAGCGCGAACCCGCTGGGCATGCGCCACGCCCGAAAGCGCGCCGGCCAGTGCCAGCGCGCCGAATACTACTGCAACCTGCCTCACAGCGTGAAACGGAAGCTCACCAACGCGACCTGGCGATTATAGCTTGCAAGGGAAACGACGTTGCTGCCGATCTCGGCCAGCGGAACGGTTACCAGTTGGTTCACTGCATTGCCCGTGCTGTTGTAGAAGTCGTAGGTGGCTGTCAATCGCACATTCCGGTTGAACAAATAACTAACGCTCGCCCCGAAATCGTAGATTGTTTGCCCGACATTGCCAGCAAATTCGGTGTCTAGAGCCCCTACCCGGCCCTGCAGCAGTATGTTGCGCCGATATTCGTGATCAACCGTCAGCAATCCTTGCGTCACCGTGACGCCGGTGGTGGTCTGACCGATCGAATCCTCAATCGTCCGGGTCAGCTTGCCGGTGATGGTGGTCAAGCCGGACGGCGCCCAGATCACCACCCCTTGCGCCACCGGCGACGTGAGCTGGGAGAACGCGCGGTTGGTAAATGTCTGCAGATCATAGCCCACCAGCAGCAGCACCTGCAGGTTGGCCGAGAAAGCATACTCCACCCCGCCCAGCACTTCGTAATTCAGCGAGTCGGGCCGGGGAAACAGGCTGGTGACCTGCGGCGGGTCCCCCTGGCTGGCGATGTAGTGCGAATTGGTGGCCTGCACCACCAGGACCAGGCTGCGCTCCGGGATCTTGCCGAAGCGGACCGTCAGGCTGCCGGTAAAGTCATCCCGGTCGCGCGACTTCTGCGACACCGTGGTGGTCGGCAGCAGCACGTTGTCAAACCGGTAGCCCTCGTAGACGAAACCAGGCTGCACGTTGAAGTACTGGAACTGGCTGGCGTAGTTCAGCCGCAGGTCCGTCACCTTGAAGCCCAGCGGGCTTTCGATGGTTGGGCTGTTGATGTCGGTCGGGTTTTCGTGCGCGTAGATCTCGCTCGCCGACGCGGTCAGAACATCCTGGCCAATCTGATAGGTGCCGCCCACGGAGGCGTTCCAGTCGGTGCGGCTCTGCTGCTTCTGATCGGTGTAAATGAAGTTATTCAGGCCGAAGCTGGCGCCGAGCGAGTTGGTGCCATAGTTCGAGTTAATCAGCACCTGTGGCGCATTGTTGATAAAGAAGCTGCCAGTCGACGGCCGCGTGCCCAGCACGTTGGTGTCGTAGCCGACACCGCTGTCGAGTTGGGGCCGCACGGTGAACTCGCCCACCCGGATGCCGAGTGGGTCATATTCCGTGCGCGGGCGCTGCGGGATTTCCAGGCCGCGAAGCGTGTCATAGCCGGGCACGGTGGGTGACAGATATTGGTCGAACGCCTGTGCGCGGGCCAAACCGGGCAGAAGGAGACAACCCGCACCCAATAGGGCAGGGATTGCATGACGTAGCCGCATGCTCATGGCCCTCCCTAGCAGACCCGCAGGCGAAACTCAGGCCATAACATACCAGCGTGGCAAAAAAGCTCGACCGTTGCAGAACTGCCATCTTGCCTCATCGCCCGCCTGCCGCCGCGCGCAGCAAGACGTCGTCGCGTAGCCGGTCCAGCCGGGCAATCGCATCAGGCAGGGCAAACAGCCGCCGCGCGCGCTCCAGCCCGGCGGCGGCAAGGGTGAGCCGGCCCTTGAACTGCCGGGCGGCGGGGG
>CAXTNN010000246.1:3492-5855 GCA_964245545.1 uncultured Acetobacteraceae bacterium | reverse complement strand
GACGTGCGCCCGGCCGCCAAGGAGGAAATCCGCTCTCTCGGCGCCACCTTCGTGGGCGTAGAAGATGAGGAGACCGCGGGCCAAACCGGCGCCTACGCCCGCACCATGAGCGAGGCCTTCCGCGCCAAGCAGGCCGAGTTGCTCACCGCCACCGTCGCGAAGAACGACGTGGTGATCTGCACCGCCCTGGTGGCCGGCGGCCGTGCCCCGGTGATCATCAGCGCCGCCATGGTGGCCGGCATGAAGCCCGGCAGCGTGGTGGTGGACATTGCGGCCGATGCCGGCGGCAATTGTGGTGCCACCGTGCCCGGCGAGCTCACCCACACCCCGAATGGCGTGAAGGTGCTGGGGTGGCGCAACTGGCCCGGCCGCATCCCTGCCGCCGCCACCAGCCTCTACGCCCGCAACCTGCTCACCTTTCTCACCACCTTTTGGGACAAGGAGGCGCGCGCCCCCAGGCTTCCAGACGACGACGCCATTGTCCAAGGCACCCTGCTCACCCGCGGCGGCGCCGTGGTGCACGAGCGCTACAAAGCCCAAGCCGGGGCATCCACCGGAGCCGCCGCATGAACCCGAATACGCTGGCCGACCAGGCCGCCACCCTTTCGCAGCAGGCGGCCATCTTGGCGGTGGAGCTACGCGATGCAGCCGGGCACACCCTGGCCACCGCCGCGCCCGCGGCCGCCGCCGTGGAGCCGTTCATTTACCTGCTCGCCGTGTTCCTGATGGCCTGCTTCGTCGGCTACTACGTGGTTTGGAACGTGACACCCGCGCTGCATTCGCCGCTGATGGGGGTGACCAACGCGATTTCCTCCGTGATCATCGTCGGCGCCATGCTGGCCACCGGGCTGGGCGACACGGTTGCCGCCAAGGTGTTCGGCTTCCTGGCCGTGACGCTGGCCAGCGTGAACATCTTCGGCGGCTTCACCGTGGTGCAGCGCATGCTGGCCATGTTCAGGCCGCGCACGCCGGCCAAGAAGTAGGCGCACGGCAATGTCCCCCAGCTTGACCGCGCTCGCCTACCTGGTCGCCGCCGTCCTGTTCATCCTGGCCCTGCGCGGCCTGTCCAACCCCACCACGTCGCGCCAGGGCAACCTGTTCGGCATCGTCGGCATGGCCATTGCCATTGTCGCCACCCTGCTGCGCGGCGGCATCGGCGGCGGGGGCTACACGCTGATTATCCTTGGCATCCTGATCGGCGGCGGAATTGGCGTCACCGTGTCGCGCCGCATTCAAATGACGGCGCTGCCCCAGCTTGTGGCCGCGTTTCACTCGCTGGTGGGCCTGGCTGCGGTGTTCGTGGCGGCGGCGGCGCTCAATGCCCCGGCGGCGTTCGGCATCGGCACGCCGGGCCACATCTACACCGAAAGCCTGATCGAAATGTCGATCGGGCTGGCCATTGGCGCCATCACCTTCACCGGGTCGCTGATCGCCTTCGCCAAGTTGCAGGCGCTGATGAAGGGGGCGCCGATCACCTTCAAATACCAGCACCCGCTGAACGCTGCTTTGGCCGCCTTGCTGGTGGTGTTGATCGTCGTTTTTTGCGCCACCGCCAGCCAGTTCGTGTTTTGGCTGATTGCGTTGCTGGCCTTGGCGCTTGGCTTCCTGCTCATCATCCCCATCGGCGGCGCGGACATGCCGGTGGTTGTGTCCATGCTGAACAGCTACTCCGGCTGGGCGGCCTGCGGCATCGGCTTCACCATCCAAAACCTCGCCCTCATCATCACCGGGGCGCTGGTGGGCGCGTCCGGCGCGATCCTGTCCTACATCATGTGCAAAGGCATGAACCGCTCGATCTTCAACGTGCTGCTGGGCGGCTTCGGTGCCGAGTCCGGCGGCCCGGCGGTGGCGCAGGGCGGCGAGGCGCGGCCGGTGAAGTCAGGCAACGCCGACGACGCCGCCTTCATCATGAAGAACGCCTCCAAGGTGATCATCGTGCCCGGCTACGGCATGGCGGTGGCGCAGGCGCAGCACGCCCTGCGCGAGATGGCGGACCTGCTGAAGGCGGAGGGCGTCACGGTGAAATACGCCATCCACCCGGTCGCCGGGCGCATGCCGGGCCACATGAACGTGCTGCTGGCCGAGGCCAGCGTGCCGTATGACGACGTGTTCGAACTGGAGGAGATCAACAACGATTTCGCCACCGCCGACGTGGCCTACGTGATCGGCGCCAACGACGTGACCAATCCAGCGGCCAAGACTGACCGCAGCTCGGCCATCTACGGCATGCCCATCCTGGAAGTGGAAAAAGCTGCCACGGTGCTGTTCATCAAGCGCTCCATGGCGTCAGGCTACGCCGGCGTCGACAACGAGCTGTTTTTCCGCCCCAACACCATGATGCTGTTTGCCGACGCCAAGAAGAT
>CAXTNN010000246.1:0-3482 GCA_964245545.1 uncultured Acetobacteraceae bacterium | reverse complement strand
TCTCAGCAGGCGGTCACTTATGTTATTTTCCTTGACAATCCCGGCGTTTGGCTGACAGGAGCGGCGGCTTAACACGAGCGGAGATGAAACGATCTCTCATCGCGGGTGAAGCCTATGCATGTTGCCTCTCCTAGCCGGCAGCGCGACCTGCGGATCGACGTGGTTCGCGGCCTAGCGTTGTTGATGATCTTCATCGACCACATTCCCAGCGACCTGCTAAACTGGGTCACGCTGCACAATTTCGGCTTTGCCGACGCTGCCGAGGTGTTCGTACTACTCGCCGGCTACTCCGCCATGCTCGCCTATGGACGCAGCTTCCAGCGCAATGGCGCCGCCAGCGGCCTGCGCAAGGTGGCCATGCGCTGCGCCAGGATCTACCTGTTTCAGGTCGGCCTGCTGCTCACCACCTTCATGCTGGAGGGCTTGGCAGTGCATTACCACATGAAGCCGGGCGTCATGGGGCAGATGCTGGACGCGCCGGTGAAGGGCCTGACGCATGGGCTGACGTTGAGCGCCCTGCCCAAGTATTTGGACATTCTGCCGCTCTACGTCGTCCTGCTCGCCGTGTTCCCGCTGGTCTATGTCGGGCTGCGCCGGGCGCCGTTGCTGGCGCTCGCCGTGTCGGCCCTGGTCTGGGCGGCGGCCGGCCAGTTTCATCAGTTGAACCTGCCGAACTGGCTGGCCGTGGACGGCTGGTTTTTCAACCCGTTCGCCTGGCAATTCCTGTTCACCATCGGTGCGGCGCTTTACTCGCTGACACAGCACCACGGTGGCTCCTTACCCCGCTATCCCTGGGCGGTGCGGCTCTGCGTCGCCTACCTCGTGTTCGCCTTCGTCCAGGGGGCGTCGTTCCAGGAGTGGGGCCTGCCGAACCTGCACCCGTTGGCGATGGGCCCGCCCGACAAGTCCCGGCTGAGCTGGCTGCGCATCGTGGACATCCTCTGCCTGTTCTACCTGACGATGAGCTCGCAGGCGGTGCGCACGCTGGCCGGCAAGCCATGGTTGCGGCCGGTGGCGGCTTGCGGCCAGCACTCGCTGGAGCTGTTCTCGCTCGGCTACATGCTGGCTTTGTTCGGCCGGCTGGTGTTCCGCACCGACGGAGTGAGCCTGGCCACCGAGGTGGGCGTGAACGGGGTGGGGCTGACGGCGATGTGCGCCGCAGCGCTTTGGCTGAGCCACGGCCGCAATGCCGCCCGGGTGCGCCAGGAGAGCCAGGCCGGACTGCACCCGCTGGAGCAGGGGTCGGCGTGAGACGGGATTCCTGGGCTTCCGCCTCGACCATGATTCTGTTCGCTGACGCCAAGAAGACGACGGAGCAGATCGTCCAGGCCTGGGCCACTGACGGCCGCGACCTCCGCAAACGGTAACTGATATTACGTTTGCTCACAGTTTGGCGGTTTGGCTGACGCGAACGGCCGCTTAAATCATGCGTAGGTAACACCGTCCCTCACCGTGGGTGAAGCCTATGCATATTGCCTCTCCTAGCCGGCAGCGCGATCTGCGGATCGACGTGGTCCGTGGCCTGGCGCTGTTGATGATCTTCGTCGACCACATGCCCAATGACCTGCTGAATCGGGTCACGCTGCACAATTTCGGCTTTGCCGACGCCGCCGAGGTGTTCGTGCTGCTGGCCGGCTACTCTGCCATGCTCGCCTATGGCCGTAGCTTCCAGCGCGACGGCGCCGTCCGCGGCCTGCGCAAGGTGGCCATGCGCTGCGCCAGGATCTACCTGTTCCAGGCTGGCCTGCTGCTCGCCACCTTCATGGTGGTGGAGGGTTGGTCGCTGCACTACCACATGAAAGCCGTCATCATGGCGCCAATCCTGGGCGCGCCGGTGAAGGGCCTGGCGCATGGGCTGACGCTGAGTGCTCTGCCGAGTTATTTGGACATCCTGCCGCTCTACGTCGTCCTGCTCGCCCTGTTCCCGCTGGTCTATGTCGGGCTGCGCCGGGCGCCGTTGCTGGCGCTCGCCGTGTCGGCCCTGGTCTGGGCGGCGGCCGGCCAGTTTCATCAGTTGAACCTGCCGAACTGGCTGGACGGCAAGGGCTGGTATTTCGACCCGTTCGCCTGGCAGTTCCTGTTCACCATCGGTGCCGCGCTCTACGCGTTGACGGAGCGAAATGGCGGCTCCCTGCCCCGCCACCCATGGGCGGTGCGGCTTTGTGTCGCCTATCTCGCCTTCGCCTTCATTCAGGGTGCGTCGTTCCATGATTGGGGCCTGCCGAACCTGCACCCGCTGGCAATGGGCCCGCCGGACAAGTCCCGGCTGGATTGGCTGCGCATCGTGGACATTCTCTGCCTGTTTTACCTGACGATGAGTTCGCAGGCGGTGCGCGCGCTGGCCAACAAGCCCTGGTTGCGCCCGGTGGCGGCCTGTGGCCAGCACTCGCTCGAAGTCTTCTCGCTCGGTTGCATGCTGGCCCTATTCGGCCGGCTGGTGTTCCGCACTGACGGGGTGAGCCTCGCCACCGAGGTGGGCGTGAACGTAGTGGGGCTGACGGCGATGTGCGCCGCCGCTCTTTGGCTGAGCCATGGCCGCAGCGCCGCCCGGGTCCGCCAGGAGGGGCAGGCAGTGGCGCAGCGGCTGACGCAGGAACCAGCGTAAGGCAGGTCTGCCTTACACCCCTGCCCCGCCGGTTTGGCTATGGCTGCTTCACCCAGCCATGCGCCTCAGCCACCTCCTGCACCTTCGCGGTCAATTCGGGCCGAAAGCTTTGCAGCCATTGGGTCAGGCTGGTGAGCCGCGCTGATGCTAGGGCAGGTTGCGCCGCCACCAGGTCCCGCCCGGCCGGCGTGTTATAGAAGGCGATGACGGCCCGCAGGTCAGCCTCGCTCAGCACCTGGGCATAGTTCGCGGCTTGGCTGTTCAGCAGATCGTCGAAATGCTCGTTCAGCACCGGCAACATCGCGTCGTTGACAAGTGTGGTGGCCTTCACCGGGTCGGTAATCCCCATCTGCCCCACCAGCCCGGCGAGTGGCCCGCGCATGGCGGAAATGGTTTGATCCTTGTTGCCATTGGTAATCTCGACCACTTGGCGCCCAAGGCTCAGCGCCTCCGGCGTGGGGCTTGCCGCCGCTGGCGAGCTGGTTTGCGCCCAGCCCGTCACAGTGTGGCCCGCGGCCAAGGATACAACCAGCATGGACCGCAGCCAGATGCGCATACTCATGACCTCCAATTTTGCTTCGGATTGATGCGGATCAAGCCAGGCGCCGCAGCATCGCCTCGGTGAACTCCGCCGTGGTGGCGCGCCCGCCCAAGTCGCCGGTGCGCACGCCGTCCTCGTTCAGCACGGCCCGGATCGCCGCTTCCAGGCGGTGGCGCAACTCGCCTAGGCCGGCATGGTCCAGCATCAACCCGGCGGCCAGCAGCACGGAGGTTGGATTGGCGATGCCCTTGCCGGCAATGTCCGGCGCCGAACCGTGCACGGCTTCGAAAATCGCCGCCGTGGTGCCGATGTTGGCGCCGGGCGCCATGCCCAACC
>CAXTNN010000245.1:0-5892 GCA_964245545.1 uncultured Acetobacteraceae bacterium | reverse complement strand
GATCATCACCGTCTTGATCCCCATCTGCCGCAGCTCGGCGAAGCGCTCGCGGATGCCGCCCTTGACGATGTCCTTCAGGTAGATCACGCCCAGCAGCCGGCCGTCCTTGGCCACGGCCAGCGGGGTGCCGCCGGCCTTGGCGATGCGGTCGGCCTTTTCGGTCAGGTCGCGCGCCACCGCGTCGGTGGTCGCCGGGCGCACCGCCTCGGCCACGGAGCCGCCGGCGCGGGCATTGAGCGGTGTGGCCCGGGGGCCCACGGCATAGGCGAGGATGGAGTCGACGGCGCCCTTGCGGATCGAGCAGCCTTCGATGTCGATCCCGCTCATGCGGGTTTGCGCGGTGAACGGGATGAACTCGGCGCCGAGCGGGGCCATGTCGCGGCCGCGGATGCCGTATTTCTCTTTCGCCAGCACGACGATGGAGCGGCCCTCCGGCGTCTCGTCCGACAAGGAGGAAAGCTGCGCCGCGTCGGCCAACTCCTGCTCGGTCACGCCCTGCACCGGCACGAACTCGGCGGCCTGGCGGTTGCCCAGGGTGATCGTCCCGGTCTTGTCGAGCAGCAGCGTGTCGACGTCACCGGCGGCCTCCACCGCGCGGCCCGACTTGGCGAGCACGTTGAAGCGCACCAGCCGGTCCATGCCGGCGATGCCGATGGCTGAGAGCAGGGCGCCGATGGTGGTGGGGATCAGGGTGACGAACAGCGCCACCAGGATCACCACCGAGATCGACCCCCCGGCATAGGTGGCGAAGCTCGGGATGCTGGCGGTGGCGAACACGAAGATGATGGTGAGCCCGGCGAGCAGGATGTTGAGCGCAATCTCGTTGGGCGTCTTTTGCCGCTGCGCGCCTTCCACCAGCGCGATCATGCGGTCGATGAAGGTGGAGCCCTGGGCGGCGGTGATCTTCACGGTGATCTGGTCCGACAGCACCCGCGTGCCGCCCGTGACCGCCGAGCGGTCGCCGCCGCTTTCGCGGATCACCGGGGCGGATTCGCCGGTGATGGCGGATTCGTCGACGGAGGCGATGCCCTCCACCACTTCGCCGTCGCTGGGGATGAGGTCGTTCGGCTGCACCAGCACCAGGTCGCCGACCTTGAGCTCGGGGGCGGGCACCAGGTCGTAGTCCTGGCCGGTGCCGCGCAGGCGCTTGGCGGTGGTTTCGGTGCGGGCCTTGCGCAGGGTGGCGGCTTGCGCCTTGCCGCGCCCCTCCGCCACCGCCTCGGCCAGGTTGGCGAACAGCACGGTGATCCACAGCCAGATCACGATCTGCAGGGTGAAGCCGATATGGGCGCCGGCGGTGACGATGTCGCGCACCAGCAGCACGGTGGTGAGCAGCGCCACCACCTCCACCACGAACATCACCGGGTTGCGCACCATCAGGCGCGGGTCAAGCTTGCGGACGGTGTCGCCCAGCGCCGGCCCCAGGATGGCCGGGTCGAACATGGCCGCCGCGGCGCTGCGCTGCTTGGTGGAGATGTCCATGGAAAAGGGTCCTAAGACGGGATCAGTAGGTGGTGCCGGCGAGCATGCCGAAATGCTCGGCGACCGGCCCCAAGGCGAGCGATGGAAAGAAGGTGAGCCCGCCCACGATCAGCACCACGCCCACCAGCAGGCCGACGAACAGCCCGCCATTGGTGGGGAAGGTGCCGGCGGAGACCGGCACGATCTTCTTGGCCGCCATCGAGCCCGCCACCGCCAGCACGGGGATGACGAACAGGAAGCGCCCGATCAGCATGGCCGCCCCCAGCGTGGAGTTCCAGAACGGCACATTGGCGGAGAGCCCGGCGAAGGCGCTGCCGTTGTTGCCGGTTGCCGAGGTGTAAGCGTAGAGCGCCTCGCTGAAGCCGTGCGGCCCCGCATTGGCCATCGCCCCCGTGCCCACCGGCAGCACCACCGCCACCGCAGTGAAGCCCAGGATCGACAGCGGCAGGATCAGGATGGCCAGCATGGACATCTTGACCTCGCGGGCCTCGATCTTCTTTCCCAGGTATTCCGGGGTTCGCCCTACCATCAGCCCGGCGATGAACACCGCGATGATGGCGAAGGCCAGCATGCCATACAGGCCCGAGCCGACGCCGCCGAAGATGATCTCGCCCAGCATGATGTTGGCGATCGGGATCATGCCGGCCAGCGGCAGCAGGCTGTCATGCATGGTGTTCACCGCGCCGCAAGAGGTGTCGGTGGTGACGGTGGCGAACAGGGCGGAGTTGGCAATGCCGAACCGCACCTCCTTGCCCTCCATGTTGCCGCCGGTTTGTGCCGCACTTGGCGCGCTGTCGACATGCATGGCGGCGAAGGCCGGATTGCCACCCGCTTCCACCGGATAGGCGACGAAGATGCCGGCCAGGAACAGAATGCCCATGGCGGCGAAGATCGCCCAGCCCTGCCGCTGGTCCCCCACCATGCGGCCGAACACGTTGGTGAGCGCCGCGCCGATGGAGAAGATCATCACCATCTGCATCAGATTGGTCAGCGCGGTCGGGTTTTCGAATGGGTGGGCGGAGTTGGCATTGAAGAAGCCGCCGCCGTTGGTGCCGAGGATCTTGATCGCTTCCTGCGACGCCACGGGGCCCTGAGCGATCACCTGGCGGGCGCCCTCCAGCGTGGTGGCCTGCGTGTAGGCATGCAGGTTCTGCGGCATGCCCTGCCAGATGAACACCAGCGCAATCACGACCGAAAGCGGCAGCAGGATGTAGAGCACGCACCGGGTCATATCGACCCAGAAATTGCCCACCGTGCTGGCCGAACGGCGGGCAAAGCCGCGCACCAGCGCCAGCGCCAACGCGATGCCGGTGGCGGCGGACAGGAAGTTATGCACCGTCAGCCCGGCCATCTGCGTCAGATAGCTCATCGTGCTTTCTGGCGTGTAGGACTGCCAGTTGGTGTTGGTGATGAAGCTGATGGAGGTGTTGAACGCCAGGTCGGCCCCGACCGCGCTCTGGCCCACCGGGTTGTACGGCAGCGCTGCCTGCAGCCGTTGCAGGGCGTAAAGCGAAAGGAACCCGGCAACGCTGAAGAACAGCATGGAAACCGCATAGGTCACCCAATGCTGCTCCTCGTCCTCGCGCACGCCACACACGGCGTAGATGGCGCGCTCCACCGGGTGCAGGAGTGGGCGCAGCACGGTGCGCTCGCCGGTGAACACCCGCGTCATGTAGCCGCCGAACGGCTTCACCAGCAGGATGAGCAGGGCGCAGAACAGGGCGATCTGCACCCAACCGTTGATCGTCATAATGCGTGAGCCTTAGAAATTCTCGGGGCGAAGCAGCGCGTAAACCAGGTAGCAAAGCAGGCCCAAGCTCACCGCGCCGCCCAGAACGTAATCAAACACCATGGTTAATGCCTCACAGCTTGTCGCAGGCTGTGGTGTAGAGCACCGCAGCAACGAAGAAGGCGCAACCGCTCACCAGGAAAACGAGATCGAGCATTGTCCATAGCCTTTCGGGCCAGACCCCGCGCTGGGGTGGCCGACCGCTGGTAAACTCTGCTTTGCCATATAAAAGCCAGATCGCCAGCTTCGCCGCGAGCATATAACGGGCATATAGGCCGCCAGCTAGAACCGCTGCGACAGGCCGATATAGCCTACCACATCCGGCGCGGCCTTGTTCAAGCCGACATAGGCGGCGCCGTCGAGCTGGGTGTTGGGAGTCAGCAGGTATTGCAGCGCCAGGTCCAGCGTATACTGGCTGGCGACGTGAGCGGCCTGCACCTGCGACCAGAGCTCGACTTCCATCGTCAGTTTGGCCGTAAGTGGGCGGCTTAGATTGATCAGGTTGGTGAAGCCGGCATGGCGCCCGGTGTCGAGCGGGTTCTTGAAGTCGTCGAACTCGGTCACTGCCAACAGTGTCCAATGGTAGGGCAGCGGATATTGCACGGGAATGATGAGACCCCATTCGCCGGCACCGTTGCCGAGTCCGCGCGTGGCGGTCGGGACCTTGAAGAACGGCTCCACTGCGATGACCAGGTTGCCGCCGTCATTGCCGAGCAGGTTCAGCTTGGTCCTCAGCAGCACGTCGCCAAAGCCGTCATAGTCCTGGGGCGGAGCTCCGTCGCGGCTTTGCACGTGATAGGCCTGGTAGCCGCCAAGCGCCACTTCCACGTCGGCAAAATTGGTGACGCCCAGCTTGAGCACGGGGTCGGCGGCGAAAAGCTCGCGGGTCTGGGTTCCGGCCGAGCCGTAACCGTCGTAGCTGACGCCAACCAGGTCGGTCTCGAGTTGGAAGTGGCCGGCGTCCACCGTGTAGGGGGTGGTGGACTTGTCGGGCCGGTCGGTGGCGAGCGTGCGGAGGTCGGTGTCTGGGGCCGGGTTGAACAGCGTGTAGCCGCTTTTGTCCGGCGTGGGCGCGTCCGCCAGGGCGCGGTGATGGGCAAGCGCCAGCAAGACTGCGGCAACGATCGACGGCACCGCAGCAAACCATCTCATTGCGGCCCATCATGTCCTTGGCGTTGGCGGGACTCGTTGCGCGATTGTAGGCAGCAAAGCAAGTCATTTATGGCCCGCTCCCATCGGAGCAAAGCCTTGTCGCGCCGCCCGTGGTTCGGGCAAGAAAGGCGGCAGGCCACCCATGCAAGGACGCGCGCGCCATGAAAACCAAAGCTGCAGTGGCCTGGGCGGCCAACCAACCGCTTACGATCGAGACCGTGGAGCTCGAAGGCCCCAAGCCCGGCGAGGTGCTGGTGGAGGTGATGGCGACCGGCATCTGCCACACTGACGCCTACACGCTGTCGGGCATGGACTCGGAGGGGCTGTTCCCCGCCATCCTGGGCCACGAGGGCGCCGGCATCGTGCGCGAGGTGGGCGCGGGCGTGACCAGCGTGGCGCCCGGCGACCATGTGATCCCGCTCTACACGCCGGAATGCCGGCAGTGCAAAACCTGCCTCAGCCGGCGCAGCAACCTTTGCACCGCCATCCGCGCCACCCAAGGGAAAGGGGTGATGCCGGACGGCACCAGCCGCTTCTCCTGCGACCCGGCGCGGCCGCTTTTCCACTACATGGGCTGCTCCACCTTCAGCAACTTCACCGTGCTGCCGGAGATCGCGGTGGCCAAAGTCCGGGAGGACGCGCCGTTCGACAAGATCTGCTACATCGGCTGCGGCGTCACCACGGGGATCGGCGCGGTGATCTACACCGCCAAGGTTTGGCCCGGCGCCACCGTGGTGGTGTTCGGCCTGGGCGGCATCGGCCTGAACGTGATCCAGGGCGCGCGCATGGTGGGCGCGGACAAGATCATCGGTGTGGACATCAACCCGGGCAAGCAGGAGATCGCCCGCAAGTTCGGCATGACCGACTTCATCAACCCCAAGGAGGTGGGCGCCGACCGCGTGGTGCAGGCGGTGGTGGACGTGACGGGCGGCGGGGCGGATTTCAGCTTCGATTGCACCGGCAACACGGCCGTGATGCGTCAGGCGCTGGAATGCTGCCACCGCGGCTGGGGCGACAGCATCATCATCGGCACCGGCAACAGCGGCCCCGGGCAGGGCATTATGACCGCGAGTTGGAACGCGGAGACGGGTGAGGTGGGCACCATCAGCCTGGCTGCAGAGGTCGAGATCCCGACGTTTCTGGCCACATACCGCAGGGTAGACGGCACCACGCTGCTGTACAGCATCAGCGAGGCTGCCGGGCAGGCAGCCCGGGTCACGGCGTTCCGCGCCGAGCCCCGTTCCGGCACGCTGCAGCTGCTGAACCACGTAAGCAGCGGTGGTGATGGCCCGGCGCATGTATCTGTGTCGCCCGACGGCCGCACGGTGCTGGCCGCCACCGCCGCGCTGGAGGCGGCACGCCAGCAGTCCAACGTGCTCGGCGCCGAGATCGCCGAGGCCGAGGCGCCCGTGGCGCAGGCGCGGGCCGATCTGGAGACCGCGCACCTGAACCTGGGCTACACCGAGATC
>CAXTNN010000244.1:0-5894 GCA_964245545.1 uncultured Acetobacteraceae bacterium | reverse complement strand
GCCGAGCGCCGAGCCGAGCAGGCCGCGCCGGGTCGCGAACGGGCAGCCGCTCACCGGCTCCCCCGCATCAATGTATTCACGTCGTCCATCACGTAGTAGAAACCCTTGTTGTCCGGCGTCATCGCAATCCCGAACAGGTCGCCGTTGCCTGGGGGCGACTGTGCCTGGTCGTTGTTGATCCATTGGGCATAGATTTGCTTGCCCGCCACGGGATCAACCTCGACCAGCCGGCCGTCCTTGCCGTTGCAGACCAGCAGGTGGCCCTCCGGCGACCAGGCCATTGCCAGCGGCCACGACAGCAGCCCGTCCTGCGTTACCACCCGCCCCGTGCCCGCGCTGTCGGTGCGGGTGAGCGCGTTGGGGATGGCGGTGATGACGTTATCCAGCCCATCGGTCACGTAGAGGATGCCGTCGGGCGCGAGCGCCAGCCCCGTGGGACCAAGCAGGAAGTTGTCGTAGTCGGCCCGGTGCGCGAAGCCGCTGGCGATCACGTCCTGGCTCAGCAGCACGGGGGGCTTGCCGTCCGGAATGCTGATCTGCAGCCGCAGCACGGTAGCCTTGTGCAGCACGACGGGTAGCCCGGTCTTCGGGTCCAGCTTGGTGGGGGGCGGCAGGTCGAAGCCGGCCATGCTGATGAACAGCGTGGCGCTGGAGCCATTGTCCACCACGGCCATGTTGCCCCAGGGATCATTGATGGTGGGACCAGACCAGACCGCGGCCAGCTTGCCCTCCGGATCCAGCACCAGCATGCAACCGTCGCCCTTGGTGGCGGTGGTGCCGTCGGTGCTCGGCGTGCTGCCCACGATCACCCAGCCGGTCTTCAGCATCGTCATCGCCGTGGTCAGTCCGACGCCGCCCGGGCATTGCGGCAGCCGCTGCGGCAGCCGGGTGAACAAATAGGACTGCCGGGTATCTGGACGGTAGCCGACGATGGTGGTGCCGGTGCCTTGCAGGTTTGAGATGTCGTTGAAGTTATCGACCAGCACGTCGCCCATCGCGACCTTTCCGGCAGACACTGGAGCCACGATCACGGCATACGGGTTGAGGTCCCCGTTTTCGGTCACGGTGGACGCCATCGTCGCATGATGGTGGATGGTCTCCAGGAACCCCCTCGGTTCGGCGCACGCGGGATGGGCGAGCCCCGCGAAGAGAGCGATCTGGCACGCGATGACGGGGGCGGCCAGCCTGGCGGCACGGGACCGGTTTACAGCCGGCATGGTTGCTCTCCTGGTTAAAACAACACGTTGGTGCGGATGCCGAGCACAAGCTCGTTCTTGACGCGCTGGCTGGGTTCAATGAGGTTTTGCACGCCGCCCGCGGGCTTGAACACATACTGGATATCTGGCTGCACCTGCACCCAGGCGAAGAGCTGGTACTGGTATGTCGCTTCGACGAAGGCCTCGCTGCTTTGGATCCCCGAGTAGCTGCCTAGCGACCCGGCGGAGTTCACCAACGCAGCGTCGTTGTCGGCCTCCGCGACCTGCTTGCTGACATGCCCATAACCAAAACCAAGACCCACGGTGTCGTCGAGCCGGTTGCGGATCGGGGCATGCCACACCAAGCCGCCATCGATGGAGTAGTCGACGATGTTGCGGTCGGCCTGCGGCGTTCCCATGGCGCGGGCGAACACGCTCACTGACTGGTTGGGGTTTTGGCTGTTCCGCCACACCATTTGGTCGGCCACGGCGTAGATCGAGTAGTCCCCGGTGTGGCGCTTCACCAGGCCCGTGCTGTTTGGCGCGTTGAGCGGCGTGCCGGTATTGTCCAGCCGCACGTCGTCGAAGCGTTCTTGGTCATACCAGGCGCCCAGCTTGTAGGTGTGCCCGAGCGGCGCACCTTCGCCCGGCTGTTCCAGCGCTCCAATCGCCGGATAGGTATATTGCAGCTCGGCAAACACCAGCGGCCCCCGGTTGACCGGGAACTGGGTGCCGGACCCATTGACCATCTGGGCGTCGCCCTGGTTGGTGGAAGCCGGACTGCCATTATAGACCCCCAGCAGCATGGCCAGCGAGTTGATCGGCCGGTAGCGGAAGCGGATGCCGGGGGTGGCGAGCGGGTAGGCCGGCCCGCCGCCGGGCAGGTCAAACGAAGGCACCAGCGGCCAGCCGAAGCTGGTGTTGACGAAGTACAAAGCATTGGTGCTGACGATGAACTCCTGGTCGAGGCTTTGCTGGCCGACCTTGATGTCCAGCCGGTCGTCTTCCAGGAATTTCTGCTGGTACCAGAACTCCCACAGCCGGGTCGCGCGATCCGCCTCGATGCCGCTTGCAGTCTGGAAGGTGGATAGATTGTCCTCGCTGAGGTTGCGCCCGTGGATCTGCAGCGCGCTGATGTTGAACAGGCCGCCGTGCAAGCCGAACGCGCGGTCAGTGTCGAGTTGCAGCACCGCCTGGGTCAGGCCGTCGTAATCCGCGCCTTGCCGAACGCCGCCGATCGGGTTGCCCAGCATCTCGCTGGTTTCCTGGATGGCAACGGTGATGCCATAGGGGCTGAGCGCGCTGCGCAAGCCGAACAGGTCGCCCAGCAGGAAGTTCTTCTTTTCCAGATTGCCAAGCAGCGAGCTCGATCCTTCCAAGCCGTTCTGGGTATCGTCGGAAGAGCTAACTGGCACCGAGAGCGGCGGGGGTGAGGCATGCGCCGGTCCATTGCTCCCGCCCAGCACGGCCACCAGAGCCGCCCATCGGCAGAGTTCAAGTCTCGACCTTGGTCTTGCAGACACACCGCCACTCCCCGTTTCAGGTGCGGCGGTGTTATTGCGAATTACTCGCAAGCGCAAGTGGGTTGCGAGTGAGTCGCAAACGCACGCGGCAGGCTAAACCTGCAGAAATCGCACCGTGCGCCCCTCCAGCACCGCGCAGGTGAGCGCCCCGCCCATCACGGCCCCGGTGTCGATTCCCAGGCGCGAGCCCACCAGCTCGGGTTGCGCCGCGGGGGTGTGGCCGTGAACGACGCCGGTTCCGGGCGCTTCCGGCAGGATCGGGCCGGTGTAGTGGAGAAATCCGCTGCGGATCCAGAGCATGTCCTCGGCGGTTTGCTCGGCCAGCATCCGGCCAGGCCGCAATCCGGCATGGACCAACACGTAGCCATCGACCCGGTGAAACAACGGCAGCGCCTGCAAAAAGGCGAGTTCCGCCCCCGCGATGCCCGCTCGCCAATCCGCAACGGCTGCGTCGGCGGGGATGCCCCAGCTTTTCAGCGTGGCATCCCCGCCGTTGCTCAGCCAGTGCAGCGCCTCCTCACCGCCCTCCCGCAACGCGTCGAGCATCATCTGCTCGTGGTTGCCGCGCAGGTTCAGCACTGGCATGCCCGCCAGTGACGCCAGACCCATCAGCCTGCGCACCACGCCGGCCGACCCCGGCCCGCGATCGATATAGTCGCCGAGATGCACCACCAGGCCGCGCTCGGCGGCAAATCCGGCCGCATCTTGCTCGATACGCCGGTGCAACGCCACCAACCGGTCCGCGCAGCCATGCACGTCGCCGATGGCATAGACCCGGCGCCCGGGGCTGAGCCATCCGGGAGCAGGCCGTGGCGGCGGCATTGTTAAGGTGACAGTAACCATTTGCCCCCATGCTCGCCCGATAAAGTGGAGCGAAGGTTAAGATGCTCGCAAGTCTCGGCCCTGCAAAGCACGCCGCCAGCAGCCGGGTTTTCCTTGCCAGTGGAAGGGCGGACTCCCCGCTGCAGCAGGCGTTGAGCCGCGCCGTGCGGGCAGGCCGGCCGGCGGCGGTACTGATGGCAGCCCTCTCGCGCATGCAGGCGCCGGGTGCACGGCCGCACCACCATCGGGTATGCCGGGCCGTGATCGACCTTGCGGTGCGCGCCCATTCTGGCCAGGTGTTCACCTGTCCCAATGGGGATTTGGTGCTGCTCGCTGCCCCGGAGGTGGCGGAGGAGGCGATGGCCACGCTGTCGGTCATGCTCCGCGCCGAAGCCCGCGGTGCACTGCCGCTGCTGCAACGTTGGACGGTTCCGGGCGACGAGGACGCGGTGCAAGCCGCCTTGGCGCCTCTCACCGGGCCACTTCCCACCATGACGGAGGAGCCGCCGGCCCCGATTGGCGCGATTGCCGCGGTGGGGGCGCTGCTCGCATCGGCGCCGGGCGGCGAGCTGATCCGCCGCCAACCCGGCGTCCGCATCGCCGGCGGGGTGATCACCCAGCTTTACCAGGAGATGAGCTTTTCGCTGGCGGCACTCGAGGCCCGCATCGGCCTGCGGCTGCCCGCCGGAACCGACCCCTACCTGTTCCGCCATCTCGCCCGCGAGCTTGACGGCCAAATGCTCAACGCCCTGGCCCGGGACAAGCTCGTGGTCGGGACGTCGGTGCACCTCAATCTCACCCTCCCCAGCCTCCTCACGGACGGGTGGAGCCGGTTGCTTCCCGCGGCGGCACGCAGCGGCATCACGCTGGGGATCGAGCTCCAGTTCATGGAAGTGGTGGCCGACCTGCCCCGGTTCGCCGCCGCCCGGGCCAAGCTGCGCGCGGCGGGTTGCCCCGTTATCCTAAGCGGTCTTGACCATGGCGCGCTCCTGCTCGCCGCTCCTGAAACCCTCGGGCCTGACTGGTTGAAGCTGGACTGGTCGCCATGCCTGCCCGCCCTGCCCAGCGCGGACCGGCTTGCCCTGGCCGCTGCCATCGAGCGCATCGGCTCCGACCGATTGATCTTGCAGCGGGCCGAGACCGAAGCGGCGCTCGCTTGGGGCTTGGCGGCTGGCATACGCTGCTTCCAAGGCCGCTACGTCGACAGCATGCTCGCCGCCGAACGGCTCAAGATCTGCCCCCATGCCGGCGGGTGCAGCCTGCGCCACTGCATCGACCGCGGTGCTGCCACGGATGCCGCGGGCCAGGCCGGCTGCCTCAACCCCGCCCTGCTGGACGCGCCGTCCAGCCCTGCCATGGCTCTCGTTCCGAAATGAAGATCGGCGTCCTCGACCGGCTGATCGCGGTGGTGCGGAGCTGCGTCTCCTCCGGCACCGCGCGGCAGGTCCTGTTGCTGCGCGTTGGCCGCCTGCCCGCGGCGCCTGCCCGCCCGCACCAGTTCCGCTTGGTCGAGGCGGCGCTGCAACCGCTGCTCCGCGCGTCCCGTGCCGAGCTGTTCCATCTTCCTGGCCCTCGCTGGGCCGTGGTCTGGCGCGGCGATGCGGAGGACGCGCTGCTCGAAACTGTGGACGGGCTTGATCATCTGCTGGCCGGCACCATCCCGCTGCCGGAGCTGGCGGTGCTGTATGAGCTGCCTGAGCATGCTGACCTGCTGCTCGAAGAACTGGGGGCAGACGGCCCCGCTTTGGCCGAGCCGGACGCCGACACGGCCTTTCCCCCGCTTGACCCGGCGTTGCTCACCCTGCTCGAAGCGAGCCTCGCCCAAGCCGACGTCACCCGCTTTGCCCGCCGCCGTTCGGTCTGGCAGCTCCAGCGCCAGGGCCTTGCCATCGCCTGGTGCGACCGCACGCTGTCGGTGCGCGAACTCGCGGACGGGCTGGTGCCGGGGCACGATCTCACCGCCGAACCCTGGCTGTTCCGCCGGCTCACCCGCACGCTTGACCGCCGCATGCTGGCCCTGCTTGGCAGCGCGGGGGAGCTCGGCGGCGCCGGGCCGTTTGCCATCGAACTGAACGTCGCCAGCCTGGTCGGCGCGGATTTCCTCCGCTTCGACGCCAACCTGCCGCTGGTGCTGCGCGGCAACGTCATCGTCGGGCTCACGCCCGCCGACATGGTCGCCGAGGCAAGCACCTTCACCTTTGCCAGCGGGTTCGCCCGGTCGCGCGGCTACCGTCTGCTGCTCCGGGAAGCAACGCCCGAGCTGCTTGCAGCCCTCCGGCCGGCCGCCCTGGAGTTTGATTACCTGCAGCTTCCCTGGTCCGACGACCTGCCGGCGCGCGCCGGCAGCCTCGCC
>CAXTNN010000243.1:0-5902 GCA_964245545.1 uncultured Acetobacteraceae bacterium | reverse complement strand
GCGCCCAGATCGCGCGCCTGGTCGCCGACGCCCAAGCGGGCAAGCCGCCGGTGCAGCGCTTGGTGGACCGGGTCAGCGCCGTCTTCGTGCCCGCCGTGATTGCGGTTGCTGTGCTGACCTTGCTTGGCTGGGTGCTCGCTGGGGCCGGCGTGGAGGCGGCGGTGGTGAATGCCGTCGCCGTGCTGGTGATTGCCTGTCCCTGTGCGCTCGGCTTGGCTACCCCGGCGGCCATCATGGTCGGCACGGGCGTGGCGGCCCGCCATGGCATCCTCATCCGAGACGCCGCGGTGCTGGAGCGGGCCGAGGGGATCCGGACGGTGGTGTTCGACAAGACCGGCACGCTGACCAGCGGCCAGCCCCAACTGCTGACCATCGAACCCGCCTTTGGCCAAACCACCGAGACCGTGTTGCGCCTGGCGGCAGCGCTGTCCGCAGGCAGTGAGCACCCGCTCGCTCGCGCCGTGATCAGCCGCGCCGGAGCTCCAGCCGCCGCTGCCGCCGGGGTCCGGGCGTTGCCCGGTTCGGGCGTGGAAGGTCACATCGGGGAGCGGCTGGTCAGCCTCGGCAATGCCCGGCTGATGCGCGAGAGCGGAGTGGACCTGCACCCCTTTGCCCCGCTCGCGCAGCGCCTGGAGGGGGAGGGGCGCACGCTGTCCTACCTGGCGGAGGGTGGCCGGCTCATCGGCCTGCTCGGCTTCGGCGACGCCATCAAGCCGGGGGCGAGCCAGGCTGTCGCCGCGCTGCGCGCCCGTGGCATCTGCGTCGTGCTGCTGACCGGCGACAGCCAGGGCGCGGCGGACGTTGCGGCGCGTGCGCTCGGCATCGACGACGTCCGGGCCGGCGCGCGGCCAGCCGACAAGGCCGCCATGGTGACAAGCCTGCGCCGTGAGGGCGCCGTCGCCATGGTGGGGGACGGGGTGAACGACGCCGCCGCCCTCGCCGGCGCCGATCTGGGCCTGGCCATGGCTACGGGCACGGACGTCGCTGCCGCGGCCTCTGGTATCACGCTGATGCGGAGTGACCCAGCGTTGGTTCCCGCCGCGCTCGACATCGCAGCCCGCACGGTGCGGCGCATCCGCCAAGGTCTCGCCTGGGCGTTCGCCTACAACCTTGTTGCCATTCCCCTCGCCGCCGCCGGGTTGCTCAGCCCCACGCTCGCCGGCGCCGCCATGGCGCTGTCGAGCGTGAGCGTGGTGGCCAGCGCCTTGCTGCTGCGCCGCTGGCGGCCAGCGGCGCTCGCTTAGCCCATCAAGCGGCGGCTTGGACGGGGATGGGGAACACGCTGGTGGCAATTGCCTCGCGAGTCTCCTCGTCATGCGCAATGGCCAGAATGGCCGCCCCGCGCGCCCGCGCTTCCGCCACCAGCGCAACCACCACGGCGCGATTCTCCGCGTCCAGCGACGCGGTCGGCTCGTCCAGCAGCAGCACGGGGTGGCCGGCAAGGAAGCCCCGCGCCAGGTTCACCCGCTGCTGCTCCCCGCCGGAGAAGGTGGCCGGCGGCAGGCCATGCAGCCGCGCCGGCACGTTCAAGCGCAGCAGGATGGCACGTGCCCGCGCCCGTGCCTCCTCCGGCGCCGTGCCGCCCACGGCCAGCGCCTCCGCCACAATGTCCAACGCCGGCACCCGCGGCACCACGCGCAAGAACTGGCTGACATAGCCCAGCGTGTCGCGCCGCACCGCCAGCACGGTGCGCGGGTCTGCCCTGGCCAAGTCGACCCACTCCGCCCCGTGCCGCACCAGGATGCGTCCGCCCTCCGCCCGGTAGTTGCCATACAGGCTGCGCAGCAGGGTGGACTTGCCCGCGCCCGACGGGCCCGACAGCACGACGCACTCACCCTCATGCACCACCAGCTCCACCCCTCGCAGCACCGGCAGGCGCAGCCCGCCCTGGAGGTGCAGAGTGAAGGACTTGGCCAGCGCCTCCGTCCGCAGCATCGCCCGCCCGCTCATGCTTGCAGCACCGAGCTCACCAGCAACTGGGTGTAGGGGTGCTGCGGATCGTCCAGGACTTGGTCGGTCAGCCCGCTTTCCACCACCCGGCCGCGCTGCATAACCAGCATCCGCCCGGCCAGCAGCCGCGCCACCGCCAGGTCATGCGTCACCAGCACGGCGGCGAGACCCAGGCGCCGCACCAGGCTGCGGATCAGGTCCAGCAGCCGCGCCTGCACCGACACGTCCAGCCCGCCGGTGGGCTCGTCCATGAACACCAGGCGGGGATGCGTCACCAGGGTGCGGGCGATCTGCAGCCGTTGCAGCATGCCGCCGGAGAAGGTGCGCGGCAGGTCGTCCAGCCGCGCCGGGTCGATCTCCACCTGAGCCAACCAATCGGCGGCGGTGGCGCGGATGTCGCCATAGTGGCGCGACCCGGCGGCCATCAGCCGCTCCCCCACATTCCCGCCCGCCGACACCGCCATGCGCAGCGCCATGCGCGGCTCCTGGTGCACGAACCCCCAGTCCGACCGGTGCAGCGCACGCAGGGCGGGCGAGGGCATGCGGTGCACGTCATGCGCCCCGCCCTCCGGGTCCCAGTAGGTGACGATACCCCCGTCCGGCTGCTGTCGGCCCGAGAGCACGTTGAGCAGCGTGGTCTTGCCCGAGCCGCTTTCCCCCACGATCGCCAGCACCTCGCCGGGCCAAAGGTCGGCGTCCACCCCGTCGAGCGCCGGGGTCGCGCCATACCGCAGCCGCAGCCCGCGGGCGGACAGCAGCGTGCCGCTCACGCCGCGCGCTCCCGCCGCTCGGCACAGTAATCCGTGTCGGAGCACACGAACATGCGCCGGCCGCGGTCATCGGTGACCACCTCGTCGAGGTAGCTGTCCCCGGCCCCGCACAGGGCACAGGCGTGCGGTGCGCGGGTGAGGCGGAACGGATGGTCGGTGAAGTCGAGCGGGCGCACTTCGGTATACGGCGGCACCGCATACACCCGGCTTTCCCGCCCGGCGCCGAACAGTTGCAGCGCCGGCATCGCGTCCATCTTCGGCGTGTCGAAGGCAGGAATGGGCGAGGGGGCCATAAGGTACCGCCTATGCACCATTACCGGGTAGTCGTAGCTGATCGACACGGCGCCCAGCCGGGCGATGTCCTCATACAGCCGCACATGCATCAGCCCGTACTCCGCCAGCGCATGCATCCGCCGGGTCTCGGCGCGGCTCGGCTCCAGGCGGGACAGCGGCTCGGGCTGCGGCACCTGGTAGACGATGATCTGGTCTTCGCGCAGCGGCGTTTCCGGGATGCGATGGCGGGTCTGGATCACCGTCGCCTCCGCCGTGCGGGTGGTGGTCGCCACCCCGGCGGTGCGGGCGAAGAAACGCCGGATCGAAACCGCGTTGGTGGTGTCGTCCGCACCCTGGTCGATCACCTTCAGCACGTCGGCCGCCCCCAGGATGCTGGCCGTCACCTGGATGCCGCCGGTGCCCCAGCCATAAGGCAGCGGCATCTCGCGCGAGCCGAACGGGATCTGGTGCCCCGGGATCGCCACCGCCTTCAGCAGCGCCCGGCGCAGGCCGCGCTTGGTTTGCTCGTCGAGATAGGCGAAGTTGTAGCCGTTCATTCCGCCGCCTCCCTCGCCGGGGCCGTGGGGGCGCGCATGCTGCGGATGGTCTCGAGCTCGCTCTGGAAATCGACGTAGTGCGGCAGCTTCAGGTGCTCGACAAAGCCGGTGGCCTGAATGTTGTCGCAGTGGGACAGCACGAACTCCACATCTTGCGCCGGCGCGGTGGCGTCCTCGCCCAGCTCTTCCGCCCGCATCGCCCGGTCCACCAGCGCCATGCCCATCGCCTTGCGCTCGCCATGGCCGAAGCACAGCCCGTAGCCGCGGGTAAACTGCGGCGGTATCGTTTTCGACCCGGCGAATTGGTTCACCATCTGGCATTCAGTCAGCGTCACGTCGCCGATGTCGATGGCGAACCCGAGTTCGGGCGGCTCAATCCACACCGCGGCCTCCCCTACCCGTAGCTCGCCCACGAACGGGTGGGTGCCGCCATAGCCGCGCTGCGTCGAGTAGCCCATCGCCATCAGGAAGCCCTCGTCGCCGCGAGCCAGGGCCTGCAGGCGAACGTCCCGCGCGGCGGGGAACGCCAGCGGCTGCCGGGTCAAGTCGTGCGGCTCGGCATCCCCCGCGCCATCGGGCTCGATCAGCCCCTGCGCGCCGAGGATGTCGATCACGCGCGGAACTGCTTCTGCCTGTGCAGTGTCGGTAGGCGCGGGCGATGGCTCGGCGGGAGCAAACTCCAGCAGCCGGTGCGTGTAATCGTAGGTCGGGCCTAACACCTGCCCGCCTGGCAGATCCTTGAACACGGCCGACACCCGGCGGCGCACCTGCATCGCCGCCGTGTCCACCGGCCGCGAGGCGGTGAAGCGGGGAAGGGTGGTGCGAAAGGCGCGCAGCAGGAACGCGGCCTCCACCAGGTCGCCCTGCGCCTGCTTGATGGCGAGCGCCGCCAATCCGGCGTCGTAGCAGGACCCTTCGGCCATCACCCGGTCCACCGCGCGGCCAAGCTGCTCCGCGATCTGTTCGGTGGCGAGCTCGGGCACTGCCGGGTCGCCCCGCCGCTCACGGGCGAGCCAGGCATGCGCCGCATCAATCGCCTGCTCGCCGCCTTTGACCGCGACATAGGCCATGCCTAAGCCTCCTCAATCCGTGTGGTGCGGGGCAGGGCGCAAAGCTGTGTGCCGGCGCAAAGGATGAGATCGACCCCACGGGGAAACAGCGCGCCATTGACCGCCCATTGCGCGGCGAAATCACCCGGCAGCCCCTCCACCCGGAGCAGGCTGGCCTCGCGCAGCCCCGGCCCGGCGAGGCGATAGCCGGTACCAATGCCAAGCGCCCGCACCTGCAAGATCACCGTGGCGCTCTCCTCCGGCCCGGCGTCGCTGCCCGCGTTGAGCCCGGCGAGCCGCGGCATGGTGAGCGCGCACAGGAAGGCGGCCGCCCCCGGCTCGGCGCGCACCGCTCCGCAATGGAAGGCGAGCCACTCCCACGCATCGGCCATCGCACCGTCCAGCCACAACGGCGACTCCGCGTCGACCAGGGTCAGCAGGACGGACGCAGTGGCGGCGGCGAGCGGCGGTGGCGCTGGCAAAACGCCCGTCTCATGCAGGCTGCCGGGGCATGCCATCGCCGCCAGCAGGGCGCGGAAGCAGGATTGGGCCTGCGCCACCGGGTCGGCAAAGCCAGCTTGCAGCATCATCATCCTCGCATCGTCGCCATGGTGAAGAACTGCACCCGCGTGGCCGCCGCCTCCGCCGCCAGCGCCGCCCGCCGCGCGTCCTGCTCCATGGCCAGAGGGGTGATCACGCCGTCCTCCAGCGCTGCGGTCCGCGCCGGGTCCTGCAGGGCCGCGTCCAGCGCCGCCGCCAGTTCGGCCTGGCGCAGGTCGCGGCCGGCGACATAGGCGTGGCCTATTTGCCCATCACCGGTTCGCACCGTGCAGCGCGCTACCGTCATCTCGCCCAGGTTGAACGCGCCGCCGCCGCCGCCGGCACGGCCGCGGACCATTACGGCGCCCAGCTCCGGCCCGCGCAGCACCGTGTAGGCCGGCAGGGTGGGCACGGCCGCCAGCCGTCGCTCGATGTCCGCGGTCTTGGCGCGGGCAAGAACGGCCATCCAACGTTGCCGGTCTGTCATGCGGGAGTCCCCTGCTCGTCTAGACATCTAGACAACTAAGCCGCTGCGGAGGTAGCGTCAACAGCCATGCACCCTCGCACGCCCGCCATGGATGAAGATCCGGTGACAGCCACCACTGGCGTCGCCCGTTGGCGGCAGATCAGCGATAGCCTGCGCGACGCCATCGCCGCGGGCGAGTTCCGACCCGGCGTCCGCTTGCCCACCGAGACCGCCCTGGCCACCCGGTTCGCCGTCAACCGCCACACCGTCCGCCGCGCGATGGAAACGCTAGCGCGG
>CAXTNN010000242.1:0-5902 GCA_964245545.1 uncultured Acetobacteraceae bacterium | reverse complement strand
CCCATGTACCTAGGCCTCGATTTCGGCACCTCCGGCGTCAAGGCCCTGCTGGTCGACGGCGCCGAACGCATCATCGGCAGCGCCACCGCGCCGCTCGGCGTCAGCCGGCCGGCGCCGGGCCATAGCGAGCAGGACCCGGCGGACTGGTGGGACGCCATGCTGCAGGCGGTGGGCACGCTGCAGCAGGCCCACCCCGCCGAACTCGCCGCCACCGCGGGCATCGGCTTGTCCGGCCAGCAGCATGGCGCAGTCCTGCTCGACGGAGCGGGCGCGGTGCTGCGCCCCGCCATCCTGTGGAACGACGTGCGCGCCGCCGCCGAATGCGCGGCGCTGGAAGCGGCGATGCCCCGTCTGCGCCAGGTGGCCGGCAGCATCGCCGTGCCGGGCTTCACCGCGCCAAAGCTGCTCTGGGTCCGCGCCCACGAGCCGGACGTGTTCGCCCGCACCCGCACCGTGCTGCTGCCCAAAGCCTATATCCGCTACCGCCTGACCGGCGAGCTGATCGAGGACATGTCGGATGCATCCGGCACGCTTTGGCTGGACGTCGGCGCCCGCGATTGGTCGGACGAAGCCCTGGCCGCCACCGGGCTCTCCCGCGCCGCCATGCCGCGCCTGGTGGAAGGCAATGCGCCAGCCGGCCGGCTCCGCCCCGAATTGGCCGCCGCCTGGGGGATGGCTGCCGCCCCGCTGCTGGCCGGCGGTGCGGGGGACAATGCCGCGGGCGCCATGGGCCTGGCTGCCATCCGGCCCGGTGACGCCTTCGTCTCGCTCGGCACCTCGGGCGTGCTGTTCGCCACCACCGACCGCTTCAGCCCCTATCCCGAGGGTGCCGTGCACGCCTTCTGCCACGCCATTCCTGACACCTGGCACCAGATGGGGGTGACGCTCTCGGCCGCCGCCTCCCTGGCCTGGTGGGCCGGGGTGGCGGGGGCGAGCGAAGCCGCGCTGATCGCCGAACTCGGCACCCCGCGCGCGCCCAGCCCGGCCCTGTTCCTGCCCTATCTCGGCGGCGAGCGCACCCCGCACAATGACGGCACCCTGCGCGCCGCCTTCCTCGGCCTGTCGCACGACACCGGCCGCGCCGCGCTGACCCAGGCGGTGCTGGAGGGCGTCGCCTTCTCGCTGCGCGACTGCCTGGACGCGCTGGCCGCGTCCGGCACTCACATCGCCGCCGCGGACGTGATCGGCGGCGGCTCCCGCTCCCGCGCCTGGGTCGGCATTTTGGCGAGCGTGCTGGGCATGCCCATGCGCCCCGTGGCCGCAG
This sequence comes from uncultured Acetobacteraceae bacterium, assembly GCA_964245545.1. Taxonomy (GTDB): domain Bacteria; phylum Pseudomonadota; class Alphaproteobacteria; order Acetobacterales; family Acetobacteraceae; genus LMUY01. Next base: position 4,638 of record CAXTNN010000242.1, on the reverse strand, counting down.
GCGAGCATGGCGGTGCCCTTGGAGCCGCGCGATTGGCGCGTATGGCGGTGACAGGGGAGCAGCCTGAAGACGTCTGCACCCCTCCTGCCCGGGAGGACAGCGTTCTGCCCGATGCAGCTCTCGCCAGCGCCTATGCCGAGCGGCTCGCGCAATACCGCGCCGCCCACGCCAGCCACATCTTGCAGCGCTAGCCCGTATTCGGCGTGGCGAACACGCGGGCCAGGAATGCGGCAAAGTCCCGGTTCGACTCGGCGGCCACGGCCGCGTTGCGGCCGATCGGGTAGGGACGGCTGCCGGTGCAGAGCGCCAGGCTTAGCTTGCGCGTGAGCGGGCCATCCATCGGCAGCAGGGTGTTCTCATCCGTCACCGTGCCGTCGCGGTTCACGGTAAAGCTGCAATCGGCCAGGTGGCGCCCGATCAGCCGCGGCGCCATGGGGCCATCCCATTGGTGCACCGCGCCCGGGTAGGTGATGATATGCACATTGCTGCCACCCTGGCGCAGCTCGTCGGCGATCTGGTCGCAGCGGCTGGCGCGCATCAGCTCGTCCGACTGCCCATACAGCATCAGCAGCGGTGCGCCCGTGGTGCGGCTATCGCGGAAGCGGGCGATGCAAGGGGCGTAGAACGCCACGTGCCCGGCAAAGCGCAGGCCCGGCGGCATGAACCGGTCCGCCATCTGCGCATACATCGCGTAGGTCGCCGCCATGCCGCCATAGGAGAACCCCGCCAACACCACGCGATGGGCGTCGATGTCCGGACGGGTCGCCAGGTAGCGCAGGGCGGCATAGGCGTCGGCGTCAAACATCGTCTCGGTGATGTTGAGCACGCGGGCGATGTAGCTGTCTCCCAGATCCGGCCGTGACGCATAGGTGTCGAGCACCAGCACGGCGACGCCCATGGAGGCGAGCGCCGGGCCGTAGCGCTCGCCGCGCTCGTAAGCGTTGCCGGCGGAGCCATGCAGCAGCACCACCGCGGGGGCACGGTCACCCGCGGCAATGGTCTTGGGCAGGAAGAGCTGCGCCGTCACCTGCCCCGGGGGCGCGCGGCCGATATCGGCGGGGGTGAATGGGTCGCTGCTGCCCAACGTCACCTGCTCGGTACGCACGGTGACGCTGTCGGGCTCGGGCCATGGATCGGTGACGTGCACGGCGGCGCGCGCCAGGCCGCAGACCAGCATCAGGCAGCCGGCCAGCCCGGCCAGGCGAGACCCAAGTCTCATGGCAGCCAAATACGCGTCACCCCGGTGGGCAAGGGAAATTGGCCTTCATCACGCTCTGCAGCAAGGCCACGCCGGAGCCCTTGGTCGCCTCTGGATGCTGCTGCCCGAACGTGCCCACAGCTTCACGCAGCGCACCCAGGCGGGTGTGCGGCGGCGGACACAGCCGCCCCTTCAGTTCCGGCGCGGCGGCCACCGTGTCCAGCACGCCCGCGATGTAGCCGTCGCAATCCCGCTCTCCGGTGGGATAGCGGCTGGCGCAGGCCTGGGCGAGTTGGGTGCCGGTGACAAACTCCTGCGCTTGGGCGCCCTTCGCTGCAGCGAGCAACAGGAACGGGAGCAGGATCAACAATCGATTCGGCATAGCGGCAGACTACTCGCGTACCTCGTCGGTCGTCACCTCGAATAGGCTGAGCCAGGCCGGGCCGAAACTAGTGACCAGCGCCACGTCCGTGGCGTCCCGCCCCCGCGCCATCAGGATGCGGCCGATCCGGGGTTTGTTGTGGCGCGCGTCGAAGGTGTACCAGCGGCCCCCATCCGGCCCATGGAGGTAAGCCTCAAACCAGGCGGAGAAATCCATCGGCGCATCCGAGGGCGGGATGCCGATATCGCCCAGGTAGCCGGTGCAGTAGCGCGCCGGGATGTTCATGCAGCGGCACAGCGTCACGGCGAGGTGGGCGAAGTCGCGGCAAACCCCCTGCCGCTCGTTATACCCGTCCCAGGCGGTCTTGTCGGGCCGGGCGTGCTCGTAGCCGAAGGTAATGCGGTCATGCGCGAAGTCGCAGATTGCCTGCACCCGCGCCCAACCCGGCGCCGTGCCGCCGAACAGCGACCAAGCGATGTTCGACAGCTTGTCCGTCTCGCAGTATCGGCTGCCGAGCAGGTAGACCAGCGCCCCGTCCGGCAACGCCTCTACCTCGAATTGCGCCGCCTCCGTTACCACCGGGTCGGGCAGGCCGCTGTCCTCGACGGTGAACTCGGCGCTCATTTCCATCCGGCCCTTCGGTGCCACCACGCGGTGGCACACATTGCCGAAATCGTCCGAGTAACGATGCGCCGGCACCGCCGGGTCAAACCGCAGCGTGTGCTCGGTCAGCAGGTCCTGCTGGCGCGAAGGATGTACGCTGAGCGCCAGCAGCATCGGCACCGGCTGGGAGCACTCATGAGCGATGCGGAACCCGCAGCGGATGCGCATGGGGATTGCCTCCGTTTCCTTGTTAGCTGACAAGCTGATCCGCTCCGGCAGCCTCGGCAACGTGCACGCTGACATCCATGCCGAGGCAATCGCCGGCGGCCCCGGTCCAACTCCCCGACAGCGGCACGGCCATGCTGGGGTCGCGCACCACGGCGACGCGGATCAGACCGCGGCTGCCGACGATGCCGTTGGTGGGGTCGAAATCCACCCATCCGGCTCCCGGAAGATAAACCTGCAGCCAGGCATGGGTGTTGCCGCCGCCGTGGCGCTCGGCCTCGCCGGGGGGGCGGCGGCGCGGCACGTGCAAGTATCCGCTGACGAAACGCGCGGCGAGGCCGAGCGCCCGCACCGCCTCCATCATCAGCAGGGCGAAATCCCGGCAGGTGCCGACTTCCAGCCGCAGGGTGGTCCGCGGATCCTGGATGCCGGGCTCGTGCCGCGAACGGTAGGTGAAGCGGTGACGGATCTCGCGCGTCATCGCCGACAGCAGATCGAGCGTGGCGGTGGGCCCGCGGTCGTTGAGGAAACTGTGGCTCCAGCGATCCACCACATGGCCTGGGTCTGGCATCTGCCGTTCGATCGAGCGCAACAGGTCGGGCATCTCGTCGGCGTCGTAGCCGAACGGGAAGATGCGCGCGTGCTCGTGCAGCATCTCCACCGTTGGCACCACCTCGGTGTGCTCGACGCGCAGGACGTTGGCGAAGTGCAGCGTGGGCGACCGCTCGGAAAACCGCGCCAGCGTAACCGAATTGCCGAACACATCCTGGGTCCAGCGCAAGCTGGCCGGGGTCGGCGAGATGACCAGGCTATGGGACACCAGCCGCTGATCATGCGCATCCCGCGGGCGGAACATCATGCGATGCTCGCCGAAGGACACGGGATGCCGGTAGCGGTAGGTGGTTTGGTGGTCAACAGTCAGCAGGGGCAATGTCGGCTGCTTCGTCGTGAGTATCCGGTGGCGGGCTACGGCGACTCCGCCGCAGGTCACACTTTATACGCAGAGGTGGCTATGCACGTTCCGCGCCATTGGTGCGGCGCGTCAAGCCCGCGTCAATACCGTTGCCAACACCTGATTCGTTGCGCGGCAGTCACCAAAACGGCATTGGCCCGGCGGCAACTGCCTTGCGCTGGCGCGGTTCACCCCGAGTGAAGGATGACACCCATGCACCGTAGCAAGATCGCGTTCGCCATCGCCCTGGTCGCATCGCCTTTGGCGCTGTTGCCGCCCGTTGCTGAGACGGCGCCGGCTTCGCCCCTCCTGCCCGTGGCGGATCAAGCCCCCACCGAAACGGCGGTGAACGGCCGCCCGCTGACCGACGCACCACTGTCCAGCCTCGGCCCGGAAGGCCGGCCGCCGGTTGACCGGGCCGCCCGGCCCGGCACCGCATCGTCGGACGCAGGCCCGGTGAACGGCACCCCCTTCAGCGCCACACCCAGCGGCACTCTCAGCGAGGGCGGCAGCCAGACCGACCAGCACGACCGCTCCCTCGCCCCCGCCAACGCCGATGGCGTGGTGCCAAATCTGGGGCGCTAACAACCGGTGGAGACGCTACTCCTGCGCGCTGGGGGAGAGCACGACACAGGAGCCATGGCCGCGCAGCCGTTCGCAGGCCGTGGTTGCCGCTTCCCGCGACAGGCCGGTCAGCCGCGCCCGATACAGCGTGCCATGCGGCTGGTGCAGGCTGGCCACCGCCAAGTGCGCCCCCGCGACCAGTGAGCCTGCCTGTTCGCGCGCCGTGCCGATGGCGATGTCCGCCAGCCCCTCATTGCCGAACGCGCCAACCTGGATCGCCCATTGCGACGGGGTTGTGCCGCGGTAGAGCGGGGCCGCCGCAGCCATGGCCGGCGGCACCAGCCGGAAGCCCTGCTCGCGATGCGGTGCGCCATTGGTGAACGGCGCATAGCCGGTGGCCGAGGCGGTCTGCACGGTCGGACGCGCCGGCACGTAGGCTGGCGGCTCAGGCAAGGCAGCAGCGGCGTACTGCTCGGGTCGCCGCACGGTGTCTTTGGCGGCGGCAAGCTCCCTCGCAGGCTCCCTGGAGAGCTGCCTGGGCGCCAGGTCAGGCCGGGCAGGAGGTGGCGCGGGCTCATACCGAGGCGCTGGCTCGTACCGGGGGACGGGCCGGGCCGGGGACTCCGCGCTCGCGTAGCTCTCGGGGGCGGCTGGCGGCTGATAGGGCACGGGCGCCGGCGTGTAGACCAACGACGGCGGCAGGTCGTTCTGCGC
>CAXTNN010000241.1:0-5907 GCA_964245545.1 uncultured Acetobacteraceae bacterium | reverse complement strand
TTGCGGGCGTGCTGATCCCGATGTAGCTCATCATCGTCGTCGTGGGCGGTCCGAGGCTCGTCTACGCGTCGTTCAAGTTCTACCTGTTTACCTTTGCCGGCTCGGTGCTGATGCTGCTCGCCTTGCTGGCGATGTGGTTCCATGCCGGCACCACCGACATCACGGCGCTGACCCGAACCGGCTTTCCGCCGCAGATGCAGTTCTGGTTGTTCCTCGCCTTTCTGGCGTCGTTCGCGGTCAAGGTACCGATGTGGCCGGTACATACCTGGCTGCCGGACGCGCATGTCGAGGCGCCGACCGCGGGCTCGGTGATCCTGGCAGGCGTATTGCTGAAGATGGGCGGCTACGGCTTCCTACGCTTTACCGTCCCCATGCTGCCGCACGCCTCGCAGGAGTTCGCGCCGCTGATGTTCGCGTTGGGCGTGATCGCGGTGATCTACACCAGCCTGGTGGCGCTGGCCCAGACGGACATGAAGAAGCTGATCGCCTACTCGTCGGTGGCGCATATGGGCGTGGTGGTGATCGGCACCTACACCTTCAACGTGCAGGGCATCGAGGGCGCGCTGCTGCAGATGCTCAGCCACGGCATCGTTTCCGCCGCGCTCTTCCTCTGCGTGGGCGTGGTGTACGACCGGATGCACACCCGTGAGATCGCCCGCTATGGCGGACTGGGTGACCGCATGCCCGGCTACGCGCTGATCTTCCTGTTCTTCATCCTGGCGAGCATGGGGCTGCCGGGCACATCCGGCTTCGTTGGCGAGTTCATGGTGCTGGTGGGCGCGCTGAAGGTGAACTTTTGGGTCAGCCTGCTTGGCAGCACGGGCATGATCCTGGGCGCCGGCTACTCGCTTTACCTGTATCGCCGCATCATTTTCGGCAGCATCACGCGTGATGACCTGCGCTCCATCCTAGATGTCTCGCCGCGCGAGGTGGCGATCTTCACGCCGCTGATCTTCCTTACCTTCTGGATGGGCATCTATCCCAGCAGCTTCACCCAGTTTTTCGACGCCAGCGTGGGCGCGATGGTGGACCAGCATCAGGCGGCGCTGGCGGCGGCAACCAAGCTGGCGGGGATTGTGCGATGAGCCAGAACTGGTCGCTCGCCCTTCCCGAGATCATCCTCTCGCTCTGCGCCATGGCCATCATGGTGTTCGGCGTGCTGTGGAAGCGCGGCAATCCTGCGCTCGCCTGCTCCATGCTGAGCCTGGGCGCCCTGTTGCTGGCCGCCGTGCTGACGGTGTCAGCGCCGTTTGGCACCGCCTACAACGGCCTGTTCGCGGTGGATCACTTCGCCGTCTACATGAAGCTGCTGATCCTCGCCGGGTCGGCGCTCAGCCTGGTTCTGGCGATCGACTACAACGTGCAGACTGGGATCGACCGGTTTGAGTTCCCCGTCCTCATCCTGCTGTGCACGGCGGGCATGATGGTGATGGCCTCCGCCGTCAACCTGATGTCGCTCTACATCGGGCTGGAGCTGCAATCGCTGGCGATCTACGTGCTGGCGGCGTTCAACCGCGACAACCTGCGCTCCTCCGAGGCCGGGTTGAAGTATTTCGTGCTCGGCGCGCTGGCCTCCGGGCTGCTGCTCTACGGCATCTCGCTGGCGTATGGCTTTGCCGGCAGCATGGACTTCACCCGTCTCGCGGGAGCCTTTACCAGCGGCGCACCCTCGGCCGGGCTGGTGGTCGGCGTGGTGTTCATCGTCGCCGGCCTGGCGTTCAAGATCAGCGCAGTGCCATTCCACATGTGGACGCCGGACGTATACGAGGGTGCGCCCACGCCGGTGACCGCGTTCATGTCCACGGCGCCAAAGGTGGCGGCCATTGCCCTGTTGCTGCGCACCATGGTGGTGCCGTTCGGGCATCTCTCCGGGCAATGGACGCAGCTCATCGTGCTGATCTCCATTGCCTCAATGCTGCTCGGCTCGCTCGCTGCCATCGGGCAGGTCAACATCAAGCGGCTGATGGCCTACTCGTCGATTGGCCACATGGGCTACGCGCTGATCGGCCTAGCGGTGGGCACGCAGGCGGGCTTGCAAGGCGTGCTGATCTACATGGTCACCTACGTGTTCATGTCCGCCGGCGTGTTCGGCTGCCTCATCGCCATGCGCCGCCGCGGCACGCCGCTGGAGCAGGTGGCCGACCTTTCCGGCCTGGCGCGGACCGACCCCATGCTGGCGCTCGCCATGGCCGTGTTCATGTTCTCCATGGCCGGCATCCCGCCGTTCAGCGGCTTTTTCGGCAAGCTCTACGTGTTCTACGCCGCCGTCCAATCTGGCTACTGGACCTTGGCGGTGATCGGCGTGCTGACCTCGGTGGTGAGCGCCTACTACTACCTGCGCATCGTGAAGGTGATGTATTTCGACGAGGCGCAACCAGCGTATGACGCCCGCTCGCCGTCGCTGTCCTTTGTGGCGGGGGTGGGTGCGCTGGTGACGACGCTGTTCTTCGTCTTTCCCGGTCCCCTCATCGGCGCCGCCCAATCCGCCGCCGCGGTGCTGTTTGGCTGAATCGCCCACCCGCTCCGCACCTCTAAAGCCCTCTCCCGCCGGCGGGAGAGGGTTGGGTGAGGGTGGCCAGCCCGCAAATGCCTGCCGTTGGGCAACCCTCTCCCGCCAGCGGGAGAGGGAGTTGCGCTGGCGGGGGTAGGCGGGCGCCATGCTCCTCGTCGTGGACGCCGGCAACACCAACATCGTCTTCGCCGTGCATGACGGCCAATCCTGGCTCGGCACCTGGCGCATCCGCACCGACGCGCACCGCACCTCGGACGAATATGCCGTCTGGCTGCTGAGCCTGCTGGAGCACCGGGGCATCAAGCCGGCGTCCGTCTCCCGCGCCGTCATCGGCACCGTGGTTCCCGCCGCGCTGTATCACCTGCGCCGCCTCTGCCGGGACTGGTTCGGTGTGGAACCCCTGGTGGCGCGCGCCGAGCTGGACTGGGGCTTCGAAATCAAGGTCGACACCCCAGCGGAGGTCGGCGCCGACCGCCTCTTGAACGCGTTGGCCGCACACCGCGCCTATGGTGGACCGCTTATCGTGATCGATTTCGGCACCGCCACCACCTTCGATGTGGTGGACGCCACCGGCGCCTATATCGGCGGCGTGATCGCCCCCGGCATCAACCTGTCGCTGGAGGCGTTGCACCAGGCGGCGGCCCGGCTCCCCCGCATCGGCATCGGCCGTCCCCAGGCGGTGATCGGTCGCTCCACTGTCCCCGCCATGCAGTCGGGGCTGTACTGGGGCTATATCGGCATGATCGAGGGCCTGGTCGCCCGCATCAGCGCCGAGTTCGACGCCCCGCTCAAGGTGCTCGCCACCGGGGGGCTGGCGCCGCTGTTCTCCGAAGGCACCACCGTGATCGGCCAGATCGATGCGGATTTGACTTTGGACGGTCTGCGGCTGTTGGCGCAACGGAACCCCGCCCCCACATTGCCCAAGGATCGGACGAGATCCTTCGAAGGCAACTAATTTGAATGCTGTGACGAATGACCTCGCCTTCCTGCCCCTCGGCGGGACGGGCGAAATTGGTATGAACCTCAACCTCTACCGCTGCGACGGCCGCTGGCTCGCCGTCGATTGCGGCATCGGCTTTGGTGGCTCGGAACACCCTGAGGTGGACGTGATGATGCCGGACCCGGCGTTCATCGCCGAGCACCGCGCCAGCCTGCTGGGGCTCGTCATCACCCATGCGCATGAGGACCATCTCGGCGCCGTGGCTTATCTCTGGCGCCAGCTCCGCTGCCCGATCTACGCCACCCCGTTTGCCGCCGCCGTGCTGCGGCGCAAGCTGGGCGAAGCCGGGCTGCAGAGCGAGGCGCGGGTGACGGTGGTCCCCCCTGGCGGCGTGATCGAGCTGCCGCCCTTTGACCTACGCTTCATCCCCGTCACCCACTCGGTGCCGGAGGCGCAGGCGCTGGTGGTGCGCACTCCCTACGGCACCATCCTGCACACGGGCGACTTCAAGCTCGACCCGAACCCGCTGGTGGGCAATCCGACGGACGAGGAAGCGTTCCGCGCCCTAGGCGACGAGGGCGTGCTCGCCATGGTTTGCGACAGCACCAACGCCATGGTGGAGGGCCATTCCGGCTCTGAGGCCGAAGTCCGCACCACGCTGACCGCGCTGATCCGCTCGCTGCGCGGCCGGGTCGCCGTCACCTGTTTCGCCAGCAACGTGGCGCGGGTGGAAACGGTGGCGCTGGCGGCGCGCGACGCTGGGCGCTCGGTGGTGCTGGTGGGCCGCTCGCTGCGTAACCTGGAGGCGGCGGCGCGGGAATGCGGCTACCTGAAGGACACGCCCGAGTTCCTGCCCGAGGACGCGATTGACGTGGTGCCGGATGACAACTTGCTCATCCTGGTCACCGGCAGCCAGGGCGAGGCCCGCAGCGCCTTGGCCCGCATCGCCAGCGACACGCACCGCAACGTGGCGTTGGGGGAGGGCGACACGGTGGTGTTCAGCAGCCGCGTCATCCCCGGCAACGAGCGGGCAATCGGCACGGTGCAGGACAACCTGGTCCGCCGCGGCGTGCGGCTGATGACGGCCGATGACCACATGATCCACGTCTCCGGCCACCCGGCGCGGGACGAGCTGCGGCGGCTTTACGCGCTGGTGCGTCCCACCTACTCCGTCCCCGTGCATGGCGAGTGGCGGCACCTGTCGGCCCATGCCGCGCTGGCGAAGGACGCCGGAGCGACGCCGATCCTGCTGGAGGATGGTGACGTGCTGAGCCTGGGCGGCAACCGGCCCGAAGTGACGGACTCTGCCCCCGTGGCGCGGCTGGCGCTGGACGGCAACCGCTTGGTACCGATGGAAGGGGAGGTGCTGGCGGCCCGGCGGCGCATGCTGTTCAACGGCCTCGTGTTGGCCAGCGTGGCGGTAGACCAGGAGGGCATTTTGCTCGGAGCGCCCAAGATCAGCGCGCCGGGTCTGTTCGAACCGGAGGATCCGGAAAGTGAGCGGGTGACGCGCGAGTTCGCCGCTTCGTTCGAGGGCTTGCCCGCCTCGCTGCGGTTGGACGACGGCGCCCTGCTCGACTCCGCGCGCGCGGCGCTGCGGCGGGCGCTTGGCCGGCGGCTGCAAAAGCGTCCTCTGGTGGACGTGCATCTGCTGCGTGTCTGATGGGCTGGTTTACCGCCACCGTCGTCTTCGTGCTGATCTGGTGGACAGTGCTGTTTGCCGTACTGCCATTCGGTGCCAAGCCGGTGGTGAACGCTGAGGACGCGCCCGGCGGCTGGCGTGGTGCACCGGAACGCCCACGCCTGCTGCGGACAATCGTGGCGACGACCGTAGTCAGCCTGGTGCTCTGGGTTGGAGCCATTGCGCTGATCCACAGCCCCTATCTGAGTTTTCGCGAGATGGCGGCCAAGATGCCCGATGATTAGGCGTATGCCCCCAACGGAGCGTCTCGCGCTGCTATTGCAAGCAATTGCTGTCTAGGCGGCGCAATTTCCGCGATTTTAGCAGCAGTTTCTGCTGGGCTTTTCGCGAGGCAAAGCAGATCATCACGGCAGAATGAGGTTCGTCCTCGTTCTGCCGTGTGACTGGCGTTTCCTCCCTAAACTTGGCCCGCTGCACCTCTTCGGGTGCGCGGGCGTTTTTATACCTAGCTGATAACGCTTATGTTGTCACCCGGTAACACCCCGACCAGGGGCAAAATCTGCTTGAAAAGTATTGGTTTTCCGTGCTGCGGCGCAGCATTGTTGCGCGTTGGCGGCCTTTGATGGTCTGCGCGCGGTGCGACGCAACCATTTCACGCCAGCAAGCAAGGCTGGTGCAAGCGGGAGCCCGCTTGTAGGGTCCGCCGCCTGACCGCCCGGAGCTCGTCCGTCGATGCGCCTGTCCCGCTCTTTGCTGCCGACGCTGAAGGAAACGCCGGCCGAAGCGCAAATCGCCTCCCACCGGCTGATGCTG
>CAXTNN010000240.1:0-5964 GCA_964245545.1 uncultured Acetobacteraceae bacterium | reverse complement strand
GTTCGAGGGCTTGGCCGCGCATGGCGGCACGGGCGACGGCGGCATGCACCGCCTGGCCTTGTCGGCGGCCGACGGGGCGGCGCGGGATGCGTTGCGGGCGTGGATGGCGGCGCATGGATTGGCCATCACCGTGGACGCCATCGGCAATATGGTTGGCCTGCTGGACTGGGCCGGCCCGCACGCCCCGGTGGTGATGACGGGGTCGCATCTGGATAGCCAGCCGCATGGCGGCCGCTATGATGGCGCCTATGGCGTGGTGGCGGCCTGTGAAGCCGTGCTCGCGGTGCGCGCCCGGGCGGCGGCCGAGGGGATGGCGCCGCGCTGCAACCTGGCCGTGGTCAATTGGACCAACGAGGAAGGCGCGCGGTTTCAGCCCAGCCTGCTCGGCAGCGCCGTCTACGCCGGGCTGATGGAGTTGCCGGACGCGTTGGCCCGGCGCGATGGCGACGGCGTGGCGGTGGCCGAGGCGCTCGCCGCCATCGGCTATGCCGGGCAGGATGCGGCACCGCGGGCGGACGCCTACGTTGAGCTGCACGTGGAGTGCGGCGGAGCGCTGGAGCAAGCCGGCAACCGGTTTGGCGCCGTGACCCGGCATTGGGGCGCTGTGAAGTACCGGCTCGCCTTCCTTGGGCGCCAGTCGCACACCGGGCCGACGCCGATGGCGGAGCGGCAGGATGCACTGCTGGCGGCCGCACATCTGATTGCGGCCCTGGGCGCGCTACCGGAGCAAGCGGAGGAGGTGCTGCACACCTCGGTCGGGCGGCTGGAGGTGCGGCCAAACTCGCCCAACGTGGTGCCCGGCGAGGCCGTGTTGTTCCTCGAACTGCGCTCTCCGGACCAGGCTGTGCTGGATTGGGCGGAGCGCCAAATGCTGGCGGCGGCAGACGCGGCGGCACGAGCAGCGCGGGTGCGAACGGAGGTTCGGTCAATCGATCGCCGCGCCGCTGGGCAGTTCCACGAAGGCCTGATGGCGCTGGCGGCCGCCGAGGCTCAGCATATCGGGCAGGCAACGCAGCGCCTGGACACGGTCGCCGCGCACGATGCCGTCTCCATGATCGCGGTCTGTCCCTCAGTCGTGCTCAACGTGCCCAGCGTCGGCGGCGTATGCCACCACCCCTCCGAGTTTACCTGCGCGGGAGACCTTGAGTTGGGAGCGACCGTGCTGGCGCAGATGCTGTGGCGACTGTGCCGGGAGGGCCTCGCAGCCTTCGAGGCACCGGCTTGACGCAGCCCGACATCGCCTCGGCGGTCGACGCCTCGCCTTGGGCAAACTCCTCGGGCCTAGCTTGGCGGCCAGGAGTCGCCGCGGTAGCCTCTCCCATGTGTCAGGCGGTTGACTATGTAAACGCCATCGTGACGAAGGACGGCAGCGGTGACGCGCTGTTCTTGAAGCTGCTGCAGCCTGACATGGCAGGATTGGTCGACTTCGGTGCCGCCTATGCCGGATCGGTCGCTGGCATGCAGGCGGGGGTGGCGCCGGAGATCGTGTTCTGCCTTCCGGATCACGGTGCCTTAGGCTTCACCTATCACCCGGAACCCTGGCGCGGGGCACGGCTGGACGACTTACGCCGGCCGCAGGTGCTGGCGGCCGTCATCGCCGCCAAAGCCGCGCTGCGTCGGGGCCCGGCTTTGCCTCGTCAATGGGATGTGTTCGAGCAGGTTCGCGCCTACGCTGCCCGTGCACGGGCGGCGGGCGTAGCGTTACCGCCTGACATGCCGGCTTTGCTGGCGGAGGTCGACACGATCCATGACGCAATGGCCGCCGCGGGGCGGGATAGCCTGCCTTGTCACAACGATGGGCAGTCTTCCAACATCCTGCTCGGACCCGGCGGGCGTGTGCTGCTGGTGGACTTTGATTGTGCTGGGCAAGCGGATCCGCACTACGACCTCGCCGTGATCCTGAATGAGGCGCACGATTTCGAGGAGGGCTGGCGGGCCGGCGTGGAGATGCAAGAGGGGCGGTGCGACCAGCGGGTGTTGAACCGCTGCCATGCCTACGCCGTGGCCGATGACGTGCTGTGGGGACTCTGGGGCCACACTTTGTCGGCCACCTCGCCGCGGCATGGGGTGGAGTTCCTCAAGTTCGGCGAATGGCGGCTGTTGCGCGCCCGCATGGCCCTTCGCGCGCCGGGCTTTGCCGAGCGGCTGCATCAACTCTAGGGGGCGCGCGAGTGGAACGGCAGGTTGGAGACGCGAGCACGGCCGCCGAACGCGACCTGGAGGCTGCGCTACGCCGGGTCATACCGTGGCAGGGCCAGCACCTGCGCTACGCACCGGTGGGTGGTGGCATCAGCAACAGCAATTGGCGTGTCTGGGTCAGCGGTTTACCAGGTAGCTTCTTTGTCAAAATCCCCGGCAAAGGCACCGAGATGTTCATCAACCGCCCTGCCGCCATGCAGGCAAGCCGCACAGCGGCGGCGCTGGGCATCGGGCCGCCGGTGTATGACTATCTGGCCGCAGACGGGATCGAGATCAGCGACTTCATCGAGGGGCGGCGATCGTGCACGCACGCCGATTTCCGCAATCCGGCGCTGTGCCGCACGGCGCTTGACACCTATCGTACCCTGCATGCTGCGCCGCTACTCCATTTGACCAAGACCGTGTTCGACATGATCGACGAGCATGTGACGCAAGTCCGCGAGCTTGGCGGTTGGCTGCCGCCCGACTTTGCCGAACTGGATCGGCAATACCGCCGTGCCCGTGCCGCACTCGAAGCGTCCGGGCTGGACATTGTGCCCGGCTTCAATGACCCGATGGCAGGGAACTTCATGGTCGACGACGCGGGAACCATCCTGTTGATCGACTACGAATACGCCTCCAACAATGATCGCTGCTATGATCTCGGTATCTGGTTCGGCGAGATGTTCTTCGACGAGGCAACCGAACTGGCACTGATTGAACACTACTTTGGCGCCACGCCGGTCGACATCGTGGCACGGGTGAAGCTGCACAAGGCGCTTGCCGACGTAAAGTGGGCAACATGGTCGATGGTGCAGCAGAAAGTGTCGGCGCTGGACTTCGACTTCTTCAAATATGGCGCCTGGAAATACATGCGCGCGCGCGCCCTGCTCGGCGACCCGCGGTGGGAGCAGTGGCTGGGTTCGGTGTAGCGCCACGATGCGTTTAGGCTTAGTACCCCAGCGCCGAGTTGGCTCGCCGGGAGGTCACCGGCTGTCAGCTTCCTCCATCAAAGAGCTGCGCACTGGACCCGCCGCAATCAAAGTCGATGGTTCCGTTCGGGTGTTTGATAAAGCCGTCCAAGTGCCGCGCGCTTCTAGGCACCATCGTGAAAATAGTGTCGCGCAAGGCGGTCAGCTTATCCTGCCCGTGTGTCACTGTCACAGGCTGGATCACTGGAGTTTGCCCGTCGATGAAAAACGTCAGCCATGACGTGCCACTGGCATCCTGAAAGAGTGTCGTCCGGACGATGTTGGTCTCGCCGTTTGTGGAACCGGCTCCACGCTGAGGCAGGTAAACCCCGGTGCAGGTCCGGTTATTGATCAGCTTCAGGACAGGCCGCTCGCTTGCGGGCAAGGAGCCAACTGCGTGGGAGCGGAGCGATTGGCGATTCGTGCCGTCGGCTTCAGCAATGCTTGTTGACTCCGGACCGGCACTGGCTTGCGTGGGCGTACTCTCAGCGTTAACCGCCCTCGTTCCCGGCGATGCCTCGGCTGCGACCTGTCCGTGGCTGATCGGGCGCATGACACGCGATGGTTGCGCCGCGAGCGAAGTCCTCATTATCGGGTTCGACAGCAGGCGTGTCATCGTGCGAACGATGGGGCGCGATTGGAATGTTCTCGCAAGCGCTGCCGGCACGGGAGAGCGCTCTGGCGCCTTGGCAGCCAACTCGGTCCGCTGCTGCGGCAAAGGCGTTGGTTCGGGTACGTCTTCCGCCGCTTGTGCCGAGACTGAACCTGCAGCGTTTGGAGGCGTCGCCGCCTGTTGCCGCTCGGCCGGCGTCGTCACGTCTGCTGGTGGCGCTGATTCGAGAGCCGAACTCGCAACTGCAATCGAAAGGCCTACCGCCCCGATGGCTAAGACAACTTGCTGAGCCGGGCTGACGGGAGTTGTGCTGACACAATCCGAAAGGATACGCTCGATCCGGTAGCGCACCGTTGCGCGGCGCGCCATCGCCAACTCGCGCAAAACGGGACCCGGGCGCCGGCCCATCTCCAGTAATACCGCCGCATAGCCGGGACGATCGCCTGTGACCTCCATTGCGTGATCGTCGCTGGCGAGTTCGGCAAGTGCCGCGAGCCGCCGATGCAGCCACCACGATAGAGGGCTGAACCAAAACACGGCCCGATTGACTTGCGACAAAAGCAGCATGGCGAAGTCGCAGCGCGCAACGTGGGCCTGCTCATGGGCGAGAACGGCCCGGCGCATGGGCGAGGGCCAGTCCGCGGCGTCCGCAGGCAGCAGGATCACGTTGGCAACCGTCACGGGCGTTGCAACAGAGCGGCTGATACGAACACGAGCGCTTGCTGCCCCGTCCAGGCGTATTGGCGTGGCCTCCCCGAGCAACCGCAAGGACAGCGCGATCCCCACGGTGAGGCGCAGCAACAAGATGCTGCTCACCAGGAGATATGCGGCTTCCAGCCACGGCCTCACCGTGGCCGGTTCCGGTACTTCAAGGGGGAGTGCTGGCCCGAGCGGCTCCAGCACGGAAGATTGTGGCGAAGCATCAAAAGCACCGGCCAGGGTTGTGCTGGGAAGGTCGAGAAGCACGGCAAGCCGAAGCGGGGTGGCCCATTGGAGCGCCGGCATGGCCAGCGATGCCGCCAGGATGACGGTCCACGCGGTCAGAAGCAGCCGCGCCCGCTTGATTCGGAGCAGCGCCAGGCCGAATTTGACCAGGGCCGTGAGCAGCAACGTGCGCAGCGCGGCCTCTCCCAGCACATCGAGCATCACCCACGCGCTTTCGCGGCGTCAATCCGCTTGGCAAGCATCTTCAGGGTCTTTGGATCCAGCATGCGTGCATCGGCCATGCCGACCAGAACCTCATCCACAGAGCCGTTGCAGAACCAGGCGACGATCCGTTGCACCGCTCGGGCAGCAACCTCTTGGCGCGCTTCGGCGGCGCGGAACAGGAACGTCCGGCCCTCGACGGTGTGGGTGACGTAGCCTTTGCCCTCAAGCCGCTTGAGGACCGTTCGCACCGTCGACTCCTTGGACTTGCGGCTTAACCGCTCCCGTACTTGGTCGGCGGTAATTTCCCCTGCGTCCCAGACGATTTGCATCACCTCGAGCTCGAGTTCGCCAAGGTCAGCCATACGTTCATTCATGGAGCATCAACCCGGGTCATGCCCGGACTGTGGCCTTGGTTGCGAGACAGACGCAAGCTTGAAGCCGCGCCAATTGTTTGCGACACAAGCACGTGATAGCTGTAGCGTTACGCTACGTCGCGGAGAGCAGCTTATGAGCGGCTATGCTTGCAATGACCGCCCCATCGCTCGTGGCCAACTGGTTCCACCTTGCTTATAGCTCGGCGCCAACCCCAGAATTCATGTTGGGGTGAAACACCGCTCAGGCCGGTGTGATCGATGCTAAGCAGCGGCCAGCGGCTGGCGGCGCGCGTGCGCCGTGGCGAAACGCTCGGCTGGCTGGTCTTGCTGTCGCTGGCGATGCACCTGACGTTTCTTCTGTCTTTGCTGTTGTTCCAGGCGGCGCAGCCATCAACAAGTGCGTCGGGGCCGCTCACGGTGGATGTTGTTGCGGAGGCAAGCCCAGCAGGGGCGGCGCGGCAACCGCCCGCCCCGGCGGAGGCGACCGCGGCGCCAAATGCTCCGGCCGCGCCGGTCCAGCCAGATCAGCCACCGCCGTTGACGCCGCCACCCGTGGCGCAAACGCCGCCGCCCCCGGTTCAGCAAGCTGAGCTATCGCCAACAACACCGGCATCTACACCGGATGCGTCGCCACCCTCACCGGTTCAGCAAGCAGAGCCGCCGCCGCCGCCCGCTCGAT
>CAXTNN010000239.1:0-5986 GCA_964245545.1 uncultured Acetobacteraceae bacterium | reverse complement strand
ACGGCGGTGGCGGCTGCGTCGAGTGCAGCGGCGATGGCGGCGATCTGCTCGGCGGCACGGTCGCTGACGGCGAATGCATGTTCCATCGCCTGAACATAGGCCAAGCACACTGCTGATTGAAGGGGCGTGGGAGCGGGTGCGCGAGCAGATCGCGCCTGACTGGTGCCAGTCAGGCGCGTGAAGATGCTCGCCAAAACAAAGGCGAGCGCGGTGCTGGCCGTTTACGGTCAGCGTGAAACCGCGCTAAGGCCGGGCATGGACCTTGCCCGCTACGCCGTGCGCATCGAGACCGCCCGCGGCCGGCTGCACCCCGAACCGGAGGCGCCCACCCGCTCGCCGTGGCAGCGCGACCGCGACCGCATCATCCACTCCTCGGCCTTCCGCAAGCTGCAATACAAAACCCAGGTGTTCGTGAACCACGAGGGCGATTTCTTCCGCACCCGGCTCACCCACACCATCGAAGTGGCGCAAATCGCCCGCTCGGTCGCCCGCGAGCTGGGAGTGGACGAGGACCTGACGGAGGCGCTTGCCCTCGCGCACGACCTGGGCCATCCGCCGTTCGGCCATGCCGGCGAGGAGGGGCTGAACCGCGGCATGAAGCCATGGGGCGGCTTCGACCACAACGCCCAGGCGGTGCGCATCGTGACGCTGCTGGAAAGCCGCTACGCTGCGTTCGATGGGCTGAACCTCACCTGGGAGACGCTGGAAGGGCTGGCCAAGCACAACGGCCCGCTTGCCAAGCCGCCGCCCTACATCGCCGAGTATGACGCCCGCCATAAGCTCGACCTGCATAGCCAGCCCGGCGTGGAGGCGCAGGTTGCAGCGCTGGCGGACGACATCGCCTATCACAGCCACGACCTGGATGACGGCATGCGCGCCGGTCTGTTCGGGCCGGACGAGATCAGCCACTTGCCGCTGGTGGGGGAGGCGCTGCGCCAGGCGCGGGTGGCAAGCCTGGACGTGCCCCCGCCCAGGCTGCGCCACGAGACGATCCGCCGGGTCATCAACAGCCTGGCCGAGGACCTGGCGCGCGAGACCCGGCGCCGGCTGGCCAAGCTCGACCCGGCCGACTCGTTCGCGGTACGGCGGGCGAAGCAGCCGGTGGTGGCGTTCAGCCCGGCCATGGCGGAGGCCAACAGCGCGATCAAGGAGTTCCTGTTCGCCCGCATGTATCGCCACTGGCGGGTCAACCGCATGAGCGCCAAGGCGCGCCGGCTGACCGAGCACCTGTTCAGCCTGCTGCATGACGACATTGCGCTATTGCCGGACGAATGGCGCGGCCGGGCCGGCGAGGCGGACCCACGCCGTGCAGCGCTCACGGTGGCCGACTACATCGCCGGAATGACCGACCGCTTTGCCGCCGACGAGCACCGCCGACTGACCGATCTTTCGACGCCGGGTTAGCTGCCGGAATGGTTGTAGATGTAGTCCATGGAAATCTGGCTCTCGCAGGCGGGGGACTTCACCACCGCCTGCAGGTGGTTGCCGGTGATCTTGCCGGACAGCGTGGCATTGCCGACGGTGGAATGCATTGCCCCGTCAGAGTCCACCGTAGCGGCGAACAGCGTCACCGGGTCGTAGGCATACCAGAGCACGCCGTCTCCCAGCATCAGCACCCGTTCGCCATGCTCGCGGGGGCAGGCGGGGCTGGTGCTGGTCACGGAGCGGATAGTGCCCTGGTAGCTGCCATCATACACACGTGACGAGGAGGCGCTGAGCGGCACGGCCACCCCCACCAGGTCGAAGGTGGTTTGGCAGCCGCCGAGCAGCAGCGTGGCGGCGGCAAGGGCGGCGATGCGGCGCGGCGTGACCAAGGATGTGGCTCTCTCTGCTACGGCAAGCTGTGGCAAGCTCACGATCACGGTAGCTGATCGCGACGGCGTGCGCTATCTAGCGGATGTCTGAAAGCTGTAATCGCGGTTTCGAACCCGAATTTGAGTGACAGGCTGGCGTCCTGCCGCCGCTGCGGACTATCGCAGGGCTGAGAGCCGCCTATATAGCAATCGGATCGCAATGAGGTCTGGCATGTTGATCGCACGGCGCCGTGGCTGGGAAATTCCGGAGGGCCGGGTTACGCCGGAGCAGTTCGTGCTCGGGCGGCGGCGCCTGGCCAAGGGCGCCATTGCACTCGCCGCTGCCGCTTCGGCCAACCGCATCCTTCCTGCCGCCGCGGCGCCCAACCCGAAATACCCGGCCGGGCGCGCTATCACGCCCGAGGACGCCGCCACCAACTACAACAATTTCTACGAGTTCGGTGACGACAAGTACATCGCCCGCGCCGCCCAGCGCCTGCCCACCTCGCCCTGGCAGATCGAGTTCGCCGGCATGGTGGCCAAGCCGCAAACGATGGGGCTGGACGACCTGTTGAAGCAGGTGCAGCTCGAGGAGCGGGTGTATCGCCACCGCTGTGTTGAAACCTGGGCCATGACCGTGCCCTGGACCGGCTTTCCCTTGTCGCAGTTGCTGAAGGTGGCGCAACCGACCGCCTCCGCCAAATACGTGGTGTTCGAGTCGGCCACCTTGCCGCGGGTGATGCCGGGCTTGCGCAACAGCCTGTACCCTTGGCCCTATGTCGAGGGCTGCACCATGCAGGAGGCCGCCAACGACGTGGCCTTCATTGCGACGGGAATGTATGGGCATGACCTGCCGAAGCAGGACGGCGCGCCCATCCGGCTGGTATTGCCCTGGAAGTACGGCTTCAAATGCGGCAAGTCCATCGTGAAGGTCAGCTTCACCGACCAACAGCCCGAGACGTTCTGGCATGCGCTGCAGCCTGCGGAATACGGCTTCTGGGCCAATGTGAACCCGGCGGTGCCGCATCCGCGCTGGAGCCAGGCCACCGAGCGGCTGCTGGGCAGCGACGAGCGGGTGCCGACGCAGATTTGGAATGGATATGGCGAGTGGGTGGCTGCAATGTATGCCGATAAGCAGAACGAGCGCCTGTTCGCGTGATGGTGGCCAAGGTTCTCGCCGTGATGGCCGCAATGCTGCTGGTGGCGGCGGTGGCGCTGGGCACGCTGATGCCTGTGGATCTAAGCCTAGGTGAAGCGCTGGAGGGCGTCGCCAAGGGCCAGGTCGTGGCCGCCGAGGCGTTCGTGCGCGCCCATCTCTCCGGCTGGGTGTGGGACCGGCCACTGACCGCCCTGCTGGTGCGCCCGGCCTGGCTGGTGCCTGCCGCCGCCGGGCTGATCTGCGCCGGTGCGGCGATGACGGCCGCCTCCCGCCGCAAGACCGCCCCTTCGCGCCGCCGGCAGTCCTAGTTTACCCAACCCCGTACTTCTTGAACCAGGCCTGCATGCGGGCCCATCCGTCCTCGGCGGCGTCGCGCACGTAGGTGGGGCGGTAGTCGGCATGGAAGCCGTGGCCGGCATCCGGATAGACCACGATGTCCACCACCTTGCCGGCGGCGCGCGCCTTGGCTGCCGCGGCTTGCACGTCGGCGGGTGAAATCCCTGGGTCCTTGGCGCCGTAGAGCCCAAGCAAGGGGGCGTGGAGTTCGCCCGCCAGGTCGGTGGCGGTGTGGGGCTGGATGTCGCTGCGGCCGTCATTCACCGGGCCATAGAAGGCGACCGCCGCCTTCAGCCGCGGGCTGTGCGCGTCATACAGCCAGACGTCGCGGCCGCCGCGGCAGAACCCCACCACTCCCAGGCGGGCCGGGTCGCCGCCATGGGCGAACGCCCAATCCGCCGTGCTGTCCAGATCGCTCATCACGGTGGCGTCCGGCGCCTTGCTGATCACGGTGCGCACGATGGTGGCGGCATCCGTCATCGTCGACAGGTCTCCCTCGCGGGCATACAGCTCGGAGGTGACGGCGAGGTAGCCGAGCTTGGCCAGGCGGCGGCAGGTGTCCTTGATGTATTCGTGGATGCCGAAGATCTCCTCGACCACCTGCACCACGGGAAACGGCCCGGCGCCCTCCGGGCGGGCGGAGTAGCCGGGCAGGTGCCCGTCCGCAACCGGCACCGAGATTTCCTCCGCCACGATCCCCGCCGTGTCGGTGTGGATGGCTTGCGCCTCCACCCGCTCGGTGGCCAGCGTGAAGCCGGTGATCAGCCCGGTCATGACGAACCCCCGGCGCGCCAGGGGCGGCGTGGCGAGACCCTGCAGGCCGTGCATGGCTTGGCGTCCTTCGGTCATGCGGGTCAGCTCATCTCGGCTTGCAGGTTTTCGTCCAGCTTGGACAGGAAGTCCTGCGTGTTCATGAACGGCTGCTCCCGGCCGACCAGCAGGGCGAGGTCCTTGGTCATAAATCCGGCCTCCACCGTCTGCACGCAAACCCGCTCCAGCGTTTCGGCGAACTCGGTCACGTCCGGAGTCGCGTCGAAGCGGCCGCGATAGGCTAGGCCGCGGGTCCAGGCGAAGATGGATGCGATCGGGTTGGTGCTGGTCTCGCGGCCTTTCTGGTGCTCGCGGTAGTGGCGGGTGACGGTGCCGTGCGCCGCCTCGCTCTCCACCGTGCGGCCGTCCGGGCTCATCAGCACGCTGGTCATCAGCCCCAGGCTGCCGAAGCCCTGGGCCACGATGTCGCTCTGCACGTCGCCGTCGTAATTCTTGCACGCCCAGACATAGCCGCCGTTCCACTTGAGCGCGGAGGCCACCATGTCGTCGATCAGCCGGTGCTCGTAGCTGAGCTTGCGCTCGGCAAAGCGGTCCTTGAACTCCGCGTCGAACACGCGCTGGAAGATGTCCTTGAACTCGCCATCATAGGCTTTGAGGATGGTGTTCTTGGTCGAGAGATAGACCGGGTAGTTGCGCGCCAGGCCGTAGTTGAACGAGGCGCGGGCGAAGCCTTCGATCGACTTGTTGGTGTTGTGCATGCCCATGGCCACACCCGGGCCCTTGAAGTCGAACACCTCCATCTCGATCGGGCTGCCGCCTTCGGGATGGTAGACCAGGCTCACCTTGCCGGGCCCCGGGATTTTGGTTTCGGTCGCGCGGTAGATGTCGCCATAGGCGTGGCGGCCGATCACGATCGGCTCCGACCAATGCGGCACCAGGCGGGGCACGTTGGAGCAGATAATCGGCTCGCGGAAGATGGTGCCGTCCAGGATGTTGCGGATGGTGCCGTTCGGGCTACGCCACATCTTCTTCAGCTTGAACTCGGTCACGCGCGCTTCGTCGGGAGTAATGGTGGCGCATTTGACGCCGACGCCAAACTCCTTGGTGGCATTGGCGGCGTCGATCGTCACCTGGTCATCGGTTTGATCGCGGTATTCGATGCCGAGGTCATAATAGCGCAGGTCGATATCCAAGTAGGGCAGGATCAGCTTGTCTTTGATGAAGCCCCAGATGATGCGGGTCATCTCGTCACCATCCATCTCGACGACGGGGGTTTTCACCTTGATCTTTGCCATGGGCATCCTCGAAGCTTGCAGTAGGGGCGCGACCATCGCAACGGGGCCTGGCGGGGGCAAGCGGGTGCGGGGTCAGCGGGTGCGCGTGGCGTGGGGTCAGCAGGTTGCTTGGCGCCGGGCCGCTTTGCCGTCAGCATGGGGCATGGTGATCCGAGTCTACCTGGCCGGACCTGACGTGTTCCTGCCATCGCCGCAAGCGCGTGCGGCGGCGATGAAGCGCGTGTGCGCCCGGTATGGCCTGGAGGGCGTCTCCCCGCTCGACCCGCTGGCGGCCGAGCCGGGCGCCGACGCGTTCAGCATCGCCCGGCGCAACGAGGCGCATATCCGCGCCTGCCACGCGATCCTGGCCAACCTGTCACCATTCCGAGGGCCTGGCGCTGATTCTGGCACGGTCTACGAGGTGGGATTTGGCCGGGGGCTGGGCTTGCCGGTGTTCGGCTGGGCGACGGTGGCGGCGGATTACGCCAGCCGGGTGCGCGCTCTGCCCGGCAGCGGAGCGGCGCAGGATGCGGACGGGCTTGCCATCGAGGATTTCGGGCTGTTCGAGAACCTCATGATCACCTGCGGCATCGCCGAGAGCGGCGGCTGCCTGCTGGCGGAGGCGGCGCCGCAGGGCTGGGACGATCTCAGCG
>CAXTNN010000238.1:4135-6013 GCA_964245545.1 uncultured Acetobacteraceae bacterium | reverse complement strand
GGCGGTGAGGGTGGCGGGGGGCAGCCCACGCCCTGGGCCGCTGCGCATGTGCAGGTTGCTGGCAACCAGCCGCACCGTGCCCTCTGGCGCCGCCGGCGTGCCGGTGAGCCGGGCCTGGGCGCTGATCTGCCCGCTTGCATCCACGCTGGGAGCGAAGGGTTTGGCCAGGTCGGGGGTGACGCCCTGCAGCGAGGCGGTGAGGTTGAGCCGGGGAGAAAGCTGGCCCGCCAGGTCCAGCACCGCCTGCTGCAGCCCGATGCGCAGCCGGTCCACCGCCACGCCGTCGCCAAAGCTCACCCGGGCGGGGGCGAGCAGGCGCACCGCCTCGCCCTTCCAATCGGCGGTGAGGGCGGCCAGCCGCACGGCCTTGCCCGGCACGTCGAGGGTGGCGGTGGTGCCGATGGCGGCGTTGGCGCCAGCGAGGTTGGTGAGGGCTGCGGACAGGCGCAGGGCGAGAGCCGATTGAGGGCCGTCCGCGGTGAGCTTGGCCGAACCGCCGATGCCGCCGGCATGCAGGCCCTCCACCGTCAGGGTCGCCGCCACCATGGGGTTGGCCGTGGGGTTGGTGACGCGGGCAGCGAGCACGGCGCGGCCCACCGTATTGCCGCCGACGCCCACGTCATTGGCCTGCAGGTCGAGCTTGGCGGCATTCCCGGCCAGGGCCGCCGTGGCGGTGATGCCGCCGCTAAGCGCCTGGCCAACCAAGGCGCGCAGATCGTCCAGCCGGGTCATGCGGAGCGAGACCTGCCCCTCCGGCAGGGTGGCGCCCTCCGCCAGGCTCACCGCGCCCTCCGCATGCAAGCTCTTCCAATCCGTGCGGTCGATGGTGGCGTGCAGGGTGCCGTCCGCGGCCCGGTCGGCGTGCAAGGCAAGGTTGATCGGGGAGCCTTCAAGCGCACCCTCGGCGCTGACGGTGCCGGCGGGCTTGCCGGGCAGCCCGGTGGCATCGAGCGAGACGGTGAGCGGCCCCGACGGCACCCCCTTGGCGCCGACCGAGCCGGTGAGCTTGGCCGCCACCGCCAGGTCGGTGGTGGTCCCCTTGGCGGTGCCGTCCAGCGCCACGGCGCCGTCGAGGCTGGGGGACAGGTCGGCCAGCCGGCTCAGGCCCAGGCTGTAGGCGAGGTCGAGCACGGAATTGACGTCGGTGCCGCTGGCTTTCAGGGTAAGGCTGCTGCCGTCGATCTCGGCGCGGCTGAGGGTGATGGTGCCGCTTTGCAACGCAGCGGTGATGCCGATCTTGGCGTTGTCGCCGAGCAAAGCCGGGGCAGGGGCCTGGCCGCCGGTGAGCCCCACCGTGCCATCCACCGCCACCTCGGTGCGCGGCCCGGTGACGCTGGCCTGCACCGTCAGGTGGCTCTGTCCCTGCATATTCACCCCGCCAACCGCCGCCAGCGGCTGTAGGTCGGGCGCCGTGAGATCCACCACGGCGGCGAGGGCGCTGCCCGTGGTGGCATGGCCACTGGCCTGTAGCAGGGGGTGGGAGAGGCTGAACGTCACCGGCCGGTCTGGCGTGTCGAGCCGGGCGTCGGCTTTCAGCAGCACGGGGGCGCCGGCCAGGAGGTCGGGCTTGGGGCCGGGGATGCGCAGCCCGGTAGCGGTGGCGGTGAGCTGGGCCGCCCCCTTGTTGCCGGCGAGGTCGGCCGAGAGGCTGGCCACGGCAGCGCCAGCGGCCTCCACCCCGTCCAGCCGCAGCGTGCCAGTGGCGTCCGGGGCGGTGAACGGGCCGTGCACGTGCGCCTGCAGCGCCACCGACTGCCAAGACACGCCGGGCGCCGGCGTCATGGCGGGGGCGTTGGCGGCGACGTCCAGCGCGGCGGACTGGCCTTGCAGGTCGATCGTGCCGGTGGCTGAGGCGGTGAGCGGCCCGGCGGATAGCTG
>CAXTNN010000238.1:0-4125 GCA_964245545.1 uncultured Acetobacteraceae bacterium | reverse complement strand
GGTGGCCTCGGCGGTGCGGGGGCCAGTGACGCTGGCGTTCACCGTGATGGCGCCGATGTCCGGCAGCTTGGCGACCTGGGCGATCAAGCCCTGCGCTGGTTCGGAGAGCATCAGCCGGGCCGACAGGTGCGCCGGGTCGATGGCGCCGTGCACCTCGTAGCGGCCGGGAGCATCCAGGCGGCGCAGCACCACGTCGGCGGCGCCGTCCTGCAGCGAGGCAAGCCGGCCGCTGCCGTTCAAGGACAGCACGGCGGCGGCGCCGGCAACGGGAGCGCCAATGCTGGCACGGTCGATCTGCAGGGCGTCGATCACCACGCGCACGGGCAGGTTGAACGGCTGGTTGCTGCTCGGGGACGGCTTGGCGGGGGCGGAGCTGACCGGCAGGCGGGGCACCTCGACGGCGCCGGCGGCAAGGCGGTTCACCCGGGCCTCGCCGTGCAGCAGTGCCAGGGGCGACCAGTCCAATGCGACATCATCAAGCGACAGCCAGACACCGCGGGCGTCGTGCAGCTCGGCATGGCGCAGGGTAAGGGCGTCGGGGAAGCGACCGCCCAGGCCGGCAATCACCACCTGGCCGGCAGTGAGCTGCTGCGCCAGGCGTTCGACCAGGCGGCGGCCGGGGTCGATGTTGAGCAGGACCAGCGCCGCGGTGATGGCCAGCACCGGGATCAGCACCAGCACGCCAAGCAGCCAAAGCAGGATGCGCTTCACCTTCCTCATGGGGCGGTATCCGTGATGGCCTTGTCTCCCTCTCCCGCGGGCGGGAGAAGGCTGGGGTGAGGGTGGCCGGCGCCTGCGCAACATCCTGTCGGAGCTTGAAACCTGCCAGGTTCCACCCTTTCCCGCCAGCGGGAGAGGGTGTTCGCCGAGGCTGCTTTGGTGGTCAAAATCCGCATCAGAACGCCTGCCCCAGCCCGATATATGCCTGCACAATCTGGTCCTTGCGCCGCTTTTCCAGCGGCACGCCGATGTCGAGCCGGATCGGGCCGATGGAGGTGAAATAGCGCACGCCCGCTCCCACACCCTCGAACACCCGGCCGGTAAACGGGGATGACGTTTCCCCCACTTGCCCGGCGTCAACGAAGACCACGCCGCCCAGGCTCTGGCCGAAGCGCTGGCGGAACTCGACGGTGCCGGCCGTGACCGAGGTGCCGCCGATCGGGCGATAGTCGGCGAATTGCGGCCCCACCGACTGATAGGCATACCCGCGGACGGAGCCGCTGCCGCCCGCGTAGAAGCGCTGGTCGGGCGGAATCATGAAGGTGCCAGCGCCCAGGGCAGAGCCGACCAGCCCACGCACGGCGATCACGCTGCGCCCCTCCGCCGCCAAGTTGATATACGTCGAGCCTGCGAGCTGCACGAGGGTGAAGAAGGTGCTGTCTCCCGTCACTGGCTCCGTGGGCGTCACCTGCAGCTTGGCTTTGATGCCGTGGGTCGGGTTGAACAGCCCGTCTGGCCCCGTGCTGTCATAGCTGAGGCCGAGCGGCAGTTGCGCCAGCGTGTAGTCGCGCGTGACGCCCTCCTGGTAGACGCGCTCCTGCACGCCGGAGACGCCGACCGAACCGCTCCAGTCGGTAGAGAGCTTGCGGGTGACCGCGACCCCACCCAACACGGCCCGGCGGCTGTAGGCATAGAGGTTCTCGTCCACGTACTCAGCACTATAGGTGAGCGTCTGGTCGCGGTGATGCCAATCGGGCTGGGTGAAGGTGGCGGTAAAGTTGTAGCCGGGACGCTGGATTTCAGCGTCGGTCTCGGCCTGGGTGAGGTTGGCGCCCAGCGTCAGCGTTTCGCCATGGCCGAATACGTTGCGGTAGGTGAAGCTGGTGCCCACGGTGGGGCCGAGGTCGGTCGAGTAGGCGACGTTGACCGACACCTGATGCCGCGGGCGCTCGGTGACGGTATACGTGAGCGGGATGGTGCCCTGCGGGTCCAGGTGGTCAGGGATGGACGCGTTCACCGCGGAGAAAATGCCGATATTGGCGAGATCCTGCCGGGCGGCGTCGATCTTCGCCGGGTCGTAGAGCTCGCCGCTGTGCACGGTCAGACGATTTTGCACATAGCGCGGGTCGGTGACCTTGAGGCCGGTGATGGTGATGGGGCCGATATCCACCCGCGGCCCGGCGTCGGCGTGAAAGGTCACGTCGATCACGTGATCGGCGGGCGTCTCCACCGCGTCCGGCTGGCCGACCTTGGCGAGCGCGTGGCCGTCCGCACGCAGAGCGGCGAGCAGGTTGTTCTGCGCGGCGAGCACCTGGCTGGCGACCACGGGGTCTCCGGGCGCAATACCGAGCTTGCCGCGCTCCGCGGCGGTGACGTTGCCCTCAACGATGACGTGGCGCAGGTGAAACAGCGGCCCACGCTCCACCGAGATGGCGATGGCCGCCCTGCTGCCGGTGGGTTTGGCGGCGAGTTGGTCGGGCAGGCCCGGGTCGTCCAGCGGTTTGCCGTCGACGCGGACGGTCACGGTCGCGTCGTAGTAGCCGAAGCTCTGCAGCGCGGTTGCCAGCCGGCCGGCGTCGGCCTGGGCGCGTGTGACCAGGGCGAACGGGCCGACTGGGGCGGCTTTCTGTAGCGAGATGAGCGTGGAGCTGTCTTTCAGCGCCCCATCGATGGCTTTGTCCCCCGTGGCCGCAATCGTGACGTCATAGGGCTGGGGGTCGGCCGCGCGGGCGACCGGGTCGAGCAACGCGGCCGAGGTTGCGAGCACCGCCAGGCGTTTGAAGAGGCGAGTGCGCAGCATCGGCCCGGTATTAGGGCAGATAATGAACCGGTGGAACACCTCGGTACGTTGTGCGCCTCGGCTCGATCCTTCTCCCTCTCCCTGCGGGAGAGGGCCGGGGTGAGGGGCTCGCCGCATAGTGGTGGCGACTGGGGCGCGTGGCCCCTCACCCAACCCTCTCCCAAGGGGAGAGGGCATTAGCTGAGATCAACGTTAGCTGAACTGGTTCATGGTGTTGTGCGCCCCGCCTGCTTTCAGGGCGGCTTCGCCGGCGAAATACTCCTTGTGGTCGTCGCCGATGTCCGAGCCGGCCATGTTCTGGTGGCGCACGCAGGCAATGCCCTGGCGGATTTCCTGCCGCTGCACCCCCAGCACGTAGCCCAGCATGCCTTGCTCGCCGAAATACTCGCGCGACAGGTTGTCGGCCGAGAGTGCGGCCGTGTGGTAGGTCGGCAAGGTGATGAGGTGGTGGAAAATGCCGGCCCGCTTGGCGGCGTCGGCCTGGAAGGTGCGGATGCGGGCGTCGGCGGCCTCCGCCAGCGGCGTCGCGTCATACTCGGCGCTCATCAGCCGGACGCGGTCGTAAGCGCTGATGTCCTCGCCATGTTCCTTCATGGAGTCGAATACTTGCTGGCGGAAGCTCAGCGTCCAGTTGAACGAAGGCGAGTTATTGTAGACCAGCTTGGCGCCCGGCACGGCGGCACGGATGCGGTCCATCATGCCCGCGATCTGCTCGACATGCGGCTTCTCGGTCTCGATCCAGAGCAGGTCGGCGCCGTTCTGCAGCGAGGTGATGCCGTCCAGCACGCAGCGGTCGGCACCCGTGCCGGCGCGGAACTGATACAGGTTGCTCGGCAGCCGCTTCGGACGCAGCAGGCGGCCATCCCGGTTGATGATGACGTCACCGTTATGCGCCGCGTCGGCGGCCACCTCCTCGCAGTCGAGGAAGCCGTTGTACTGGTCGCCTAGGTCGCCCGGCGCGTGGCTGACGGCGATCTGCTTGGTGAGCCCGGCGCCCAGCGAGTCGGTGCGGGTGACAATGATGCCGTCCTCCACGCCCAGCTCCAGGAAGGCGTAGCGGATGGCGCGGATCTTGGCGATGAAGTCCTCATGCGGCACCGTCACCTTGCCGTCCTGGTGGCCGCACTGCTTCTCGTCCGACACTTGGTTCTCGATCTGCAGCGCGCAGGCGCCGGCCTCGATCATCTTTTTGGCCAGCAGGTAGGTGGCCTCGGCATTGCCAAACCCGGCGTCGATGTCGGCAATGATGGGGACGACGTGGGTTTCGTAGCTCTCCACGCGGGCCATCAGCGCGGCGGCCTCGGCATGGCGGCCCTCGGCTTGAGCCTTGTCGATGGCGCGGAACATATTGCCCAGCTCGCGCGCGTCGGCCTGACGGAGGAAGG
>CAXTNN010000237.1:2500-6030 GCA_964245545.1 uncultured Acetobacteraceae bacterium | reverse complement strand
CTGCTGCCCGATGCCGTGGGCGCCGACCCCGTCCTGATGGTCACCCCGCTCGGCGACGGCCAATGGAGTGCGGCCGCTGCCTGGGCGCTTGCCACGCTGCAGCGCGCCGAAACCCAGGGCCAGCCCGGACCCGGCGGCGGACCTGATCCGCTGCCTCTGGCAGGGGCGGCGCTCGGCCTGCCGGAAGGCTGGCAAGCTGCCATGCTGGCGGCCGCTGGCAGCTATGCCGACATCTACCGCCGCAACCTCGGCGCCGGCTCGCCGCTTGGTCTCCCGCGCGGCCTCAATGCGCTATCAACCGTTGGCGGGCTGCTCTGCCCGCCGTTTACGGAGTAGCGCCGACCGTCAGGGGGAGGCATGGCGATGGTGCAAGGCGGCTTGTCCGAACTCGCGGGCGAAGGCTGGCGGCAGCTCGGCGAGCTGACGCTTGCCTTCGTCCTCTCGGCCCTGGTCGGGCTGGAACGCGAACTGCGCCAGAAAAGCGCCGGGCTGCGCACCTACTCGCTGGTCGGCGTGTCTGCCGCGCTGTTCGTGCTGGTGTCGAAATACGGCTTTGACGACGTGCTGGCTCCCGGGCTGGTGGTGGTGGACCCGTCGCGCGTCGCCGCCCAGATCGTCTCCGGCATCGGCTTCATTGGCGGCGGGGTGATCTTCATGCGCCGCGACGTGGTGCGCGGGCTGACCACGGCGGCCTCCGTGTGGCTGACCGCCGCCCTCGGCATGGCGTGCGGCGCCGGCCTGCCCGTGCTGGCCGTCGCCACCACGCTGGGCCATTTCGTCATCATGCTCGGTTTCCCCAGGCTGCTGCGTCAGTTGCCGAAGCAGCGGCGCACGGCAACCCGCCTGCGCATCACCTATCAGGATGGGCGCGGCCTGCTCCGCTCCATCCTGATCACCTGCAGCACCCTGCGCTTCGCCATCGACGAGGTGGAAGTCGAACGCAATGGCTTTGCGTCATTGCCGCGCGAGGAGGACGAAGACCGCGACGATGACGAGCACGTCTCGTTCACCGCCGGCCCGTCGCGAGCCGACGTCGTGCTGTCCCTCAACGTCAAGGGCAAACGTCCGATCTCTCAATTGGTCGAGCGGCTTACCACCATTGACGGCGTCTCGAGCGTCGCCACCGCGCACAACGATTGGGACGTGGATTAATAACCCCCCTCGTGCCCGTGCTGGACTGTCACTCACTCTTCATGCGGCATCCGTCGGAGAGACGTGCTGATTGCGAACTGACTCGATCGGGAGATTCCATGCATCGCTTGCCTCTGCAAACCTGCTCCGCCCTGCTGGCCGCCACCTTGTCCGGACTGCCCGCCACGGTGGCCGCGCAGGCCGTGCCCGGACCGTTGGTGATTGCCCAGCCGACCCAGGGCGAAGATGCGGCCTATGCCAGCTATCTCCGCGACCCGGCGGGCGAGCCGGCAACCGCGCCCGACCAGCTCATCGCAGCGCTGCGCCAGCATGTCCGCTACGTGTTCGTGCTGTTTCAGGAGAACGAGTCGTTCGACCACTATTACGGCAGCTTCCCTGGCGCCAACGGCCTGTTCTCCGACGGGCAGCGGCCGCGCGGCGCCGCCGACACCCCGGGCTTCGTGCAGCCGATCACCAACACTGATGGCAGCACGGCCACCATCAGCCCGTTCCTGATCGGGCCGGCCCAGTTCGCCGCCGACCTGGATGACGTCGACCATGGCCATGCCCGCATGGCGGCCAAGATGGACCTTCCAGGCGGCAGCGGCACGCCGAAGATGGACCGCTTCGCCCTGGTGGAAGAGGCGAAATACACGCCCCCCGGCGCCAAGGCTCCAACGCTGCAGGCCAAGCAATATGGTGAGCTCGCGATGGCCTACGCCGATTGCGACACCATCCCGTTCCTGTGGAACTACGCTGCGCGCTTCACCCTGTTCGATACGATCTTCCAGACCACCATCGGCCCCTCCACCCCCAACGCGATCGCCATGATCGCCGGGCAGTCGGGCGAGACCCAATGGGTGAAGCATCCGGACAAGATCGGCGCCAACATCCCGGTGATGGCGGACCCGGTCCCGTTCTGGGGCTCCACCCTCGACGGGACGCCGGGGGACAGCAAGCTGCGCCAGCCTGCCAACACCAAGCGCGAGAGCAGCGGGCGCAACGGCGCCAACACCGCGCAGAACCTTACCTTCGCCAGCCTGCCGCTCAGCCTTGCCGGCCAGAATGCAAGCAAGATCGCCGCGGCGGACGCGGCCCCCGCCACCGACCTGGCCGATGTGTCGCAGGATGTGCCCTACGTCACAGGCTTGCAGCGCCCGCAGGTGGCCTGGCGCTGGTACGAGGAGGGCTACGACCATGAGCCCACCGATGCGTCCGCCGCCGCCTCCCACCTGAGCTACATCGGCCATCACAACGGGGCGCAGTATTTCGGCTACATCAGCAACAACCCGGAGATGACGCAGAACCTCAAAGGCCTG
The DNA here is from genome assembly GCA_964245545.1 of uncultured Acetobacteraceae bacterium. Classification (GTDB taxonomy): domain Bacteria; phylum Pseudomonadota; class Alphaproteobacteria; order Acetobacterales; family Acetobacteraceae; genus LMUY01. The sequence goes on along the minus strand of CAXTNN010000237.1, from coordinate 3,580 downwards.
GGCGATTTCTTCACCGACATGCAGAACCACGCCTTGCCGGAAGGCGGCGGGCTGATCTTCGTGCGCGGCGGCTACACCAACATTGCGGGATTGCTCCCCGCCCTGAACACGCACGCTTACCCGGGCAATGCCGAGGCGGCGCAGGTGGAGGCGCAGTTTCTCGGCGACGACGACCACCCGGGTTATTCCGACTCCCATCTTTCCGAGGCGCTGGTGGCACGGGCGGTGAACGCCATCGCCCGCAGCCCGTACTGGCCGGAAAGCGCCATCATCATCACCTACGACGAGAGCGAGGGAGATTACGACCACGTCCCGCCGCGCATCCTCTCCTTCGACCCGGCGGGCCTGCCGCTGTCGCGCGGGCCGCGCATCCCGCTAACGCTGATCTCGCCCTACGCCCGCTCCCACGTCACCTCGCACGAGGAGGGCGACCATGCCTCGGTGATCCGCTTCATTGACATGCTTTACAACCTGCCGCCCTTGGCCGACCTGCCGGACGAGCTGCAGGCGCGGCTGGCGGGCGAGAGCCCCAGCTTCGCCACCCAGGGGGGCATCATCCAAACCAACCTCGGCCCGCATGACGACCTGACGCCCGGCACCGGCAACCTGCTCTCGGGCTTCGATCCGGCGCGCCTCACCGGGGCGGCGCCGCCCATCCCGGGCAGCTTCGCCGAGATTGCCGACGCCGACATCGCCGCCGTGCCGCCCTACGGCAATCACGGCTGCGCCAAGCTCGGCATCACGACCGAGGATGTCCGCCAAGGCATCCACACCAGCGTACCGGCCGACTTCAACCCGCGGCCGACCACCTACCCGCATTAGGCCATGCGGGTGTCGGCGGCTGCCAAGCTGGCCTACACTCGCCGGGTGAGACGCTTGCTGACCCGTCCCGCCGCTCCTGCTCGCGGCTTCGCCCTGCTGATCGTGCTGTGGTCAGTGGTGCTGCTGGCCCTGCTCGCCACGGTGATGACCGCCTCCGGCCGCACCGAGGTGCAGTTGGCGGGCAATCTGCGCCGGGCCGCCGAGGCTCAGGCGGCGGCGGATGGTGGTGTGGCGGCGGCGGTGTTCCATGCCAGCGAC
>CAXTNN010000237.1:897-2490 GCA_964245545.1 uncultured Acetobacteraceae bacterium | reverse complement strand
CGCCCCGGAGGGAGTCGGGCTGCTGACGTCGCTCGGGATCGCCGCCGCGGTGTTCCATGCCAGCGACGCGCTGGCCCGGACCTGGCCGGCGGACGGCCAGGTGCACGTGGTCACCATCGGCCACTATGCCGTCAGCGTGCAGGTGGGCGATGAAAACGCCAAGCTCAACCCGAACTATGCGCCCCCCGCCCTGATGGCGGCCGTGTTCACCGCCGCCGGGCTGGACCGCGCCCACGCCGCCAGCCTGGCGCAGGCGGTCACGGAATGGCACTCGTTCAGCAACATCGCCACGGTGGTGGCACAGTATCGCCAGGCCGGACTGGCCGCGGCCCCAAGCGGGCAGCCGTTCCGCAGCGTGGACGAGCTCGGCTTGGTGATCGGGATGACGCCCGAGCTGCTGTCCCGCATCCGGCCCTACTTCTCCGTGTTCACCAACGGGCCGCTGAACGTGGCACATGCAGCGCCCTTGCTGCGGGAGGCGGCGCAAACCGTGGCCGGCGTGCAGCCGCAAGCGCCCGACGCGCGATCCAACGTGATCAACGTGGTTGCCGACGCGCGCGCGGCTGACGGCAGCCGGTTTGTGCGCCACGCCGTCGTCGGCCTGGGGCCAGACCGAGCCGGGCGGCCGTTTCAGATTTTGCAATGGGACAGTCCGCAGGCGCCCTGACGCGCACCGGCTGCGGGCGGCGATGATGCGGCATGGAAATTGCCTTGCGACCAGTCACCTGGGAGGGTTCCTCATGCTCCAGTCACCTGGGAGGGTTCCTCATGCTGTTGTCTCGTCGTCAGGCGCTGGGAGGCGCGGCACTCGGCCTGGCTGCCCCCGCAGTGCTGCGCCACGCCCGCGCGGCCACGGCCATCCGGATGGGCACGCTCAAGCTCATTCATGCGATCACACCCTATTTCTACCAGCGCTTCCTGCCCGAGGGCACGGCGGTCGAGATCATCCAGTTCGAGAACCCGGCCGATGGCAAGGACGCCGTGGTCAGCGGCACGGTGGACTACGCCACCTTCGGCGTGGCCGCCGCCGTGCTCGCCGGGGTGGCGCATCAGCCGCTGGTGGTGATCGGGTCCGAGTGCAACAAGGGCATGGCCATCGTCGCCGGCGCCCATAGCGGCATCAACACGCTGGCCGACCTCAAGGGCAAGCGAGTGGCGATCTGGCCCGGCTCCACGCAGGAGGTGTTCGTGCTGGAGCGGCTGCGCATGGAGGGCATGTCGGTGCATGACATCACTCCCGTACGCGTGTCGTTCAGCGAGATGCACGCCGCCCTGGCCCGCGGCGACGTGGACGCCTATGTCGGCGCGGAGCCGGCGCCCAGCGTGTCGCTGGCGAGCGGGGTGGGCAAGATCGTCGAGTATCCCTACTCCACGCCCATGGGCAGCCTGAACATGATCTTGGCCACCAGCCGCGACCATGTCGAGAAAAGCCCTGACCAGGCGCGCCTGATGGTGAGCCTGCAGCGCCGGGCCAGCGCCTATGCGATGGGCAATCACGACGCCATGGTGGACATGACAGTGGCCAAGCTTGCCATGTCGCGCCCGGCGGTGGAGATCGCGGTGCCGAACGTGGAGCTGAACTGGCAAATGACG
>CAXTNN010000237.1:0-887 GCA_964245545.1 uncultured Acetobacteraceae bacterium | reverse complement strand
GGCAGTGCCGCGCCTATGCCGACCAGATGCTGTCCATGCGGCAAATCCGTGCCCTGCCCGATTTCGACGCGCTGTTCGACCCGCGGTTTTCCGACCAGGTGGCGGCCAGTTGAGGCAGACCCGGCGACGATGGGGGTGAGCGCCCTCACCCCGCCCTCCGGCACCATTCCACCTGCGCTGCAGGCGGAACCTTCTGGCGCCTCCGCCCCATCCCGCAAGCGGGAGAGGGAGACTGGGCGCATCCAGCTTCCAAGCCCTCGCCGGTTGGTGGGGGTGGTGGTGCCCGCGCTGCTATTGCTGGGCTGGTGGCTGGCGACGCGCAGCCAGCCATATGGGCTGATCCCCACGCCCGGCGAGGTGGTGGCCTCGCTCGTCGATCTCACGGTCGGCACCGATGGCGACGCCTTCACCGGCAGCCTGCCAGGGCATGTGCTGGCCTCCACCGAGCGCGTCTATGGCGCCTTCGGGCTGGCGGCCCTGGTGGCGCTGCCGCTCGGCATGCTGATCGGCCGCCTTCGCGTGATGCGTGAACTGCTCGACCCGCTGCTGCAATTGCTGCGGCCGATCCCGGTGACGGCCTGGCTGCCGCTCTCCATGATCCTGTTCGGGCTGGGGGCGCGTTCGGCGTTCTTCCTGGTGGCGTTGGGGGCGTTCTTTCCCATCCTGCTGAACACCATCTTCGCCGTCCGCAGCGTGGAGCCGCGGCTGTTCGAGGCGGCGGCGATGCTCGGCATCTCTCCCGCCCGCATGTTTCCCACCGTGGTGCTGCCCGCCGCCCTGCCGGGCATCTTCACCGGGCTGCGGCTGGGGCTGGGGCTCGCCTGGGTGGTGATCGTGGTGGGCGAGATGACCGGCGTTTCCACCGGGCTCGGGGCGATGATCATGGA
>CAXTNN010000236.1:754-6031 GCA_964245545.1 uncultured Acetobacteraceae bacterium | reverse complement strand
GCAGTAATTGGGGCAGGGTCGCGGCCAGCGCCGGCTCGAACGCCGCTTCTCCCACAGCGAGCACGAGGATGGTGAGGGCGAGTGCCGCCGGGGGTGGGCGGCCAGCGTGCAGCCACCAGCCGACGGCCAGCAGCAGGGCGGCCGCACGCACCCCATCGGCGCCGATCAGGGCACGGCATTGGTCCCAGCCGTCGGCCCAGCGCCCCACCAGCAGCGAGGCCGCAAAGCCGCACGCCGCCTGCAGCGCGGTGAGGTAGCCGGCGGCGGGGCCGAACGCGCTGACCGCTACCCAGACCAGCGCCACCGCGTAGAACTGGTCGCCCACGGCCGACAGCGTCAGCCCGCCCCAGAGCAGGCTGACCCGGCCGATCGCCAGCGGGCGCAGCAGCAGCGGGGTGGCGATCATTCGGTGGAGCGCCGCCATTTGTCCATCGGGATGCGCGGCAGTTCGAACGCATCGGCGGTGCGGGTGTACCAGCCGCCGCCATGCATCCGGCCCACCAGGCCCAGCTTTGGCGTATCGATGTAGCAGCGCGCGGCGTCCAGCACCGCGTCATCGGCGACATGCATGGCCAGCACGCGGCCGATCACCAGGTCCCGCTCGCCGGGCAGCTCGACGGTCTGGAACCGCTCGCATTCGAACGCAACCGGGCTTTCCGTCAGGCGGGGCGGCGTGATGCGGGAGGACGGGGTGGTGGCCAGACCGGCCTCGGCCACTTCGCTCACCGCCGGGTCAAACTCGATGGCGGTGACGACCATGGCCTGCGCCATCGCTTCGCTGACCAGGTTGACCACGAACTGGCCGGAGGCGCGGATATTGGCCGCGCTGTCCTTCGGTTCGCCGTTGCCGCGGCCGTCGATGCTCACCACCAGCAGCGGCGGCTCGCCGGAAATGGCGTTGAAGAAGGAGTATGGCGCCGCGTTCACCAGCCCGGCTGCGGATTGGGTCACAATCCAGGCGATCGGGCGCGGCACCACGGTGGCGACCATGAGTTTATACCGGTCCTTGCCGGAGATCGCGTCGAAGTCGAATTGCATGCGCGCCGCCTGTTGTTGCACCCCATCATCGCTGTGCGGCGGGGACGCTGTCCAGCAAGCGGGGCAGCAGGTGGGGCTTGCCCGGCTCCGTATGCTGCCCCATGTTGGGCACTCAACTTACTGAAAGGAGGTGATCCAGTGTCTCATTGTCAGAACGCTCAGTCTGCCGTTGCCATCTGGACACGCGCCTCGGAGCTTGCTGTAGGCTAATCACCAGAGCTGGCGGTAGACCGTCCGGCAATGGGAAGGCCCCGGTGCAAACCGGGGCCTTCTGCGTTTGTGGCGGACCCTCTGGGGAAAAACCTGTCGTGCAAAGCAACCTGACGTTTTGCTGCGCGTGATTGGTTCATGCAAAAATTTGGCCCGATCGTCATCGCTGTCCCCGTCCGCGACGAGGCCGACCGGCTCAGCGCTTGCCTGGAGGCGCTCGATGCTCAAACCGGCGCCCAGGCCGACCACATCGTGCTTCTGCTCAACAACTGCACCGATGCGAGTGCTGCCGCGGCGCGTGCGGTCAAACTGCGGCGCGGCACCAGCTTGCATGCGCTGGAGCGGCAGTTCGCGCCCGCACAGGCCAATGCCGGCCATGCCAGGCGCGCGGCGATGCAGGCCGCTGCTGAGCTCGCCGGGCGGGAGGGAGTGCTGCTGACCACCGATGCGGATGGGCTGGTGGACCCGGATTGGATTGCAGCCAACCTGCAGGCCATCGCCCAGGGAGCGGACGCGGTGGCGGGCTGGGTCGAATTGCACCCGATTGAGTGGGGCCAGATACCGGCCAAGCTGCATGAGGACGACGCCCGGGAATGTGCCTATGACGCGCTATGCGACGAAATCCATGCCAGGCTGGACCCAGACCCGGCGGACCCGATGCCGCGCCATACCCAGCATTCGGGGGCGAGCATCGCCGTCACCGCGGCGGCCTACGCGCGCAGCGGCGGCATCCCCGATATCCCGTCGGGTGAGGACCGGGCTTTCATCGCGGCGTTGCGCCGGGCCGATGCGCGCGTGCGGCATGCCCCGGAAGTGCACCTCACGGTATCGGGCCGGGTGACTGGGCGCAGCGTGGGTGGAATGGCCGACACGATCCGCCGCCGCCTAACCGCCCCAGACCAGTTCCTGGACGACCGGCTGGAGCCGGCGCGAGACTGCGTGCGGCGGGCCTGGTGCCGCGCTGCCCTGCGCCGGCTCTACCGCGGCGAAGAGGCGAGCATTGGCACCCTGGCGGCTACGCTGGAGCTTTCACCGGCCACGCTGCGGCCACTGCTGACTACGCCCACCTTCGGCGCGGCCTGGGAGGCGGTGGAAGCGGTTGCCCCGGCCTTGCGGCGGCGCTTGGTTCCAGTGGCGCAGCTTGCGGAGCACACGGCGGCAGCGATGGCTATCGTGGCGGAGCTGCGCCGGGCGCATCCAGCCGATCAATCCGGTAGAGCGGCTGCCGCGCTTGGTAGGCTGGAGGCAATCCCGTCGCTGCGATGAAACGGGTGGCGGCTTCGTCCCCGGTCAGCGGGTAATCGGTGCCGCCGAGATAGTGCACCAGCAAGAGGCTGCCGCCGGGCAGGATGGCGGCCATCGCGCGGGCGGCGGTAGCGTCCAGCGCTGCGGCATCCAGGTAATAGAGCACTTCCGACAGGACGATGAGGTCAAACCGGCCCGGCGGCCACTCTTGCGGTACCGCACGGCGTTCGAAATTCACCTCTGGGCAGCGGGCGCGCGCCTGGGCCAACGCCGTCTCCGCCACGTCGATGGCCAGCAGCGTGCCGCATCGCGGGGCAAGCTGGCGGGTGAGCACACCGATCGAGCAGCCCACCTCCAACCCGGCGGCAAAGCGGTGCGGCGGCAGGGCGGCCAAGGTGGCGGCATACTTCTCCCGCTCGTACGCGCTGGTGGCGAAGCGCCATGGGTCGGGGTCGGCGGCGTAGAGCGCGTCGAAATACCCCGGGGCGATCGTGTCGCGGCGACGGGTCATGCCGGCTGCAGGAACAGGTCGTAGGGAGTGTCGAACAGGGCCATGAACTCCGGCGACATCTGAAAGCCCGCCGGGTCGTCGGTGATCACGCCGTCCCACTGCGATCGGTGGCAGCGTACCGCGCGGCGCTTCACGGCTTGCCAGGGCGCCACGGCGAGCCGCACGCCGCTGGTGTCCTCAACCGGGGTCTCCGGCGGCAGGGTGCGGCCCCAGACCGGGTAGGCCCAGTGGGGAATCTTTGCTTGGGCGGCCACCAAAGCAGCAATGCGGGCGGCGGCTTCGTGGTCGCAATGCGGATCATGGTGCCATGGGGCAAGCACGCTGCGGCAGCCATGCCGGCGCGCAAGATCGGTAACGGCGGCCGCCGCGGCGGCAAGGGCCGGGCCCTCTGACGGGGCGGCGGTGTCGGGGTGTCGCAGGAAGATCACCCGCTCGGCAGGCAAACCCAAGCAGGACGCGGCCTGCAGCGTTTCCGCCTCGCGCAACGCCTGCAGCACGGGGGCGGGATGGCTGCGCGAATTGGGATGGGAGCCGGTGCCGTCAGTCAGCATCACCAGCAAAGGCGGCTGGCCGGCAGCGCAGGCGGCGGCGACCAATCCGCCGCAGCCGAGGCTTTCGTCATCCCCGTGCGGCGCCAGCACGAGGGCGGCGCCCCCCGTGATCGCCTGCAGGCCTAATTCGGGCCAGGCCGCCGGGTCGGCGAACAGGGCACCCACGGTTGTCATCCTGCCAGCACCCGGGCGGCGGCTTCGGTCAGCACAGAATCGGCGGCGGGTTGGCGCAGGTAGGCGGCGAGGTCGCGGGCGATGCGCTCGGCTGGATTGCCGCGCATCACGGCAGCCACGCCCAGGCTGCGCTGGGCCAACTCGATCACGTCCAGCGTGGCGCGTTCCACCGCCAAGCGGGCCAGGCCGACATAGGCCACGGCGTCGGCGCCAGCGTCGGCGGCTTCGGCTTGCGGCGCAGCGGCGGCCAGCCACAGCCGGGCGGTTTCGCTGGCCATCAGCGCCTGCCCCATGCGGGCCTGCTGGTGCGGGTCCCCCCCGCGGCCGCGGGCGCGGAGCTGGCTGGCGATCTGCTCGGTGAGGGCCTCGAGCCCGCCCAACGTCACCGCGGAGGTGCGCCAGGCGCCGCAGGACAGGTCCGGCTCGCGCAGGTAGTCGCCGGGGGCGCCGAAGACGGTGCCGGAAGCCGCTTGGAACTGCACCTGGCCCGTGGTGGCCGCCCGCATGCCGCTCAGGCCGCCTGGCAGGGGCTTCACACGGCAGCCCGCGGTGACGTCGGCGTAGACCAGGCGGGTGTCGCCCAGGCGGTCGGTTGCCGTTACGACGGCGCGGGTGGCATGGCCGGCGGCGGAACAAAACTGCTTCTGCCCCTCTAGCCTGCCCTCGGCGACCACCAGGCCGCCTTGTGGAGGGTCGGTGACCCATAGCGCAATCAGGTGCCCGTCCCGCGCATCCGCTGCGACCCGGCGCTGCAGCTCGACATCGCCATAGCGGACCACCAGGCGGACGGCGTTGACATGCGCCTCGAACACGCGGCCGAGCGCCAGATGGCCGCGGCCGAGCAGCCGGAACACCTGCAGGGCGGTGCCTGCCGCCGCCGGGTCGGTGCCGAGGCCGCTGCCGTCCCCTACGACGGGGATGGGCGCGTGCAACAGCCCGGCGGCGCGGAGGTTCGCCATGTCCTGCTCGGGAAAGGCGGCGCTCTCATCCAATGCGGCGGCGCGCTCGCGCTGCTGCGGCAGGCAGGCTTCGAGGCGGCTCAGCAGAGTGGCGGCGGGGCTCATAAGCGAAGAACTGGCCAGGGAGGGGCAAGTTGCTGGAGCCGCCGCTTGGTGGGCCAGCGAAATCCCGTTACATGTTGGTCAATGGCATTCATCGGCACCCTGTCTTCTCCGCGCGACCGGGCGGCGGCTTGGCGCGACTCGCTGCTGGTGGACCATGCCGTGTTCCGCGTGCTGTGGGACAACCTGGCGGAGGTGGTTCCGGGCAAGCTGTACCGCTCCAACCATCCCACGCCCTCGCGGCTGGCGGCGGCCAAGCGGAAGTTTGGGCTGCGGACGCTGATCAACCTGCGCGGGCACCGCCAATGCGGGTCGGACGCGCTGTCCCGCCATGCCGCGGCGGAGTTGGGGCTGCAGCATGTGGACATGGCGTTCGAGAGCCGCGGCGCGCCGCATCGCGACCGCATCCTGCGCTTTGCCGCCCTCTATAGTAGTATAGACGCGCCGGCGCTGATGCATTGCAAGTCGGGCGCGGACCGGGCGGGGC
>CAXTNN010000236.1:0-744 GCA_964245545.1 uncultured Acetobacteraceae bacterium | reverse complement strand
GGGCGGGGCTGGCGGCGGGCCTGGCCATCCTGTTCGAGGGCGGGACCAGTGCCGAGGCGCTGCAGCAGCTTTCCTGGCGGTTCGGGCATTGGAGCCGGTCCCGCACCGGCATCCTCGACGCGTTCTTCATCCGCTACGCCGCCGAAGCGGAGGGACGGCGCCCGTTCCTCGAGTGGGTGGAGCATGAATACGACGAAGCGGCCCTGCGGCGGGATTTTGTTGCCGACGGACTGAGCTCGTTTCTGGTGGACCGGGTGCTGGTGCGGGAGTAACCCGGCGGGGGAGGGGTGACCCATGTCCAGCCAGCTTTATTTCGCTTTTGTCGCCTCCGTGGCGGTGCTGATGCTGATCCCGGGGCCCAATGTGGCGCTGATCATCGCCAACAGCGTGGCCCATGGCGCGCGCTATGGCCTGTTGACGGTCGCGGGGACGGTGACGGCCCAGGTGGTGCAGCTCAGCCTAGTGGCAGTGGGGCTGTCGGAGTTCCTGGCGGCGATGGGCTGGCCGCTGGGCTGGGTGCGTTGGCTGGGCGTGGCCTATCTGCTCTATCTCGGCTGGCAGCAATGGCGTGCGCCGGTGGCGGACCTCACGGCGGTCGGGCCGGAGCCGCGGCACACGGCGGCCATGGTGCGGCGGGCGATGCTGGTGTCCTTGGCCAACCCGAAAACGCTGTTCTTCTACAGCGCGTTCCTGCCGCAGTTCATCGTGCCGGGCCGGCCGTTCCTGGGGCAGATGGGCATACTT
>CAXTNN010000235.1:0-6062 GCA_964245545.1 uncultured Acetobacteraceae bacterium | reverse complement strand
CCTGGTGCCGGTCGGCCTGCCCGGCACGCTGGTGCACCGCCGCCCCGACGTGCAGGAGGCGGAGGCGCGGCTGCATGCCGCAACCGCCCAGACCGGGGTGGCCGTGGCCAACTTCTACCCGGATGTGCAGCTCACCGGCACGGCCGAACTGAACGGGCTGCATTTCGGCAACGCATTCGACCTGCACTCCAGGCAGTACGACATCGGCCCCACCGTCAGCATCCCGATCTTCCAGGGCGGACGGCTGACCGGCGAGTTGCGGCTGCGCCAGTCGCAGCAGCGGGAAGCGGCGGACCGGTTCCACCAGACGGTGCTGCAGGCGTGGCAGGAGGCGGACAACGCGCTCACCGCCTATGCCGAGGCGCAGCGCCGCCGGGTCGATGTGGCTGAGGCCGTGCGGCAGAACCAGCAGGCGCTCAGCGCCGCCCGGCAGCGCTACGTGCTGGGCGCCAGCGACTACCTGAACGTCAACACGTCCCAGGCGCAGTTGCTGCAGACCCAGAACGACCTGGCCGCGCTGGACGTGCAGATCGCCACCACCCTGGTGACGCTCTACCGCGCGCTCGGCGGCGGCTGGGAGGTGTCGGACGCAGCGCTGGCGATGCAGACGCCGCCGTTGGAGCGCTAGGCGCCTCGGTCGAGCCAGTAACGCTCGCCGCCCGCGCCCTCGGCGATTTGGGTGACCACCTTGCGGCGTGCAATCAACAGCCCGCCGGATGCTGGATCGGGGACGAAGTCGTCCAGGTAGCGGCCGTACACCGTGTGGTTCTGGCCGTTCTTGCCCTCATGCCGGGCCATCACCGACGTCCAAGACGAGTAGGTCCCTGGTGCCGTGCCCGGCGTGATGGCCGGTACCCCGACAAAGTGGATCGTGCGCGCCTGGGTGACCAGCGCGGCTTGCAGGAAATCGCGGATAGCAGCCCGGCCCACTTTCACCGCTCCCGGCGCGTAGTCGTACGTCGCATCGGCGGTGAAGATCTTCACCAGCCCGTCGAAGTCGAGGCGGTCGCAGCAATCGGAATAGGTCTGCACCAGCGTGTTTGCCTGCAACCAGGTAGCAAAGCTGACCGCCGCGCCGGTTGCAGGCGCGGGAACCGACTCGGCGCGCGCAGAGGCGGCGAGCGCCGTGCCGATTGGCAATGCCAGCAATGCCAGGGCGCCCCGGCGTTCGAAATCGCGCTGCATGAAAGGCCCTCGATTGTTGTTGTTCCGAGACTAAGGCCGATAGCCATCCAGGTCCATCACTTAACGGCCCGGCGTCCGGATCAGCCGCGGCCGTGGCTCTGCGCCTGCTGCAGCCTCACCGCATCTCCGCGGGGCCGGCCGATGAGCAGCACGGCCGCGCAGCCGGCAAGCGAGAGCACGGCGAGCGGCACCAAGCCGAGCGGGTAGCTGCCCGTGGCGTTCTTGATTGCCCCAAGCAGGGTGGAGCCGACCAGCCCACCCAAATTGCCAACCGCGTTGATCTGCGCGATGCCCGCCGCGGCGCCCACCGTTAGCCACTCGGTCGCCAACGCCCAGAACGGGCCCTTCACGATGTAGGTTGCGGTCACGGCCACGCATAGAATCACCATGGTGGGCCCAAGCGAGTCGGTCAGCATGGCGGCAAGCAAGCTGCCGCCGAGCAGCGCCAGCGGCAGCCCGGTATGCCACACCCGCTCCTGCCGCCGGTCGGAGCGGCGGCCCCATAGCACCATCAGCACCGACGCGATGCCGAACGGCAGCATGTTGAGCAGCCCGGTTTGCATGTTCGATAGGCCGAAGGACTTGATGATCTGCGGCTGCCACAGCGAAAGGCACTGGCTGGCCCCGGAAGCGCCGGCATAGATCAGCGAGGCGGCCAGCACGTATCTGTTGCTCATCACCCGCCACAGCGAAGCATTCGGTGTTCCGGCCGGGCGGGCAGCCCGCTCAGCCGCCAGCCGGGCGTGCAGCCAGTCGCGTTGCTCCGGGGCCAGCCAACGCGCACGGTCGGGGCTGTCCGGCAGCATCACCAGGGCGAGCAAGCCAAGCAGGACGGCGGGGGCGGCCTCGGCCAGAAACATCCACTGCCAGCCATGCAGGCCCAACAGGCCATTGGTCTGCAGCAGGGCGGCGGAGACTGGCGAGCCGATGAAGCTCGACACCGGAATGGCCACCATGAAGATGGCGACGATCCGGCCGCGGTAGCCCTCAGGGAACCAGTAAGTCAGATAGAGAATGATGCCGGGGAAGAAGCCAGCTTCGGCGGCGCCGAGCAGCAGGCGGGCGGCGTAGAATGACGTTGGCCCGACCACAAAGGCGGTTCCGGCCGAAACCAGCCCCCAACTCACCAGGATACGGGCGATCCAACGGCGGGCGCCGACCCGCTCCATGGCGATGTTGCTGGGTACCTCGAAGATGACGTAGGTGAAGTAGAACAAGCCGCCGCCAAGCCCGAAGGCGGCCGGCGACAGGCCCACATCGGCGTTCATTTGCAGCGCAGCAAACCCGGCATTCACCCGGTCCACGAAGGCGATGAAGTAGCCCACCATCAGGAACGGCAGGATACGCAGGCCTACCAGCCGCATGGTGCGCTGCTCGATGGCTGAGACCAGCCCTGCTTCTGACTCCGTCATGATGGGACGGCGAACGGAGCAAATGACACCGCAAGCACCTCATAGATCGGCCGCTTGAAGCTGACGGCCAGGCTCGGCAGCTCGGCGAGGGGTGCCCAGCGCCAGGTGTCAAACTCCGGGTGAGGGTCAAGGTCGAGCCGGATGTCGCTGTCGGCGCCGTCGAAGCGCAGCGCGAACCAGCGCTGCCGCTGACCCCGGTAGCGGCCGCCGAACGCCACCCCCAGCAGGTGCGGCGGCAGGTCGTAGCTGAGCCAGTCCGGGTGCTCGCCGATCACGGTGGCGTTGGCGGTGCCGATCTCCTCGGCCAGTTCCCGCAACACGGCGCCGCGCGGGTCTTCGTCCCCGTCGATGCCGCCTTGGGGAAGCTGCCAGCCGCCCGGCGGCCCCTCCGCGTTGGGCAGATTGGCCCGGCGCGCGACGAACACCAGGCCTTGCCGGTTGAACAGGGCGGCGCCGACATTCGGCCGGTAGGGCAACCCGCTCATGGCGTCCGTCTCATGGTTTCGGGGGGTGGCGCGGCGTGCACCAGGGCACTGACTGGCACCAGGTCGATGCCGCGCCCATCCAGCCCCCGCGCCCAGGCGGCGATGCGCTCCACCGTTACCGGACGGACCCGCTCGGCCAAGCCGACGGCAACACCGCGGTCCCGCGCCTGCTCCTCCAGCTTGGCCAGCTTGGCGTCGATGGTGTCACGGTCGGGCGGGTCGTCCACCACCGCGTCCACGTCGACCGCGGCGCCGCTGACCGGCACGCCGGGCCGCGGGTCCACGTAGAGCAGGCCGCGGGCGGTGAGCTCGTCCCGCACCCCTAGCCATTGGCTGGCGGCCGCGGCGTAGCGCTCGCCCAGCAGCCCGTCCGACGCGCCGGTCACGCCCACTTCGCCCTGGATGCGCGACAGCGCCCATTCCAGGTTGCGGTCGTTATCGGACTGGTCGGCGCCGGTCAGCAGGGCGCGCGGGCCGGAATCATTCAGCGGGTAGCCTTGGCTCTCCATCGGCAGGGTGAGCAGGAACTCATGGCCGGCCACCCGCGCCGCCGTCGGCATGTCGGTGCGGTCATGCGTGTAGGGCGAGATGCCAACGGTGATGGCGGGGGGCAGCAGGTCGAGCGCCGACTTGCTCTGGCTGTCGGACAGGCCGAAGCCGACCACGACCATGGCGATGCGCGGCCGTTTGTCCGCCGGGTCGTAGGCTCGGGCATAGACGTGCATCGAGGTACGGCCATCGGCCGCGATGCGAGGCAACTGGGCATTGGTGAAGTCCGGCGCCGGCTCCAGCAGCGCTGGCAACGGTGCTGGGATCCCCGTAGGCGTGGCGGAGGCCTCCTCGGCTGGGTTGGCAGCCGCAGGGCGATCGGCGGGTGCCGGCGGGGCTTGCGCTTTGGCAGCCGCGACAGGCGGACGCTCCGTTTCAGCCGCTGCGGGGTGTTCGCTGGCACGGGCTGGCTGGGGCGGCGGGCCAAGCACTTGCAGCACCGTGGCCAAGCCTGCGGCCGCGACCAGAACCGCCGCCCAGGCCGCGGCGAGAGCCCGCCAGCCGCTGACCCGCCCCATCGATCAGCGTGCGGCGTGGCGCTGCTGCTGGGCGGCCAGCGCGCGGACCAGAACCAAGCCTTGCTGCAACTGGAAGTCGGTGTCCGGCTTGGCAGGGTCAAAGGCGGGCCAGTTCTCTGGCGGAAGCTTCGGGATGTTGGCGGCTGCCGGCGGCAGGTCAGCTCGCGGAGCCGCCGGGTCCGTCGGCGTACCACCCTGGTTCTTGAGCACGTGATTGAGGTCCGCCTCGCGCTCCGGCCCGAAATGCGGCATATCCACCCGGCTCTCCGCCACTTGAACGTCCGGCGTGATGCCAAGGCCCTGGATGGAGCGGCCCGACGGCGTGTAGTAGCGCGCCGTGGTCAGCCGCATCGCGCCATTGCCCGGCAGCGGGAACACCGTCTGCACCGAGCCCTTGCCGAAGGTGCGCTCGCCCAGGATCAAGGCGCGATGCTGATCCTGCAAGGCGCCGGCCACGATCTCGCTGGCCGATGCGCTGCCCTCGTTGGTCAGCACGACGATGGGCAGGCCACCGGCGATGTCGCCGGGCTTGGCGTTCCAGCGCTGGCTGTCATCCGGGTGGCGCGCGCGGGTGGACACGATCTCGCCTTGGTCCAGGAAGTCGTCCGACACCGAAATCGCCTGATCGAGCAAGCCGCCCGGGTTGTTGCGCAGGTCGAGCACGATCCCTTGCAGCCGATCGCCAATCTGCTGGCGGAACTTGGCCATCGCCGCACGCATGGCGCTGTCAGTCTGCTCGTTGAACTGGGTGAGACGGATGTAGCCGATGTCACCCTCGAGATGGGACTTCACCACCTGGATGTGGATGACCTCGCGGTTCAGGGTCAGCTCGATCGGCTGGTCAACGTTCTCGCGCTTGATCACGAGATGGATCGGGCTGTTGGGCGGCCCACGCATCTTGTCCACCGCATCGTTCAGCGACAGGCCCTGGACGGTGGTGTTGTCGATGCTGGTGATCAGGTCGCCCGCCTTGATGCCGGCGCGGGACGCAGGGGTATCGTCAATTGGCGACACCACCTTGATGATGCCGTTGTCTTGGGTGACTTCCAGGCCGAGCCCGCCGAACTCGCCATGGGTCTGCACCTGCATGTCGCGATAGGCTTTGGCATTCATGTACATGCTGTGTGGATCGAGCCCGGTGAGCATGCCGTTGATCGCGTTCTCGATCAGGTCGCGGTCGTTCACCGGCTCGACATATTCGGCGCGGACTTTGTCGAATACGTCGCCGAACAGTTCGAGCAGCCGATAGGTCTCAGTGCGGTTGCTGTCCTGCGCTTGCGCGGCCGCGACGCCCCAAGGTCCCACCCCGTGCAGCAGGCCCGAGGCCGGCCCCACGCCCACGCCAGCCAGAAAGGCGGCGCCCACCAGCAATCCGGAACGGAACTTCATGCGTTGCACCCTTCTGGCGCCCGTCCGGCGCAGTTCAGACATGACACTGCCACATAAGCGTGTTCTCTGCTATGGTCACGACCGCGACCGCAAATATGGCGCAGGATTAATCGGTGCACCGTTTTGCCGGAGTTCAACGTAAAGCGAGGGCCGTGCGCCCGGGCTGTGCGGGTCCCAAGTCGGCATCACTCCCACCGGCTCGCCGGCTTGCAGCGCCTGACCCACCGGCGCGTCCAGCCGCTCCAGGCCGGCCAAGACGAAGTGATAGCCGCCGCCGCAATCGATGATCATCAACTGGCCGAACGAGCGGAACGGCCCGGCGAACACCACCCGGCCGCTGCAGGGCGCGGCCACCCGGGCGGCCGGGGGCGGGCTGTAGGATATCCCGCTCACCGGTCCCGCTTCGCCCGGCTCGCCCCAGGCCTTTATCACGGCTCCGGCGACGGGGGGATTCAATTGCCCACGCGCCTCGCCCAGCCCGGGACCGGCCGGCTGCAGCAAGGCGGCCTGGCGCTGCCGTGCTT
>CAXTNN010000234.1:0-6065 GCA_964245545.1 uncultured Acetobacteraceae bacterium | reverse complement strand
AGGCGGGTCAAATCTCGACGAAAACGCCGGGTCAGATCTCAGCGAACATCAACACCCCGTCGTCGAAATGCCGTGCGCGGCGTGGCCCGCGATGGTTCGGGTCGAGCCGGAAGCCCTCGAACGCCTGTCGCGGCCGGAAGACCGGGTCTGCATCATCAAAGCCGATCCGGGGCGCCCGATCAGGCAATTCGGCGCCCAGTTCGTCGCGCGGATATTGCAGCCAGAGTTGGAGTTTGCCGGCCTTTGGAAGCCGGGCCGGCTCGTTTCGGTCAGCTACTCAGACCGTTACTTGAAGGCGCCACTGCCTGTGACGCTGCTCATGCACGTCTTATCCGCCCTGCGGGATAAACTATCATCCAAACGCGCCTCCATCACCCTATCCATTGACACCGAGCGGCTGCGCGATGACCGCTATGGCGGTGCTCCTTCCAAGATCGGGAATAATTGGCAAAACGAGCAGGACCGAACCGATACAGTCCACGCCATGGCCGAGCACCTGCTATTCAAATGCGCTTACAACAACAGCCAAGCCACGCACGCGAGAAAATTGACGCTTTGCTACGACGATGGCAGTACGGTTGTGATATTATACGATCAAGGCTTCGGCTACTGGCGCGCAGTCTCGGGCGACCGGCACGACTTCCGGGCGAAACCTGTTCAGCAGGCAAAGGCACTCTTCAACTCCTCTGCTTTCGTGCAAGGTTCAGGGGAGAGTTACATAGCGATTACTCGGGCATGAGGAACGTTCGTGTCATAGGTCACGATCCAGCCATGACTGTCCTTCCGAGGAGCTCCGCCGCCTCGAAGCTGTCCGGTTCCGGCGGCAGCAGGACATCTCGGGTCAGTCGGCGTTTGCGCGTCAGCAACTCATCTAGGTTGTCATCAAACGACCGCCGACCGTCCGGAAGCGTGGCGAGCGGGATATGGACGTGAACGGTCCGCTGCTGGCCGATCCGCAAGGCCCGGCCGGTGCACTGGTCTTCGACCGCCGGGTTCCACCATCGATCGAGATGGATGACGTGTTTAGCCCGCGTCAAAGTCAGCCCCACGCCGCCGGCGCGAGGCGAGATAATCATGGCGTCGAATCCCTCGGTGGCCATTTGGAATCTATCCACCCGAGCTTGCCGTTTGGCGCCCGGGACGGCACCGCTGATGATTTCCGGTGTTCCAGCCAGGCGGTATCGGCGTTGGACCACCCCCGCGAGCCGGGGCTGTAGCGCGCGACTTTCCACGAAAATCAGGACACGCTCACCCGCAGCGGCGATGCGGTCGAGCATGTCGAAGCAGCTCGACAGCCTGGCGGAGGCGCGGATGAAAGCGTCGTCCGCTGCTTCCATCGCCGGCTCCGGATGCAGCGAGATGGCCCGGAACGATTGAAGCGCTTTCAAGACCCCGCCCCCGCCCGCCTCCCGCGCCCGCTCCAGTGTTGTCCGATAGGCCTCAAACTGCATGGCTGGCATCGGCGAACGCTGCACATCCATCTCGGCACCGGGCAGCTCGGGGAGGTGGTCTTCGCGCATCCGCCGGAGCATCAGCGCGGGCATGCCTCCCATCCGCTCGTCTAGTCGGCGCCGCAAGCCACGCAGCGTCTCGTGGTCGGCCTGCGCCGCAAAGCTGTGGCTGAACGCCGCCAGCGAGTCGAGATAGCCGGAACGCACCCCGTCCACGATGCACCATAGGTCCGCCAAGCGGTTCTCGACGGGCGTTCCCGTCATCGCAATGCGAAAGTCCGCGTTCATGCCCTTTAGCGCGTCGGTGATGCGGATGCCAGGCGTCTTGACCTTTTGCGCTTCGTCGGCGAGGAGGGCAGCGAAAGCGACCCCGCCGAAATCAGCACTGTGGTCCCGCAGCGTTTCATACGTCGTCAGGATCCAGGCAGCCGATTCAAGCCGTGCCTTGTCCAAGCCATAGCCGCCCGCCTGTCGCAGCGCGCGCAATCCGGCGCCGAACGCTGGGCAACATTCGCCCAAGCCTTGCGCATAGAGGTGGCGGGCATGCTCCGCCGACCAGTTTGCCAACAGCCCAGTCGGCGCCACGATGAGGATCGGGCTTTGCGGGATCGCGCCCCGCTGCATCGCCTCGCGCAGCCAGGCCAAGAAGGCAAGCCCCTGCAAGGTTTTGCCCAAGCCCATGTCGTCGGCCAGCAGCACGCCGGGCGCGCCCGCCAGCCAGCTCTCCTGTAGCCAGCGGAGACCCTCGGCTTGGTGCGGCTTGAGGCTGGTCGTCAGACTGACGGGTAAGCTAGCCGCAACGTCAGCGCGACGAGTAAAGCTGGTCTCGTAATCGACCGCGTCCTCATTAGTAAGGATCAGCAAGACCTGCGGAGCTGTCTTGCTTGTCCCGCCACCTGTTCCGGCCGCGACCGCATCCAACTTCTCGAGCTGCGCCTGCGTGGCCGGCATGACAACGGGCGATGCGTCTAAGACACCACCTGGTGGGCGATACTCAATTGTTGGCGAACCATTCGCAAGGGCGGCCGTAAGTTCCACCCTTAGGCTCTCGACGGCGGCGGCGTTCAGCGTTACCGCCCGCTCGCCGGGTCGCGGCGGCTTATTTGCCGCGGCGAACCAGTCCGTCGGTGCACGTGCCACCCATGGCAAGGCGCGCGGCTCCCACAAGCCCAGCCCGGTCACCCGGTCGGAAAAGGCGCGTGTTTCCACGAAGACCTGCTCGACCGCATCGAGCAGCGTCGGGTCGTCGTCCGCGTCCAGGGCGGCCCGCAACGCCCGGCGGGGAGAACGCAACAGGGCGCGCTTCTCGGCCAGTGGCGCGTATTGGTGGCGGCGTACTTCCCCCAGCGCTTCGCGCAACACGGGCGCCAGCACGACGAACACGCCACCCGACAGTGAGTAGACTGGCCGCGCCTCGGTGAAGCGGTTGAATTGATCAACGCCGAACTCATCCTGCAACGTTTCTGACAGAAGATGCTCCTCGCTTCCGGCCCGGTGCAGGATGGGGACAAGCCTTGCGTCCGGCCCCTCGCCGCGCAGGTCGAGCGAGAAAGCATCGGCCTGTACGACGTCGATCCGCATGAGGCCGGACGCCAGGACCGCTCCCGTCGGCTGACTGCCGGGCAAGGCGTCTCGCAGGGCGGCGATCGCGCGCAGGCGAGCATCGGGCGTCAGGGCCGCTGCCACCTGCTCCACGGCTTCCACAAGCGCCAGCAGCATGGCCGAGAGCCGCCAGTCGCGGCCGCCGATCCGCAGCCAAGCGCCTGTGCGCACCGCACCGACGATGGCCTGGCCCGTCGGACGAACCCACTGCAGCGTCGCCTTGAAGCCGAGCCCGGTCACCAGGCCGGTCGTGCTGACCCGTGCGCGGGCGTCAGCAAGCGGCGGCAAGCCGATCAGCGCGGCCTCCTGCGCGGACAGGTCTGCAATCGCCGTGTGCTCGACCAGCACGGCGTCGTCGCCCTCGACGCCCTTTCCGTCCGCGACCATGCCGCGGATCAGGTCCACGGCCGCCAGGAGACCGGCGGGAGCCTCGATCGGCCAGCGTTCCACGAGAATGGCACGATCGCCCGCCATCAGGCGCAGCTCGGTCCCGGCCGTGCTCGGGACGAAGGCGAAGGCGGTCGTCACGCCCATTCCCAGGGCTCGATGCGAAGACGGTAATCCTTCTGGCGCAACAGTGCCGCGACCCGGCCTTGCCAGACACCAGCGATATGCACGAGGCCGGGACCGGAAAGGGGTCCTAGGTCGGGCCGGTGTACCGGCGGAGGAAAATCAAGCCCGGCGGATTTGAGGACGTCGGCAGTGTAGCGAGGCTTGTAGAAGCCTGGAGCACGTCGGCTCCCGTTTGGCCACGCATATAACTTACCGTTGTGGCTCCACTCCGCAAACACCGTGTGACCGATGCGCATCAGCAATACGGAATGATTGTTCACGTTGGACCCGTCCAAGGTGCCGAATTGTCCCAGTAGATCCCGGTTGCGCGCAACATGCCGGCGCACGTTGGAGCCGAGCACGAGCCAGGCATCGCTGACCCAGCCTTTTTCCAGGCAAACCGACCAAAATCTTCGCCGCGCCTCCCACTGGTGTCCCATGCCGGCCGCCCCGGCATGCTGCCCGATCACGCCGAAGAACGCCGACAGCGTCACTTGGGCGAGCCAGCCGGTGACGATCTGCCGGGTTTCCTCACCGGCTCGATCCCAACGAACCGGCTGGGTTCGCGGGTCGCCGATATGCGTCAGTACGATGTCTAGAACGCGGCGGCGCAGAGCGTCGGGCGGCGCACCCCGGGCCCAAGCACCCACCAGCGCATCGGCCACCATCCCGCGCATTTCGGGTTCGCTGTCGAAGCGGAGCGCGTCGCCCGACACGAACAGGGTCAACGCCCGCTCCAATGTCTGTTCTCCGGCCGGCGCCAACAGCCGGGCCGGCAGCATCGCCGCGGCTTGCCGCACGACGGCGCGCATATAGCCGCCGGCTCCGCGCGCCGGCGTGTCGAATCCGAGCGCCGGCAAGGCTGGCGGGTCACTGCCGGCGAGCACCGCGCCTGCGACCGAGGCAGGACCTTCTGGCCGGCTGAACAACGCGTGTCGGCGCTCGCCACCCTGCCACACCGCCATAGCGGCTGGCGGCGCCCGCATGACGGCGCCGGCCAGCCAGGCGCCGACCTGCTGCATGGCCGGATCGGTGGGCGCAAAGTCGCGCAGCCAGGCTTCGACGAACCGCTTGAGCAGCAGGGTGCTGCCCGAGGCGAGCGACTGCACCGCTTCCAGGACGCCTGGTATCTCGCATGCCCGGCGATCCTTTTCCCAGAGCAGCCAGATCGCTTGTCCCAGAATCTTGGGCGGCAGGTTCGAGGGGTTCGCGCCGCTGCGGCGGCATTCGCGCAAGTGCTGCCAAGCCTCCTCCAGCTTATCTCGCGATGGTTGAGGCGATACGTGACGGCCGGCTAAGATGCGGTTCAGCGCGAGGAGCGTTGGGCGGCGTGATGCGGGCGGCAGGGCCTGTCGCACCGGGAGGGCGGCCACCTCCAACCGCAGGTCGCCAAGGGCCGCCCGCAGGCCGGTCACGGCGAGCGCAACGCGGCCAAGCGGTCTTTGACGGCATCCAGCTCCGTGCGGATCGCCTGAGCCTCCTGCTCTGGCGCCGGAGACAGCAGGAACCGCAGCTCGATACGGCGATTGCGCGCGTCGTCGCCCGGCATGCCGGCGAGCAGGCGCGAGTCCCCGTATCCCGCGAGGCCAAGCATGGGCTGGCCGACCGGATTGCGCAGTGCGCCCAATCCGGCATGTTGCCGCTGGATCATGTCCAGCACCGCTCGGGCTCGGTCGGTGGACAGGCGCCAGTTGTCGGCGGGCAGGGCGTCCGTGTGCCCTTCGATCAACACGGTTTCAAAGATCGGCGACGCGGCGGCAGGGCAGCTTGCGGGCGCTGCGTCTGCATGCGCGGCGTAGCAGGGCAAGAGGCGGCCCAGCTCGTCCAGCACCGCCGTTATCCGCTCCTGGCCATGGGCCGTGAACGTGGACGCGCCGAGCGCGAACAGCTCTTCGCTCGGCAGGCGGAGCACATCCTGCTGGGCGGACACCTCCACGTTTACGCCCCGGCCAGCGAGATTGGCCTGGATTTGCCGCAGCAGGTCGGCACGGGCGTTGCGCAGCCGCTCGCCGGCCGTGTCCAGGTCCGCCTCGATGGCGCCGACGCGCGTCACCAACTCGGCCAGTTCCGTGTCCAAGTTGGCAAGTTTCGCCTGCGCCTGATCGCGCTCGACCACGGTGTGATCCAGTTGTGCCTGCAGGCGGCGGATCTCGGCGTCCTTGTCCTCGTCGGCGAAGTTCAGGGCAAACACCGTGAGCATCAGCAAGAAGATGAACAGGATGCCTACCATGAGGTCGCTTATGGAGGCGAAATAGCCCTCCGCTTCCTCCTCATGCGCCCGGATGCGGCCGCTCACGGCAAGGCTCTTGCCCTGACCGGAAGCTCTTCAAGCACCTCGGTGAGTTCGCTGATGCTGGAACTTAGCTTGGTGGTCGCTTGGGCCATGTCCTTGTTCGTGCCCGCAACGAAGTCGGCGACCTGTGCCGCAAAGCTAGCTAAGCCAGCTTGCAACTGCTGCAC
>CAXTNN010000233.1:0-6075 GCA_964245545.1 uncultured Acetobacteraceae bacterium | reverse complement strand
GTTCGGCATCGCCATTGCAGCCTTGATCCGCCTCGGCCTGGCATCGGTGGCGCTCAAGCTGCTCGCCATTGTCGGGCTGACCTTGGCGGGTGGGCTGCTGCTGCTATGGGTATGCTGGCGAATGTATCGCGAGTTGCGGCCGCGTCGCCGCAGAGCGGTCCGTGCCGCGCCGAAGTCGCTGGGTGCGGCGGTGCTGCAGATCACCCTGGCCGACCTGTCGATGAGCTTGGACAACATCCTGGCCGTGGCCGGCGCGGCGCAGGGCCATCCTGCGGTGCTCCTGGCCGGCGTCGCGATCTCGGTAGTATTGATGGCAGTGGCGGCCACGGTGATTGCACGGCTGCTGGAGCGATTCCGCTGGCTGGCTTGGGCAGGGCTGCTGATGGTGCTGTTCGTGGCTTGCAAGCTGATCTGGCAGGGTGGTGCCGAGGTTTGGCTGCATGTCCTGCCCTGGATGCGGTCTGGCGGGCCTTGATCATAGGCGCGGGTGATTACTGCGGCGGGACCAATGCCCAATCGGTAAGCTTGCCGAGCGGGCCGCGCGGCAGGTCGGCGCCGAACGTGTAGGCACGAGGCCGTTCAGGGGTTGGAAGCTTGTCCAAGGCAAAGGTTTCCAGCGCCTCCTGCAAGCCGGCGATCTCGGCATTTGGGTCGCGCGGGACGATGAAGGCCTTCAAGCGCCGGCCCTCGGTCGGTGCCATCAGCCGCACGGATGCAGCGGCCACGCCCGGGTGGCTGCGGAGCACCTCCTCGACGCGGGCGGGAAACACGTTGGTGCCGCCGACTTGGACCGCACCATCAATGCGCCCGTTGATGCGGTAGCGGCGGCTTTCCACCCACTCCAACCGGTCCGGCGCAGCGAACACAGCGCCGCTGCGCCGCAGCCCGCCATCCTCCTTGCGCTGCCACTGCGGCATGAGCGCGTAATCGGCGTCAGGATCGGTGCGCCAGCCGATGCCGCCGGTCTCGGAGGAGCCGTGGATCTCCACCAGCCGCGACAGCCCTGCCTGTTCGAGCTGATCCGCCGTTTCGGCCGGGCAAGGCGCGGTGGAGGTCAGCCCGGTCACTCCGCCACTCCAGCCGGACGGGATGGCGCGGGCTACGGCAGCCCAAAACTCAGGGTGGCCGACAACCAGGTCTCCCGCGCGCATCAATGCAACGAGTCTGCCGGGAGTTAGCCCGGCGATATCGAGCACCGGGATGCCACCGAGCCGCTGCGGCAGCAGGATGGTAAACAGGAAGCCATAAATGTGGTGGCACGGCACAGTGCTCAATACGCGCGTCGTGCCGTTGAACAGCAGCGGCAGCAACGCGTCGACCTCGCCGTAAAGGTCGCTCAGCCCATGGGTGATCGGTCTGGGTTGCCCGGTGCTGCCGGATGTTCGGAAGGTGAGCTTGGCCGAGTAATGGTTCAGCGACTGGGTGGCGATGGCGCACCATTCGCCAAAGCTGCGCTTGGTCAGGAGGTAGTCGCCAATGCCGCTCTCGTGCATCTGCAACGCCTCCGACAGCGCGGCGGCGAGCTGCAGGCGTTCGAGGCTGTCGAATCCCAGCCCTTTCTCATCGAGCCGGGTTTCGGGCGCCCATATGCCAAGCGGGAGGGCACTGGACGGCCATACTGCCCGTGCCTCCGACCGGATAAGGTCGGCAAGCCAGCGCGGTAAGGCGCCCGCACTCCACCAGCAGCCCTCGGCAGCATCGGGGTGATCACAGGCAAGCATGATCCGCGGCCGGGCGCGGTTAGAGCCGCTTGACGAAAATCCAATACGTATCGCCGCTAAGCGCCTTTTTCATATGCACCCGGACTTTTGTCGGTTTCATATTATAGTCGAAGGTATAGTCAAAAACGGAGTTGAGCGCGTTCGCTTTAACACCTTTGTCAAACTCACCCTTGAACTTTGGCGTATTTGTGCAAGGTGCGACAGCAGTGAAGAAGTTCTTTCCAACGACTGAGCCAGGATCACGGCCGGTGATTTGTCCTTCCATGGCATTGTAGGTCATGATCTTGCCGGTCGCATCCAGTTGGATCGCTCCGAAGGCAAGCCCGTCGATTTGCTTAGCGGAGAGCTTGGACATCGCGTTTTCGATGTCGTTCCCGCCAAATTCCACACGCTCCATGATACCGCTCATGCAATCACCTCGTCCGGCGCTGACACAATGACCGCCATTCGGCCCTCGCCGTCAGCCTAAGACCATACAAGCGTATTTCATCGCGTGTGACAATGATGATTGGCGATGTTTTGCAATGAACGGCGCTGCACTAACAATTGAGAGGTGGCGCTGGATTGGTTAGCGACCGGCTTCCGCTTTCGCCGCCGGGTCGATCCAGCCGATATGCCCATCCGACCGGCGGTAGACCACGTTCAGCTCGCCGGTCGTGCTGTTGCGGAACATCATGACTTGTTGGTCCGCCAGGTCGAGCCGCATGACGGCCTCGCTGACGGTGAGATGGTCGATCACGGTCGCGGTTTCCGCAATCACGGTCGCGAAGGTGTGTGCACCGCCATTGGGCTGCGGCTCAGCCGGTTCGTCCTCCTGCCGCAGGATATACTGGCGGGCCGATGCTTGCGGGCGTTCGCGATGCGCCAGGTCCCGCGCGTGCTCACTGACCCGGCGGCGATAGCGGCGCAGCCGCTTGGCAATGTGCTCGGCCGCGTCGTCGAAGGCGCTGTTGGCGTCGGCTGCCTCACCCTCGCCCCGCAGCGTCAGCCCACGGCCAGCATGCACGTTGATGTCGCAGGTAAAGAAGGAGCGGGCGCGGCTGAACGTAACGTTGGCTTCCAGGGCGCCGTTGAAATACTTGCCCGCGATCGTGTCCAAGCCCTGTGAGACGCGGGTGCGCAAGGCATCCGAAAGATCAACCTGCTTGCCGGAAACGGTGATCTGCATGGGCGGCCCTCCGTGAATGACGGTCCTGGTGGCGCCGCTCTGTTCTAAGCCGGCAGCGCCTTCTCCCGTTTGCGCTGGACCGAGCTGGGGATGCGCAGCGCATCCCGGTATTTGGCCACCGTTCGCCGCGCAATGTCCACGCCTTCTCGCCGCAACGCTGCCACGATTGCATCATCAGACAGAACGCCATCGCATGTCTCAGCGCCGACCATTGCGCGAATTCGCTGGCGCACTGCCTCCGCACTGTGATTGGCGCCGTCCAAGCCGGCGATGGCGGTGGTGAAGAAGTATTTCAGCTCGAAGGTGCCGCGCGGGGTGGCGATGTATTTGTTCGCCGTCACCCGGCTGACGGTGCTTTCGTGCATCTCCACCGCGTCGGCAATGTCCCGCAGGATGAGCGGGCGTAGGTGGGAGACACCGTGGCGGAAGAAGCCGTCCTGGCGCCGGACGATCTCGGCGGCCACTTTCAGGATGGTCTGCGCGCGCTGCTGCAGCGACTTCACCAGCCAGTTTGCCGAGGAGAGCTGTTCCCCCAGGAACGCCCGGTCCTCCCGCTTGACCGAGGTGATGACCCGGGCGTGGAAGCCCTGGTTGACCAGAACCCGCGGCATCGTGTCCGGGTTGAGTTCGAGGATCCACTCGCCGACGCCTTCGCCGCGGATCGGGGTGGGGCGCATCAGCACGTCCGGCATGATGGCGGCCGCGGGCGCGATGTCGAACGCGGCGCCAGGTTTGGGGTCCAGCGCGCGAATTTCGGCGATCATGTCCGCCAAGTCCTCAGCGTCCACGTCACACAGCTCTTGCAGGCGCCTGAGTTCGCGACGGGCGAGCAGGTCCAGGTTGTCGAGCAGAGCCTGCATCGCCGGGTCCAGCCGGTTGCGGTCGGCCAGTTGGGCGGCCAGGCACTCCCGCAGGTCCCTCGCGAACAGGCCCGGTGGGTCGAACCGCTGCATCTCGGTGCGGACCCGCTCCACCCGGGCGGGCTCGGCGCCGAGCGCGTCGGCCAGGCTGGCGCTGTCGATTGAGACGCGGCCGGCGGCGTCCAGCAAGGTGATGAGGTGGGCGCCGATCAGCCGGTCCACCGCGTCGGCAAAGCCGAGGCGGAGCTGCTCGGCGAGGTGCTCGCGCAGGCAGCGGGGGGACTCGGCAAGGTCGTCCATGCCGCGGTCGTCCCGCTCGAACCCGTTGCCGCCCCGCTCCCGGCTGAAGGCGGGGGCGCCATCCGCCAGGCTGCCCGCGTCAAAGCTGTTGGTATGGTCGATGTCCCCCGCGTCCGGCAGCTTTTCGCGCTGCAGCAACTCCGCCGCATCCATTCCCTCCAGCGGCTCAGTGCGCTGGTCTGGCGCCACCTGTTCCCGAAGCGTGTCCGACGCGTCGTCCCGTTCGAGAAGGGGGTTCTTCTCCAATTCTTCTTCGACGTAGGCGGCGACTTCGAGGTTGGAAAACTGCAGCAGCTTGATGGCCTGCCGCAATTGCGGGGTCATCACCAGCGACTGGGACTGCCTGAACTCGAGACGGGGACCTATTGCCATGGGTGGCAATCTACAGGCTAAACCTTTCCCCAAGGTACACGCGGCGAACATCTTCGTTCGCCACGACTTCCTGGGGACGGCCCTCCATCAGGAGCTGCCCGTCATGCATTATGTAAGCGCGATCAATGATTTCCAGCGTTTCGCGTACGTTGTGGTCGGTGATCAGCACGCCAATGCCGCGATCTTTCAAATGGCCGACCAGATCACGAATTTCGCCCACCGCGATCGGGTCGATGCCCGCCAGCGGTTCGTCAAGCAGGATATAGCCCGGTTGGGTGGCCAAGGCGCGGGCGATCTCTACCCGGCGCCGCTCCCCGCCGGACAGCGCCAAAGCGGGCGTGCGGCGCAGGTGGGTGATGCCGAACTCGGCCAGCAGCTCGTCCAGCAGGGTGTCGCGCCGGTCCCGGTCGGGCTCCACCACTTCAAGCGCGGCCATGATGTTACCCTCCACCGTTAGGCCGCGGAATACGCTGGCCTCCTGCGGCAGGTAGCCAATGCCCAGCCGGGCACGGCGATACATCGGCAACCCGGTGATGTCCGCGCCATCCAGCCGGATCGACCCGGTGTCCGGCCGCACCAAGCCGGTGATCATGTAGAAAGTGGTGGTCTTGCCGGCGCCGTTGGGCCCGAGCAGGCCGACCGCCTCGCCACGGCGCAGGCTGACCGACACGTTGCGCACCACGGGACGCTTCTTATAGGTTTTGCCGACGCCCAGCGCGACCAGCCCGGACCCGCCATCGATCACCCGCAGCGCCGCGTTCACGATGCGCCCCCTTTGGCCTTGGTAGGCGCGGCCGATTTGCCGCCAGGCGCCGCCTGCGTGTCGTTTGGCACCACCAGCCCTTCCACCCGGTTGCCCGGCGTGCGGCTGAGGGTAGAGACGCCGGTTCGCAGGTTGATCACCGCGTCATCGCCATTCAACTGGTTTTCCCCGCGGGTGATATGAACGTTGCCGGCCAGCCGGGCGATCTGGGTGTCCGGAATATACACGCCCTTGTCGGCATGGGCGATCTCGGTCGCGGTACGTACCTCGACATGGCCGAATGCATCCACCCGCTCCAACTTGCCGCCGCTATCCGCCAGCGGGTCGCCGCCGGGCTTGGCGGGCTGGGCCGCCACTTTCTGCACTGGCGCCTGCGACCCGGCGGGCGTGGCGCCGGCGCTATAGCCGACCAGAATATCGGCGCGGACTTGGCGGCCGTCATCGGTGGTGACCACCGCATCGCCGCGGCCGACCGACATGTGCTTCTGCGACCAATACTCCATGGAGTCGCGCGCCGACATGGTCTGCTGCGGGGTGATGATGTGCAGGTTGTGCCCGGTCATCACCAGCACGGCCTGGTCGATGTCGTAGACCGCCTTGTCGCCGAACGCCTGGTCAGTGGGTGTGAAGATGTGGACGTTGCCGTCGGCCTCCAGCCGGTAGATCTCGTTGTTGCCGGTGTCGCCCGTGGAGCTCGCCCCGGCCGCGGGAGCCGCCGGAGCTGGCGAGCCGGGTGCGGGGGCGCCGCCGGCTGCGCCAGCCTTGCGGCGATAGAACGCGATCAGCCGGTCGGCCGTCACCGTCACGTCGCCGCGCACCGCCTTGGCATTGCCGGTGGCGATGATCTGCTGCTCCGCCTGGTGCCACTCCATGCCGTTGTCGGAGGTGACT
>CAXTNN010000232.1:0-6100 GCA_964245545.1 uncultured Acetobacteraceae bacterium | reverse complement strand
CCCTGCTCGCGGCCGCGCCCGCCGACCTGAAGCCGAGCGACGGCGCCGCCGCCATGTCCGCCCTGCTCGCCCGCCGCGGGTGGACCCGCGATAGCGCCGCCACCAAGGCGCTGGAGCCGGTGCTGGTCCGCCTGGCTGCCCGCTACCTGCTAACGGAATCCCGCGGCGACAAGCGCGCTCTCGACCCGGTGGCCCATTTCCACCTCGGCAACGGCGCCCGCATCGAGCGCATCATCATGTGCGCCGACACATCCGACAAAGGCGTGAAAGAGAGTGCCACGCTGATGGTGAACTACGTCTACGATCCGGCCAAGACCGAGGACTACCACGAGGAATACGCCGGCGAGGGCAAGCGCAACGCCACCACGGCAGTGCGCAAGCTGTCGAAGGGATGGGCGTAAGGCGAGGAGGAGGGCGCGGCGGCCAGACTGCCGGTGCTGCGCGACATGGCCAAAGCCGCCCGCCCCACGCCCCGGGCAAGAGGCGGCTGCACTAGCGGCTCAGGGCCCCCGTCGGCGCATTGAAGCCTCCTGGGCCCCCGCCTACAGAACTGACACCCGGACCGACCGGAGTCGCTGCGGAATTGGTGGAGGCCGAACCACCTGGCGACGCGGATCCGCTTGGCGTTGCAACCCCGCCACTGCCGCTGGCACTCGGTGCCGAACCGCGCGGAAGTGGCGGGGTCTCACAGGCGGTGAGGCTCAAAGCGAAAGCCGCGAAGACTAAGATGCGAGCTGTTGTCAACGTGCTGTCCTCCTGGATTAGCCTGTTATGCCTAAGGCGTTCTGCTTCCAGGAGGTTGCAAAGATCGGCAACGCTGCAGCCGCCTTGTCGACGGTGCGAGACGGCTGCAGAACGTCCAGGCGGCGGGGGCGCCCGTCACCCGCCGGCCGCATCGTCATCGCACGTAGTATTGCGCCGCCATCGGGTTGTTGTTCACAAAGTCATCGCCGCAAGCAAAGCTTCCAGCGTCGTTGCTGTCGCCACTTCCGCTGTATCGAGGCACCTTGGGAAACACGCAGAGCGGGCGCGTCATCGCTGGCGGCTTGGCCTGGTCGTCGCCGGGGTATTTGGTCGCGATGATGCGATTCGGCGCGTTGCCTTGCTCCACCCAGCGCTGCAGCGCCAGCAGGACGTTGTGGTCGGCATCGGCGGGACCACCAGGGTTGTCTGCGCCACCAAACACGTTGGGCCCCGGGCCACCGAAGCAATGGCCCATCCCGGGAGCAAGGAACAGGCGGAAATACTCCTGTGTCCATTGGATGGCGGCCGGACTGTTCTCGACGCCAGCGGTCGCAGTCAGCCGCAGGAAGTAGTTGATGTCGTCCTGCGTTGGAACGAGCGCGTCAGCCCAGCCATGAAACATCAGGAATCTGCCGCCATGCGCGCGGAATTGCGCAAGGTCGGCAGTGTTGACGTTAGCAACCGGCCCGAGCACCGCATCCAGCCGTGCGACGTCATGGTCGAAATCAAACGTCTGCCACTGCCAGTTCGGGCCGAATACCCAATAGAACAAGCCGTCGAAGGTTGGTTCGGTCTGGCCGAAGGTCAGACCCTCCTGGGCGGCGATGTCGAACGTGGCCCCGGATTCGCTGCCGCGGTTCGCGCCGGGATAAATCAGCGCACCAGTCCGCGGATCGCGAGGGCCGTCATAGATCAAGTTCAACGCGTCGGCCTGGTCGATGGTGAGACAGTTGGCCGTTTGACCCGCTTGGCAGAGCAGGCTGCGAGCGTCCCAGCGGCACGTGCGCGGGTCGGTGAGGAAGCCGTCGCCCGGCAGGCTGCCGCTCGCTACGCCGCAACTCGCCACCACGCTTTGTGTCACGGTGGCGAGCAGGGCTTCGGGAATGATCGATTGCGGTGTGAGATGGGTGACGACGTATTGCCACAGAATGTTGACATGGAGGTTCGTGCGGTTCTCGGTGGGGGCGCCTCCGACGATGCCGTCATAATCGTTGGGAAACTGTTCTGCTTCATGCACCGCCTGGCCGCCGCCGGTCGAGCATCCGGTAAAGAAGGAATAGACCGGCGCCTTGCCGTAATAGGCGGCGGCAAACTGCTTTCCGACCACCGTCATGAGGTGGGTGGAGCGGTAGGCGAAATCGACCTGCTTTTGCGGCTGGCCCGTCAGCGGTGTGCCGTCCAGTATGGTAGACGGGGACGTTCCCATGTCCGTATTGATGACGGCAAAACCAAGCGGGAGCGTTGCGGCAAGTTCGCTGTAGACGATGGAGCCCGCGTATCCGCCGTTGCCCGTCCCGACAAACCGGCCGTTCCATGCTCCTGGATCAGCCGGCAGCCACATCTCGACCTTGATGTTCGACTCTGGTGTCGGCGTGAGCGTTGCGGCGACCCGGCAGAATGCTGGCAGGTTGGCGTAGGTGTTGCCGTCTGGCGCAAGGTAGCTGCCCGCTGGGATAAGCTGGGCGGCCGTTACATTTCCGTTATCCAGCAGGACGTTGACCAAGGCGAGGCAGGCCTTGCTGCCCGCCGCTTGTGCCGCCATCGGCACGCTCGCCAGCAGCGCGGCCGCGCATGCCAGCAAAACAACTCTCCTCAGATGCACGAAACGACCAACCGGCGCGTGACTGCCGCTGTTCAAGGGCATTGGTACCTCCCGTTTTCTTCTGACTATGCACCGATCCGCCGTCCCGGCAATACGGCTGGACCTGTCCGGGACAAAGATGCAACGGGATGGTGAGTGACCTATGCCGCTGGCACCCACAGTGCCAGACCGCCGTCTTGACGACGGCTGAAGGCCGGTCAGCCATCAATATCACGGTGCCGGCGCACAGAATCGAACTGTGGACCTACTGATTACGAATCAGTTGCTCTACCCCTGAGCTACGCCGGCGCGCCGCGCTGCTATACCGGGCACAGACCAGCGCTGCAATCCAGACCCGCGCCGACACACTTCCCCGCGTACAGGGCTGGCGGCTGGCGGCAGTCTCGTTCATTTTCCGCCGGCGATGCCCCCAACCGCTGCAGCGACGATCTCCCACGCCCGCGACTGCGAGTGTCCCCATTGTGGGCTGTTCCAGTTCCTGCCGCCCTTGCCGCCCAATGCCGAAGCCAAGTGCGTCCGGTGTGACGCAACCCTGAGGCGGCGGCGGACCAACGCCACCACCTACGTCCTGGCACTGTCGCTCACTTCGCTCGTGCTCTACCTGATCGCGGTCAGCACGCCGTTCCTGTTCGTCGACATCGTCGGCAAGCAGCGCCAGACCACCATGCTGTCCCTCCCCATCGCCTTCTGGCAGGACGGCACCTGGGAGCTGGCGGCGGTGGTGACGGTCACCGCCATCATCATGCCGTTGCTCAAGATCGCCATCACCATCCTCGTTGTTGGCGGTCTGCGCACCGAACGGCCGCCGGCCTTCCTTCCAGGTCTATTCAAATGGTATGAACGGATCGGACCATGGGCGATGGTGGAAGTGTTCCTGCTCGGCGTGTTTGTCGCGTTCACCCGGCTGGGCGCCATTGCCACCGTGGAGGTGGGCGAGGCGCTCTACGCCATCGCTGCCCTGATGCTGACGATGGTCCTGGCGGACTTCCTGCTCGACCCGGCGGAGATCTGGGCCGAGATGGAGCGCCGGCGCCTGGTGCCGCCCCCAAGCCGCACCGCGCCAAGGGGCGAGCGCATCGCGTGCCTGACATGCAGCCGGGTCAATGACCGGGCCGAGGGCGAGCGCTGCCTGCGCTGCAACTCGGTGCTGCATGCTCGCAAGCCGAACAGCGTGCTAAACACTTGGGCGTTCCTGGCGGCAGGTTTGTTGCTCTACATCCCAGCGAACCTGTTTCCCATCCTGACCCTGGTCCGCCTCGGTCAGCCCAACACCTCCACCATCCTGGGCGGAGCGCAGGAGCTGCTCGATGCCGGCATGTGGCCGCTCGCCTTGCTGGTCTTCGTGGCGAGCCTCATGGTGCCGGTGCTGAAGCTGATCGGCCTGGCCGTGATGCTGATCGCCACCCACCGCGGCACCGCCTGGCGCCTGCGCGACCGCACGCGGCTTTACCGGCTCATCGAATTCATCGGCCGGTGGTCGATGATCGACATCTTCATGCTTTCCACCTTGGTGGGCCTGGTGCGCGCGGGCAACCTTGCCACCGTCACGCCCCAACTCGGTGCCATCTGCTTCGCCAGCGTGGTCGTGCTGACCATGTTCGGCGCGGCTTGCTTCGATCCACGCTTGATGTGGGACGCGGCACCGCCCGAAGAGCAAGCTGCGCGCATGCCGGCCCTTCCGCCTGCCCGCACGGTGTCTGCCGGCAGCCAACCAGGAACAGCATGAGCGACCAACCGCCTGCCGCCGCCCCCTCTCAGCCGCCAGCCGAACCGCCTCCCGAACTGCCTCAGGCGAGGCTGCGGCGCCGGCCGCGCATCTCCGTGGTCTGGCTGCTGCCTGCCATCGCCGGCGCGATCGGCCTATACCTCGCCTTCACCACGCTCGCGCAGCGTGGCCCGGAAATCGTCATCACCTTCAAGACCGCCGACGGGCTGACCGCCGAACAGACCAAGGTGCGGCACAAGGCGGTCGACCTCGGCACGGTCACCAGCATCCGGCTGGCGCCCGACATGAGCCACGTCAGCGTGCGGGTGCGCATGACCAGCGAGGCCAAGCCGTACCTTACCGATCATGCCCGGTTTTGGGTGGTCCGCCCCCGTTTGTCGTCGGGCAACATCTCTGGCTTGGAGACCCTGATTTCCGGCGCCTACATCGAGATGGACCCGGGGGAAAACGGCGGCGGGTCCAAAACCGACTTTACCGGCCTGGAGAACCCGCCCGGCGTCCGCTCCGACGAGCCG
Source organism: uncultured Acetobacteraceae bacterium (assembly GCA_964245545.1). Classification (GTDB taxonomy): domain Bacteria; phylum Pseudomonadota; class Alphaproteobacteria; order Acetobacterales; family Acetobacteraceae; genus LMUY01. The sequence continues at coordinate 1,293 of CAXTNN010000232.1, read as the reverse complement.
GGCACCACCTTCGTGCTGCAAACCCAGCGCATCGGCTCGCTGGGCAGCGGCTCGCCAGTGTTCTACCGCGACATCGTGGTGGGCGAAGTGCTCGATTACCATCTGCCGGAGGCCAACGGGCCGATCACCGTCCACGTCTTTGTCCGCGCGCCTTACGACAAATGGGTGCGGACCGGGACTCGGTTCTGGAACGCGTCCGGCCTGAGCGTGCAGCTCGGCAGCCAGGGATTCCACGTTGAGCTCGAATCCATCCAGGCGGTGCTCTCCGGCGGGGTGGCGTTCGGCACCGAGGAAGACTCGCGCAACACGCCCTTGGCCAAGAACGACACCACGTTCGAACTGTTTCAGGACCAGAACTCCGCTGCCTCGGCCGGGTTCAAGCAGCGGCTGCCCTTCGTTCTCTACTACCAAACATCGGTCGCCGGCCTCGGCGTGGGCTCTCCAGTCCAGCTCTACGGGCTTACCATCGGCAATGTGACGGATGTGCGGCTAGAATTCGACCCGGTCACGGCGAAGGCGCGGGTGCGGGTGGCCATCGAAGTCCAGCCGGAGCGCTTCGATGCCATCAGCGGGTCGGCGCATGACACAACGCTGCAGGTGTCGCAGCGGCTGGTGGACCGAGGCATGCGTGGGGAATTGGTGACCGTCAGCTACCTGACCGGCCAGCTCGCGGTGGCGTTCGACTTCCAAACCGGGCTTCCAAAGATCCAAGTCGGGATGGAGGGCGATGCCGTGGTGCTGCCCACCACCGCTGCCGGCGGGCTGGCCGGGATCACCACGGCGCTGTCCAGCGTCGCCGCCAAGCTCGACTCGGTGCCGCTCGGCGCCATCGGCACCCATCTGGATGACGTGCTCGCCTCGCTGAACGGGGTGGTCGGCGGCCCCGAGCTGAAGGGTTCGCTGCGGTCGCTGCAATCGACCTTGGGCGAGGTGCAGGACTTGGTGAAGCACACCGATGCCGGGCTCACCCCGCTGATCCGCCGCCTGCCCGAGGTGAGCACTGACCTGCAGCAGACCCTCGCCCATGCCAACAGCCTGGTGACGTCGGTCGACAACGGCTATGGCGGCAATTCCCAGTTCGCGCGCGACCTGGGGCGGTTGCTGGCCCAATTCAACGACGCCGCCCGCTCGATCAGGCTGCTGGCCGACTTCCTCGACAGCCATCCGGAGGCGCTGATCCGGGGCCGCGCCAACGCCGGAGCCAACCGATGAAGCGCCGTCTGGTCCTGCTCGCGCCCGCCGCCCTGGCGCTTGCTCTTTTTGATTCGCCGGACCCGGAGATCTACACACTGC
>CAXTNN010000231.1:0-6110 GCA_964245545.1 uncultured Acetobacteraceae bacterium | reverse complement strand
CTATCGTATGATGACGCATCCTGCCGCTCAATGATACATCCTTAGAACAACATCGGACCCCTCATGCACCGTAGGCGTTTCCTCAGCGGCGCAGCTATGTTGGCTGCGTCCACGTCACCGCTCCGCGCGTCGCCCGCTCCGCTCAAGGTCGGCGTGCTCAACGATATGACCGGCGTTTTCGCCGATTTCCAGGGCCCAGGCTCCTTGCTCGCCGCTCAAATGGCGTTGGAAGACCAGCATGGCTATGCCGGGTCGCGTCCGGTCGAGATCGTTTTTGCCGATCACCAGAACAAGCCGGATATCGGCATGGCGATCGCGCGCAAGTGGCTCGACCAAGACGGCGTGCACGTGATTTTGGACGTGCCGAACTCTGCCATCGCGCTGGCGGTGGCCAAGCTGGTCACCGACCGCAACCGGGTCTTTGTGGGCGTGGGCGCCGGCACGGTGGACCTCACCGGCAAGGCCTGCTCCCCCAACATCGTGCAGTGGGATTATGACACTTGGGAGACCAGCGAGGCCCTTGGCCATGCCATCACCGAGCGTGGCGGCAAAACCTGGTTCACCCTGGCCGCGGACTATGCCTTTGGCGCCGACCTTGACCGCTATGTTGGGGACGCGGTGCGTGCGGCCGGTGGCCGAGTCGTGGGCGGTGTCAAAGCCCCGTTCCCCACCAGCGATTTTAGCTCGTTCCTGTTGGCGGCGCAGTCCTCCGGCGCCGACGTCGTCGCCCTCAACAACGGCGGTGGCGATACGATAAACTCGCTCAAGCAAGCGGCCGAATTTGGCTTGATGCGCACCATGCAAGTGTGCGGGCCGATCTACAACGTCAACATCACGCAGGCTGTCGGGTTGAGCGTGGCGCAGGGCGTGCTCGGTGTGACGCCCTTCTATTGGGACATGAACGACGGCACGCGCGCCTTCTCGCGCCGCTATGCCGAACGCAGCCCACGCCACGCGATGCCCAATGACATGCAGGCGGGCATGTACTCCGCCATGCTCCACCTCATGAAAGCCGCCGCAACCGAGGTGGACATCTCTGATGGCCGCGCTTTGGTCGCCGCTATGAAGGCACAGCCTACGGAAGACCCGATCTATGGCGCTGGCCGCATCCGCGAAGACGGGCGCAAGCTGCACCCGATCTACCTTTTCACGACGAAAACTCCAGCGCAAAGCCGGTCCGACTGGGACTATTATACCATTCTCAGCACCATTCCGCCCGACCAAGCGTTCCGCCCGATGGCCGACGGCGGCTGTTCCTTCGTTAAAGCCTAATTAGGGACAACCTAAGCTTCACTTGCTGCAGGCCGGCTCTGCGACGCGCGGCCGTAGCGTCGTGCGGTCTTGATGTCGCACGGAAGCGGGCCCTCTTGGGTGAAGTTGGCCGGTCTTGCCGTTGGGCCCGGAGCCGTGGCTGCTGCCTCCTGCGCCGCTTCCGCTTGCTTGGCAGTGTGGCCGAAGCGGTTGAAACACACCACAGCAACCTGCGTCATCGAATGCCCATGTAACCAATGCGGTTGCAACAGCAAGCCGGCCCAGGCCGCCGTTCAAGCCTCCGCCTTGCCAAGTGCCACACCCCACCCCTCCTAAGGCGCCATGAACCTCATTCCCTGGCGCCGCCCCACCATCCCCGTGGTCGAACTGCATGGCTTGATTGCTGGGCGGGAGGGTGCGGTCAATCTCCGCTCTGCCGGCCCGCTGATTGAGCGCGCTTTTGCCAGCGCCAAGCGCGGCGGCCATGTCATCCTCGACATCGACAGTCCCGGCGGCTCCCCCGTGCAATCGGAACTGATCGCGAGCCTGGTGCGGCGCCGGGCCGAAACGGCGGGCGTCAAGGTGCACGCGGTGATCGGCGAGGCCGGCGCGTCCGGCGGCTACTGGCTGGCCTGCGCCGCTGACGAAATCCATGCCAGCGCCATGAGCATTGTCGGCTCCATCGGCGTGGTCGGCGGCGGCTTCGGCTTCGAGCAGCTCATCGCGCGCTATGGCGTCGAGCGCCGGCTCTACACATCGGGCGAAAACAAAGCCCGGCTGGACCCATTCCGACCCGAGCGCCCGGAGGATGTGGCGTTCGTCAAAACGCTGATGGGGGACATTCACGAGCGGTTCAAGGCCTGGGTGCGCCTGCGCCGCGGCGCCCGCCTGCACGACGACCCGGCTGTGTTCGACGGCAGCTTCTGCCTTGGCGACCGCGGCGTGGCGCTCGGCTTGGTGGATGGCCTCACCTCGGTGGACGAGCTGGTCCGCAGCCTTGCCGGAAACCGCGCCCGTCCGCGCCGCCTGCGCCCGCGCCGCCGCTTCTCGCTCGCCCGCCTGCCACGGCTGATGGCTGAGGCGCTGGTCGACCTCGGCGAGGAGCGGCGCTTCACCCTGCGTTAGCCCGCAACGAACACCTGGTTGGTCGCCCACGACACCCAGACCCGGCGGCTCGCCAGCCAGTCCGCGCCGAGCAGGGCGCCAATGCTGCGCAAGGTATGGAGCGGCGCCACCGCCCACTGCGCCGGTGCCGCCGGCAGGTCACCCACTGCCACGCTCGCGAAATGCCGCAGGCTGCCGCTTTGCTGGGCGGGACCGAAGCCTCGCAAGGTCACAGGTCCAGTCACCGGTCCCCCGGGGGGGAGCGCCATCTGCACCATGCCGGGAAGCGTCACCGTCGAGAGGCTCGCTCCGCTGTCCAGCTCGGCCTGCAGCTCGGCGGCGCCGAAATGCACCGGCACGGCCAGGATGTTGCGCACCGGGCGCCAAGCCGGGACGGCGGTGTAGCGGCCCGGCCAGGGCAAGAAGCGCCCGGCGCACCCGGCCACGCTGTAGAGCGTGAGCGTGGCCGCCGGGCCATCCAGGTCAAGGTCGAACGGCGAGAGGAAGTCCTGTCCAAGCAAGCCCGCGACCGGTTCACCGGCCACCGCTTCCGGGATCGGGCCCACCACCACCGAGTTGTCCTCGGCCACCGTATGCCGCCGCAGCGCCACCCCGGCGAGCGACAGGCTGTCCGGCCGTCCCAGCCGGCGGCGATCCCGCCCTCCCGTGCCGAGGATGTCGGTGCTGACCCACTCGTCGCGCGCCAGATGCAGCCGCTCCGCCGCGGCCAGCCCCACCACGCTGCGCTCCGCCCCCGTATCAAGGATGAAGCGCACCGTGGTGCCGTTGATCTCCACCGGAACCAGGAACAGGCCGCCCGCGCGGCTGAGGGGAATGGTGGCGCGGGCGTCGAGGCTGCAGGCAGCTTGGGCTTGGGAGGCGGCGAGAACGGCTGCCAGCAACCAGAACCCACGCAGTCGCCCCCTCCCGGCGGCGGGAGAGGGCAGGATGCGAGCCGCTACGCCGAGTAGTACATCTCGAACTCGACGGGGTGCGGTGTGTGCTCGAAGCGGTACACTTCTTTCCATTTCAGCTCGATATAGCTCTCGATCTGGTCGGTCGAGAACACATCGCCCGCCAGCAGGAACTCATGGTCGGCCTCCAGCGCCCCCAGGGCCTCGCGCAAGGAGCCGCACACCGTGGGGATGCCCTTCAGCTCCTCCGGCGGCAGGTCATACAGGTCCTTGTCCATCGGGTCGCCGGGATGGATTTTGTTGCGGATCCCGTCCAGCCCCGCCATCAGCAGCGCCGCGTAGGCGAGATACGGGTTGGCCGACGGGTCGGGGAAGCGCACCTCCACCCGCTTGGCCTTGGGGCTGGACGTGTAGGGGATGCGGCAGGAGGCCGAGCGGTTGCGCGATGAGTAGGCCAGCAGAACCGGGGCCTCGAAGCCCGGGATCAGCCGCTTGTAGCTGTTGGTGCTCGGGTTGGTGAAAGCATTGATCGCCTTGGCGTGGCGGATGATGCCGCCGATGTAGTAAAGGCACATCTCCGACAGGTCGGCATAGCCGCTGCCGGCAAACAAAGGCTTGCCTTCCTTCCAGATCGACTGATGCGTGTGCATCCCGGTGCCGTTGTCGCCATAGATGGGCTTCGGCATGAACGTCGCCGTCTTGCCATAGCTGTGGGCCACGTTGTGGACGCAGTATTTATAGATCTGCATCTGGTCGGCCATCTTGGTCAGCGTGGTGAAGCGCGTGCCCAATTCATGCTGCGATTGCGCCACCTCGTGGTGATGCTTCTCGATCACCAAGCCCATCTCGCCCATGGTGGAGAGCATCTCGGCCCGCAGGTCGCTCTCGCTGTCCACGGGGGGCACGGGGAAGTAGCCGCCCTTCACCGTCGGGCGGTGGCCCATATTGCCCTCGGGATAGTCCTTCAGGTTGGAGCCGGGGCCCTCGATGCTGTCGATCTGGTAGCTGCCGAAGTTCCCCCCGGTGCCGAAGCGCACGCTGTCGAAGATGAAGAACTCGGCCTCGGCGCCGGTCAGGATGGTGTCGCCAATCCCGGTGGAGGTCAGGTACGCCTCAGCCAGCTTGGCGGTCGCCCGCGGGTCGCGCGAGTAGAATTGGCCGGTCGAGGGTTCGATGATGTCGCAGAACAGGATCAGCGACGGCTTGGCGGCAAACGGGTCCAGCACGGCGGTCGACAGGTCCGGCATCAGGATCATGTCGCTTTCGTTGATCGCCTTCCAGCCGGCGATCGAGGAGCCGTCAAACATGAAGCCGTCGGTCAGGCTCTCCTCGTCCACCGTCGAGACGTGCTGCGCCGTGTGCTGCCACTTGCCGCGCGGGTCAGTGAAGCGCAGGTCGACATACTCGACCGAGTGCTCCTGGATCATCTCCATCACCTTCGACGTCCCATTGGGCGCCGGCGCCACGGCCGCTGCCTTCTTCGCCATTACGTAAGCTCTCCTGCGTTATACCAGCCGCACTGTTGCAGTGTGGTTCTGCGTCGATACAGCCACAGCCTCGCGCCCCGGCATAGGCCAGACGGCGCGGCGAGGCTTCAAATCGCTTCTTCCCCGCGCTCGCCCGTCCGGATCCGGATCGCTTCCTCGATCGAGGTGACGAAAATCTTGCCGTCGCCGATCCGCCCGGTCCGCGCCGCGGCGATAATGGCCTCCACCGCCCGTTCCACCAGCCCATCGGGGCAGACAACCTCGATCTTCACCTTGGGCAGGAAGTCCACCACGTATTCCGCGCCGCGATACAGCTCGGTGTGGCCCTTCTGCCGGCCGAACCCCTTGGCCTCGATCACGGTAATGCCCTGCAACCCAACCTCATGCAGCGCGTCCTTCACCTCGTCGAGCTTGAACGGTTTGATTACCGCCTCGATTTTTTTCACACCCACCTGCTCCCCATACCGCGCCCGAGCCCGGGCGGCGGGCAGTGCCGAAGGTTGCATGCGTCATGCCAAGGGGCAATCCAAGGCTGCCTGACTTGCCCATTCCGCGCGGGCCGGGAGTGGCGCAATGTGGCAGCATGCCTAGCTTTACGGCAGCCATGCCGCCCGCCCACCAGGCATGGCGCAGTCCGATCAGGGAAGGAGACCGTCGTTGAAGCCTGCCAACACGCTGCTGTCTGAGCTCGGCACCACGATCTTCACCGTCATGTCCGCCCTGGCCGTGCAGCACGGGGCGATCAACCTGGGCCAGGGCTTCCCGGACACGGATGGTCCGGCCGATGTGTTGGCCGCCGCAGCCGCCGCGCTCGGAGATGGGCGCAACCAATACCCGCCGCTGACCGGCGTGCCCGAACTGCGCGAGGCGGTGGCCCACGCCAATGCCCGCTTCTATGGCCTCCAAATCGACCCGGCGACAGAGGTCGTTGTTACCTCCGGCGCCACCGAGGCCATCACCGCCAGCCTAATGGCGCTGCTCAACCCGGGCGATGAGGTGGTGCTAATCGAGCCGCTGTATGACACCTACCTGCCCGTGGTGCGTATGCTGGGCGCCATCCCGCGGCTGGTTCGGCTGGTGCCGCCGCGCTGGGAGCTGCCGCGGGGGCCACTGGGCCCCGGGGTTGGGCCCCCCCCCCCGCCGCTCCGGTCGACGGGGATCATGCCGGCGGGCTGCAGCAGCGGGCCCACCAGCGGCAGGCGACGCAACTCCTGCTTCATGACGTAGCTCGGCTGCGGCACCAGGGTGAACCAGAGCAGCGTGTCGATGCCCGCCTGGTGCTGCGAGGCGATCACCGCGGCGCCCGGCGGCAGGTGCTCGAGGCCGGTCGCGACCACGCGGATGCCGCCCAGCA
>CAXTNN010000230.1:0-6170 GCA_964245545.1 uncultured Acetobacteraceae bacterium | reverse complement strand
ATGGCGCAGCGGCCGAGGCCGGCGCTGTGCCCGCCCCTGCCCTACCGACTTAGCGCCACAGCGTACCACCCGGGTTGTGCTGGCCGCGGCCCATCTCGATCACGACCCGGCACACAATCACCCGCGCAACCTCAAGAGCCTGTGCCAGCGCTGCCACATGCTGCACGACCGGCCACACCATCTCGCCCAGCGCTGGATCACCTACCGGCTGCGGATGGCGCTCGGCGACCTGTTCACCGGACCGTATCGGTCCGGCTGATGTTCAGCACTACGAAACAGCGTCTTCCAGCACACGTCCCATGGCATAGGACGGCACGTAGCCGGCAAGCGTGTTGCCGGTCGGGCGTATGGACCGCATGAGCGACTCACGCGATTTCCCGGTGATCGCCCCCGATTTGCGGTAGCCGAACACATAGGGCCGCGCGTCAGCTGGCAAGGCGTTGAGCGACAATCCCAGTTCCTTGTCGGACAGATGCGCCACGCTGGCCGCCACCTCCACCACCCTCGCTTCGATAACGGTGATGCTCGCTGTCAGCAGCCGGACGATGTCGTCGAAGTCGTTCCAAAACTCCTCGGGCAGGTCGCGGCGGATTGCATCCATATCGTCGCCAGCCGCCAGCGCCTCCCACATGGCCAGCGGTGTGCAGCGTGAGATCAGCGCATGGATACGGCGGTACTCCGCCCCCTTGAGCTTTAAGCGCAGGCCGTTGCTGAACCGGATGACCAGGCCCTCATCGTCCCGGGGCAGCGTCGCCGCATGGCTTACCATGGCGGCGATGCTGGCGAACGCGTAACGCCGGGCTGCGCGCCATCCGAGTGCCTGGCACGCGGCAAGCACCTTGTTATAGGTCAGCTCGCGCCCGGCCCTGTCGTAGGCCGCCAGCATGACCAGGGCGGGATTTGGGTAACGGACGACGATCCGGTTCTCGGGATACACCGCCTCGAACAGGTAGGTCGTGCCGGGCACCAGGGCGGACAGGTCCGCGGCATCAAGCCGGGTTTGGGCCCAGACTGCCTGCTCGGAGCCGAACGCCCCCTTGGTGGCAGCCCGCCAGCGTCCGGCATGGTGAAAGGTGATGATGAGGCTGCCATCGAGCTTCTCGTAAGCCTCGAACGGCAGATCAGGCGCCTCGCCTCGCCGCTCGCCGACGTTGAAGAATTTGGGGAACGGCGTGGCCACGACCTGGCCGGCCGCCTCATCTACAACCAGGCCGCGGGCCATGACGGTGAACTCGTCCCAGCCATCCTCATAGACGCAGCGCGGCGTGTATATGAACAGCTGCAGCCCCGCTGCCGCGTCCGCGCGGCGATACACGAAGCCAAGGCCTCGGGCGCGTTCCAGGCCGGCCATCAAGACATCAAACGCCATCTGGCGGGCTGGATGGATCAGGTCGGTCATGAGGCGGATCGATCTAGCCCACCTGGAAGAGGGCCGCCACTCGTCCAGGTGGTCCCGCCAGTTGAGGCCGTCATAGGTCGGGTTCTCGCTCGTTCGCTCAACCCTGAGTGCTCGGCCCCGTCGGTTCGACGGGGGCTATCAGTTCCGCAAAGTCGCGCGGTCTTCCAAACGATTTTGGTTGACGTTCTGCCCGCAAGCCGTCTAGGTCCGCGCCCCCGGCATGTCGCCGGGCTACGCTTCACGGCGCACACAGAAGCATTTGGACAGAAAGGGCGAGCATGCATTCGAACGTTACAGCTTTTGCACGCGCCGCCCGTCCCGCGTGCTGCGAGGACCTAAGGCGGCCATTCCGCCGATTAGGCCTTCGAGGACGCACGGGGACTCTCTGCCATGAACACGCCGTATGCCGAACGGGAACTCGGCCACTATCTTCGTAACGCACTGCGCAGCGAGGCTTCGGCCCAGCTGCTGAAGCCGGTTGCCGATGCAGCTTCTGTCGTGCTCGGCACGGCGACGCCGGGCAGCACGTCCCAGGACCTCGCACTCGCCATCGACGCCTTCCCGTCGAGCGGCACCTACGCCGAGCCATTCGAGCGCAATGCCCGATATGCCGCGGCCGAATTCGCCCTTGACGAGGCCGAACTCGACATCCTTCTGCTTGCCCTGCGCGTGCGCCGCGGCCGTCAGCTCGCCCGGTTCGCCAGTGCCGTGCAGGCGATCATGGGTGACCCATCCCGCGTGATCGCGATCCTGCTCGGCCACGACCTTGATGGGGTGCAGCAGCGCTTGGCGCCAGGATCACGCCTATGCGGCTGCGGGCTGATCGTATTTGACGACGACGATATCTACGAGGACGGCTTCCCCGCCATCCTGGCCATCAGCCGGGCGGCGGCGACGGCCATGTTCGCGGTTCACGCCAGCCGGGAAGAATGGCGGGCGGCGCTGATTGGCCGCCCGTGCGAGCCCGGCCTGCCTTGGGATTCCTTCGACCACCTTGGTGCCGCCGGCGCATTGGCCGCACGGGTGTTGGCCGCCGCCGCGGCAGGGGGTGATGCCGGCATCCACATCCTGCTTGCCGGGCCGCCCGGTACTGGCAAGACCGAATTTGCCCGCGCTCTCGCCACGCGCGCCGGCCTGGCCCTCTATGCGGCCGGCGAAGAAGCGGACGCGCAGGGCAGCGAACCCTCACGGAGCGCCCGCGGCACCGCCTTGCGGCTCAGCCTGACCTTGCTGCGCCAACGGCGTGACGCCGCCGTGCTGCTGGACGAAGCGGAGGACCTGCTGGACTCCACCCGTTCCTTCGGGGCGCGGCGCGACGCGTTCTCCAAGGTGTTCCTCAACCGCACGCTGGAGCAGGCGGCGGTGCCGGTGCTGTGGACCTGCAACGAGATCGGCTGGATGGACCCGGCGACGCTGCGGCGCATGACGCTGGTGGTCAAGATGCCCGTGCCGGACGCCGCCCGTCGTGCGGCGATATGGGACCGTGTGCTGGATCGCGAGGCGCTGGCGTTACCGGCCGGTACGGCGACCGCCCTCGCGGCACGCTGGCCGGTGTCGGCGGGCATCGCGGCCGGGTCGGCACGTGCCGTGCGCCTGGTGGGCGGCGGCCTGGCGGAGTTGGAGGTGGCGCTGGCCGGGGTCGCCGAGGCCATGGGCGTAACCGCCACGACAGAGCCCTCCTCCCTGACCGCGTTCGACCCGGCGCTGACGGTGTGTGGGGACGATCTTGGCACTCTGTGCACCCGACTGGCCCGGCCTGGGGCGCCACGTGGCTGGTCGCTGTGCTTGTCCGGGCCGCCAGGCACCGGCAAGAGCGCCTTCGCGCACTATCTGGCGGACCGGATCGGCCTGCCGTTGCTGCAGAAGCGCGCCTCTGACCTACTATCGATGTGGGTGGGTGGCAGCGAGAAGGCGATCGCCGCCGCTTTCGCCGAGGCGCGGACCAAAGGTGCGTTGCTGCTGATCGACGAGGCGGAGGCGCTGCTGTTCGACCGCGGCGCCGCGTCGCGCGCCTTCGAGGTGAGCCAGGTGGATGAGATGCTCACCTGGATGGAGCGCCACCCCCTGCCCTTCGTGTGCACCACCAACATGGTCGAGCGCATGGACGCTGCGGTGCCGCGACGCTTCACGCTGAAGCTGCGGTTTGATGCGCTCGACCCGGCGCGTGCGGATCTGGCGTTCCGCCGCATCCTCGGCGCGGTTTCACCGGGGACGCTGCCGGACGGGCTGACGCCGGGCGACTTCGCGCTGGTGCGGCGTAAGGCGGAGCTGCTGGTCGAAGCGCGGCCGGCCATCTTGGCGCAGTGGCTTGGCGAGGAGTTGGCCGCAAAGGTGGGAGTTCGTTCACCGATCGGGTTCCAGATGCCAGCAAAGGCTTCAACTGCATCTGAGATCGCGTTGCAGGACGCTGCGTGAACGTAGCCAAGCGAGCTACCTGCCCACTAATTTAATACGCCTTGCCGTATATTTTCATTTAATACGCTCTGGCGTATAGTGGCGTAAGCGCTGGAGCGTATTATGGACAGCATCGTGCGGAACCCGGCTGCCATGGGTGCTGCCCTTCGACGGCAGCGCAAAAAGATGCGGCTGTCCCAAGGTGAGCTTGGCGAACGGATCAACCTACGCCAGGCGACGATCTCCGCCCTAGAGGCTGGAACCGCCGATGCCAAGCTGAGCACTCTCATGGATGCCATGGCCGCATTGGGCCTGGAGATCGTCGTCAGGTCCCGCTCGACCGCCAGCGATACTGACATTGAGGCAGCCTTCTAATGGCACGCAAGGCGCGCCAATCTCCCTTGCGGGTGTTCATGAATGGCCGTCTCGTCGGTCTGCTCCGCCGGGAGCCATCGGGCGCCATCGACTTCACTTACGATGCATCATGGCTCGACTGGCCCCCTGCCCTGCCCGTTTCGCTGTCTCTTCCGCTGCGGGAGGATCGCTATGCCGGCACGCCAGTGATCGCCGTGTTTGACAACCTGCTTCCCGACAACGAAGCCATCCGGCGTCAGATCGCTACCCGTGTCCGGGCGGATAGGACGGACGCTTTCAGCCTGCTTGCCGCGATCGGCCGTGATTGCGTGGGCGCGCTGCAGTTCCTCCCTGCAGATAACGAGCCGGGGCCAGCGGGCTCCGTCGACGCTATCCCGATGTCCGATACGGCGATTGCGGCATTGCTCGCCGATCTCGCGAGGGCCCCCCTCGGGATGACGGAGGACCAGGCATTCCGCATCTCCCTTGCCGGTGCCCAGGAGAAGACTGCCCTGCTTTTCCACGACGGACGCTGGTGCATGCCGATCGGCGCTACGCCGACGACGCACATCCTGAAGCCGGCGATTGGCCCCTTGCCCGACGGCATCGACTTCTCCGAAAGCGTCGAGAACGAGTATCTTTGCATGCGGCTTATGGCAGCTTTCGGCCTACCCGCGGCGCGCGCCGAGATAGCCGACTTCGCCGGCCGCCGCGTGCTGGTCATCGAGCGCTTCGATCGCCGATGGACCCAGGACGGGCGCCTCCTCCGTTTGCCTCAGGAGGACATGTGTCAGGCAACGGGCACACCGCCGGCCCTCAAATACGAGTCGGACGGCGGGCCCGGCTTGCCGCGGCTGCTACGGCTTCTTGCCGGCAGCGACGATCCTGCCGCGGATCAAGGCGCTCTGTTGAGGGCCAACGTCGCGTTCTGGCTGTTGGGCGCCACGGACGGACACGCCAAGAACGTGAGCCTGTTCCTGCGTCCAGGGGGTCGGTTCGGCATGACACCCTTCTACGACGTCTTGTCGGCTCAGCCCGCCGTCGATGCCGGCCAGCTCCGCCGAAACCGGTTTCGCCTGTCGATGGCCGTCGGCGACAATCGGCACTACACGATCGACTCGATTTTTCCTCGGCACTTCCTGCAAACGGCGCTTATCGCGGGCATCGGCGCCTCCATCACGGAAGCGTTGTTTGAGGACCTCGCGACCACGGTGCCACAAGCACTGGAGGAGACGTTAGCTGACCTACCCGCGAGCTTTCCGAGCGCGCTCGCAACGTCGGTTCGTGATGGTGTCCTGGACCGGCTTCGCAGGCTGAAACGTCATGGTCAGTAGACCGCCAGCGATCAGCCATCACCGCTCCCCAAACGGATGTTTCCCGTATTTACGTAGCAGATCGTCTAGCGCCTCGCCCACGAGAGACTGTACCGTCATCCCGTTTTCGGCCGCCAGAACCTTGATCGTGCGGCCGAGCTGATGGCTGAAGTGACCGCCCACCATCATCTTCCCCGCTCGATCTTGTCGAGCTGCCTTATTAGCTGACTCGGGCGCAGCGACGTCAGCCAGTGTGTTCGCGACAGCATCTGGAGCAGAGGGCTTCTGCTTCAGAACTCCAAACCTGCCACTCATGCTCTGCCTCGCTTTGGCTGCTTGGTAGACAATCTATTACGTTATTTGGTTGACCATTCAACCTGTTGCCTTACCCACGCCCAGAGCGCGGCTACTTCAAAGGCCGCCTTCCCGCCTGGGGCATGTTCCTGCGCAGTCAGGCCCGATCCAGTGCTGTGATGATAATCGCCGCGCTCGGGCAGCATCACCGGCGCAACAGGCAACCCTACCTCGTGGATCACGTCGGCAGCCTCACTGTAGAGGACTGCAGCCTTCGGAGGGCCGGCCACAAAGACCACAAAGGCGGCCTTGCCTGTCGCCTTTACCAGGTCCGCCGTGGTACGAGCCGCATTCAAATCGAATGTAGGGGGTCCGGTAGCAACGGAACCGAAAATTCGATTCAGCCCACAGTCACC
>CAXTNN010000229.1:0-6177 GCA_964245545.1 uncultured Acetobacteraceae bacterium | reverse complement strand
GCGCTGTTCCGTGCGCTGCGGGCCGAAATGGGCTTGGCGCCGGATGTGCGCCTGCCCAACGCCCTCCCCCTGTTCTGCCAGCCCGGCCAGCCCTGGACGTTGACCCCGATGTCCTGAACGCAATTGCCATCGCGGTGTATTTCAGCGATGACATATGTGTGGATGGAGTGGCGAGGGGATGGACCAAGCAGCATTGCGCGTCCTGATCTGCAGCGGCGGGCGCTACGAGTCGCAGGCCAACGAGCAGGTGCGCAACTCCATCATGGATGGCTGGGCCGAATTGGTCGGCAGCGCCAACGTCATCGCCGCCAGCGTGTCCGGCGCCAGCGCGGCCATCGCCCTGTTCCGCCCGCACCTCGTGCTGGGCATCGGCTCCTACCTGCCCGAGAGCACCTACTTTGGCGAGATCGCGCGCGATGCGCGGCTGGCCGGTGCGGTCCCCGTGTTCTGGGCCACTGAAGATCCATACGAGCAAGACGCCAGCTACCGCATCACGCACGATTTCAGCGCCGTGTTCTCCTGCGATAGCTGGGGCGTGGAGTTCTACCATCATCCCTGCGCCCGACACCTGCCGCTCGCCGGCTGCCGCCTGCGCCACCACCTGCCATACGACCCGGCGGCCGAGCGCCCGGTCGACGTGATGTTCTGCGGCATCGCCTTCAGCAGCCGCAAGGAGCTGGTGAGCGACCTGCTGCCCAGTCTGGCCGGCTTGCACTTGCAATTCATCGGGCCCGGCTGGGGCGAGTTCGGCGCCGGCTTCTCCGACCGCCGTATCGACAAACCCGAACTGATCCAGATGTACGCCGCCGCCAAGGTCGTGCTGAACCTGGGCCGCAGCCTGCATTTCGAAAACCAGCGCTACCGCATCACGCCCACCACGCCGGGCCCCCGCACCTTTGAGGCGGCGCTTGCGGGCGCGGTGCAGTTCTTCCATGAGGACACCTACGAAATCCGCCGCTACTTCACGCTGGAGGAGCTGCCCTGTTTCTCCACCGTCAGCGACTTTGCCCCGCTGCTTAGGCTGTTCCTTACTGACCCGGCGCGCCGCCACGCCACCGCCGCGGCAGCGCAGCGCCGGGCGCTGGCCGAGCACACCTATGCTCACCGTGCGCAACGTATGATCGACATCTTGCACGCCGAGGCGCTGCTGTGACCATTCTCTACAACACAAATTACACCCACAACCCGAACGCGTACCTCACCGTTGCTATCCAGCGCGCCGCGCAAGCGGTGTTTGGCGCCGGCAACGTCGTGGTGGCCGACAACCGCACCTTGGCGGAGCTCGCCGCCACCGGCGAACACGCGACGCTGATCTGCCTCGATGGCCAGCGCCTGCACCGCCCGCTGATCGAGCGCGTGCGGCCGGCGTTCCAAACCCTGGCGCTGTGGCTGTTCGAAGACCCGTTCATGCTGGACTACAACCTCGAACATGCCGCCCTGTTCGATTTCGTCTTCACCAACGACCCGAGCTGCGCGCCCCGCTACCAGAACGGCCACTACCTCCCGCTCGCCGCCAGCGAGGCGCTGCAGCACCGCACGGTGCGCGAGGATGCCGCCTGCGAATACGATATCTTCTTCGCCGGCACGATGTGGCCCAATCGCATTGCCACCTTGCGCATGCTGCTCCAGCGGTTTGACGGCAGACGCTTTAAGCTCGTGTGCCCCACCAATGCCTACTTGCCGCCCCTGCCGGCCGACATCGCCGCCCGTGCGGTGCAATGGCCGATCAGCCTGCCGTCCTTTGTGGACTTCGCCAACGCCAGCCGCGTGACGCTGACCATGTTCCGAAACTATGCCAGCCATGGCAGCGCCAGCCAGGCCACTGCGCCGGGCCCGCGCCTGTTCGAGCTCGCTATGGCCGGCGCAGCGCAGGTGGTGGAGATCGACCCGGCGCTCCCCAGCAGCGCTTTCCGCGTCATCGAGGGGGTGGCCTGCTGCGACGGCGATGGGGGCCTGGCGGCCGAGATCGATACGCTGCTGCAGAACCCAGCCCTGCGCCACGCCCGCGCCGCCGCCGCCCAGCGCTCCGTGGGGGAGAGCCACTGCTACGAGCACCGGCTGCAGCAAATTGCCGCCATCACCCGCGCCGAGTTCGGCCGTAAGGCTGCGCCTAACCGGGCCGCGCCGCCGGGCCGCAAGCTCCAGGTGTTGATGTGCACGCACTCCACCATGCGCCACCCGGACTGGGGCGGGGTGGAGGTGTATCAGCAGGTGCTGACGAGCGCCTTGGCACCCTCGGTCGCCGTGCTGTTCTGGCTTCGCCGCGGTAGCGTCTGCACCCTGGAGGCCGCCGACGGCACCGTGCTGGAGCAGTTCACCGCCCCCGAGATCGGCTGGCTCGACACGCTCACCGATGCTGCGGAAGAAAGCGCCTTCGCCAATGCGCTCAGCCAATACGGCATCGACATCGTTCACTTCCAGCACCTCGGCCACCACACCGCCTCGTTGCCGATGATTGCCAAGGCTTGCGGCGCCGGCACCGTGTTTTCCGCACACGACTTCTTCCTGGTTTGCTCGCGCTACAACCTGCTGAACAACGCATTGCAGTTCTGCAACATCGGCGAGCGCAGCATCACCGCCTGCGACATTTGCCTGCGCCTGGCGGAAAACCTGCCTGCGGGCGCCCAGCAAACCCGCCGCAGCTTCATGGCGGAGATGCTCCGCTCCGTCGACGTGCTGCTGTTTGGCACCGGCTATTCCCGCGATCTCACCCTGCGCATCTACCCCCACCTGGCCGACAAGCAATGCGAGGTGCTTGGCATTCCGCTGCCCGGCGGCTCGCGCCCAGGCCGCTTGCGCATCGACCCGGCGCCCGACCAGCCGCTCAAGGTGGCAGTGGTAGGGAATTTCCTAAGATCGAAGGGGGCCGACACGATCCTCTCGGTGATCGAGACGGTCGACCCGCGGCGCTACCAGTTCGTGCTGTTCGGCAAGGCCGAGGCGCAGTACGAGGACGTCCTGACCCGTGCGGCGCATCCGAACGTGACCTATCGTGGACGTTACGCCGTGGGCGACCTGGACGCGGTGGACGCCTGCGACGTGTCACTCCACCTGTCGATCTGGCCCGAGACCTACTGCATTTCGCTGTCGGAAACCTGGCAGCGCGGCATCGTGCCGATCGCCAGCCGGGTGGGCGCCTTTGCCGACCGCATCGAGCACGGCCATAACGGCTTCCTGGTCGAGATGGGTGACGCTGCGGCCGTGGTGAACCTGCTCGAAGCGCTCCGGGCCGATCCTGCCCAGCTTGCTGCCATCCGCCGCAACATCACCCCTGCACTATGGAGCAGCGCCGACGACTATGCGGCCAAGCTGCTCGGCATCTACCGCGCCGTCGCCCCCCGCGCCTCGCTCGCCCGCGGCATGCCCGGGTTGGACGCCGGCCAAATCCACCTGCTGCCGCACAGCAGTTGGCGGGACCTGGCACCCCCTCGCCACGTCTTCGACCCTGCCCGGCGGTCCGGCTTGCAGCTCGACCTGCCGGCCGAAATCACCGAGTGGCTCCCCGCGGCGGCGGGCCGCATCCACGTCGACCGGGTGGGCGAGCACTCCCTGGGCACGATCGAGCGCGGCGAGTTCCGACCGGTCGAGCAACTGGAGGTGCAGGGCTGGAGCTTCGTGCCCGGCCTGGGCATTTCCGGCCAGGTCTATCTCACCCTGGTGGGCGAGGAGCGCCAGCCCAACATCTTCTGCAAAGCCACCCGGCAGGCGCGGCCGGATATCGCCGGCAAGTTCCCCGGCGCGCCCCAGCAGGCTGGCTTCCTTGCGAGCTGCGGCCTGCGCGGCAAATGGTCGGACGGGCTGTACCAACTTGCCACCATCACGGTGTTCGCCGGCCGCGCCGCGTTCCTGCTCAGCGAGGCAGTGGTCGAGCTGACGGATGGCCGCGTCACCAATGCCGTGTTGCGCGAGGTCTCGCCCGACACCACCGAGCGCGCCTTTCAACAGGTGGTGGGCCGCGCGGTGCCCCTGGCGCCCACCGCGTTGCCCGCTTTGCCGCTGGCCGGCGTCACAGTCGCGATGGACCAGCACCTCCGCTACGTGTTCGACGACATCGGCAACTGCCGCAACATCGGCGGCGTCGAGGCGGTGACGGTCACGCCATCCGCCCAGCTCCATCTGCGCGGCTGGACGTTGCGCAGCCCGCCGCTGGCCGACGCGGGCGCTCTCTATATCGGGATGGTGGCGGAGGGGGGTGCACGCTCGCTGTTCTGGCCCGCGACCCGGCAGCCGCGCCGGGACGTGGCCGGCGCCTTCGCCGGCTCGCCGCTCCATGCCGGGTTTACCGCCAGCATCACCGCCGCCGGCGAACTGGCCAGCGGCTTGTGGCAGGTGGTGCTATGCGACATCACGGGGGGCACCGCCGTGGTGGGCGCCACGCGGCTGCAGGTGGAGGTCCAGAGCGGGCGGTTCTCCCGGGTGAGCTTTGCCGACATGGCTGCCGATACCAGGCAGGGCTTCTTGCAAACCATCATCCCCACTGCTCCACCCCCCATCACAGCGCGGCGCAAGCGCGTGAAGTAGGTGCGCGGCGCCGCCCCGCCGCGCCGGCGTCGTCGTCGTCGTGGCTTGACCTCCGGCTGCCCGGGCGCCACTTGTGGCGGAGGCAAAACAGCCCGCCGCAGGAGTTTCCAGGGGTTTCATGTCCACCCGAGTTCTGATCGACCACCGCGTCGGCGGCGTCGTCCGTCATCCGGAGAAGGTTAACCGCCCAGCGACGGCGGCGCTGCGTAAGCCGGACTGGATTCGGGTGCGTGCGCCAACCCACCCGGTCTACCAGGAAACCCGCGCGCTGATGCGCGACCACGGGCTGGTCACGGTGTGTGAGGAAGCCGCCTGCCCCAATATCGGTGAGTGCTGGTCGCAGCGCCACGCCACCATGATGGTGATGGGCGACGTTTGCACCCGTGCCTGCGCCTTCTGCAACGTGCGCACCGGCCTGCCGGAGGCGCTGGACGCCACCGAGCCCGGCCGGGTTGCCGATGCGGTGGCCAAGCTGGGGCTGCGCCACGTCGTCATCACCTCGGTCGACCGGGACGACCTGCCCGATGGCGGCGGGGCCCATATCGCGGCCGTTATCACCGCCATCCGCCAATCGGCGCCCGAAACCACGGTCGAGGTGCTCACCCCCGACTTCCTCCGCAAGCCTGGTGCCGCCGAGCTGGTGGCGGCGGCGCGGCCGGACGTGTTCAACCACAATCTTGAAACCGTGCCCCGGCTTTACCCGACCATTCGGCCCGGCGCGCGTTACTTCCAGTCGCTGCGCCTGCTTGACCATGTGAAGACGCTTGATCCGTCCATCTTCACCAAGTCTGGCCTGATGGTCGGGCTCGGCGAGACGAAAGGCGAGATCATGCAGGTGATGGACGACATGCGTATGGCCGATGTGGACTTCATCACCCTGGGGCAATACCTGCAGCCCACGCCGAAGCATGCCGCGGTGGACCGCTTTGTGACGCCGGACGAGTTTGCGGATTACGCCAGCATGGCGCGGGCCAAGGGGTTCCTCATGGTGAGCGCCACCCCGCTGACCCGCTCCTCCTACCATGCCGACCGTGATTTCGCCGCCCTGCGTGCCGCACGCCAAGCCGGGTTGCGCTAGGTGCCCACCCATGCCGAGCACAAGCTGGTGCCCTATACGGCCGAGCAGATGTTCGACCTGGTGGCCGATGTCGGCAAATACCATGAGTTCCTGCCCTGGTGTGCCCAGTCCCGGGTGCGCACCCGTAGCGAGACCGAATTGGTGGCGGACCTGACAATCGGTTTCGGCCCGTTCCGCGAAAGCTTCACCAGCCGCGTGGCGCTTGACCGTGCCCGCACCGTGCAGGTGCGCTATGAAAACGGCCCGTTCCGCTACCTCAACAACCAATGGACGTTTACGCCAGCGCATAATGGCTGCCGGGTCGATTTCTTTGTCGATTTTGAGTTTCGCAGCCGTATGCTGCAAGCCGCGATCGGGGTCGTGTTCAATCAGGCGGTGCAGGCAATGGTGAACGCCTTTCTCAAGCGCGCGCGGGACGTGTATGGCCGCCCGACTGCCACCGTTTCGGTGACGCCGATGGCGGTGAAGGGATGACCGGCTTCGCCCCGCCGCCCTTCCGCCCCAGCGTGCCGGTGCGCATCAATCTCTATTCCGACACCCAAACCCGCCCCACGCAGGCGATGCGCGCCGCCATGATG
>CAXTNN010000228.1:0-6181 GCA_964245545.1 uncultured Acetobacteraceae bacterium | reverse complement strand
GCAAAGCGCACCGCCTCGCCGGGCAGGCGCACCGCCGTGACCAGTTCGCCGGGCGCCAGCACCGTGTCGCGCTCCGGCGTGTTGCCGGGCAGGCGGTGGAAGCCCTCCAGCGGAACCTGGCGCGGGCCGGCCGGGCCCTCGATCTCCACCACCGCATCCAGTGCCGCCAGCGGCACGCACAAGTCGGATGGGTGGGTGGCGATGCAGTGCTCGCTCCAGCCTAGCACGGCGTGCAGGCGGTTTTCCCCGCCCAGGGCGTCGCAGCCGCTGCCTCCCTGGCGTTTGTTGCAGGCGCTGGCGGTGTCATAGAAATAGGCGCAGCGGGTCCGTTGCAGCAGGTTGCCCGCCGTGGTCGCGGCGTTGCGCAACTGGGCCGACGCGCCCGAGAGCAGCGCTTCGGCCACCGCGGGAAAGCGGCGGGCGAAGGCCGTGTCATGCGCCAAGTCGGCATTGCGCACCAGCGCGCCGATCCGCACGCTGCCATCATCACCATGCTCAATCTGATTGAGGCCCGGAAGGTGGGTAATGTCCACCAACTGGGCGGGCCGGGCGACGCCGCCTTTCATCAGGTCGATCAGGTTGGTGCCAGCGGCGAGGTAAGCCGCACCCGGCACCATGCCCGCTGCCACCGCTTCGGCGACGGTGCCCGGCCGCAGATAGTCAAACCGGTTCATGCTGCGGCCTTCTGGCCGCCGGCGGCCAGGGTGCGCTGCGCTTCCAGCACGGCCTCGGTGATGCCGAGATAAGCGCCGCAGCGGCACAAATTGCCGCTCATCGCCTCCCGCACCCGCTCGGGGTCATCGCCGGCCTGGCCCTCGCGGATCATGCCGATGGCGCTCATGATCTGGCCCGGCGTGCAGAAGCCGCATTGGAAGCCGTCATGGGCGATGAAGGCGGCCTGCACGGGGTGCAGCTCCGCCCCTTGCGCCACGCCTTCGATGGTCAGCACGTCGGCGCCATCCAGGCTCAGCGCCAAAGCCAGGCAGGAATTGACCCGGCGGCCATCCACCAGAACCGTGCAAGCGCCGCATTGGCCACGGTCGCAGCCCTTCTTGGCCCCGGTAAGGTCCAGCCGCTCGCGCAACAGGTCCAGCAAGGTCATGCGGGGATCGTCGACCGGGATCTCCCGTGCGTTGCCGTTGAGAGTGAGGCTGATTGACAGGCTCATGCGGGGCTCCGATCAGAGCGGTTAATGACGGTCATCACCGCAGGCTCTCTACTATACGGAGGCATCCTCCGTTTTCAACTGGAGCACCTCACGGACATGGATGCGAGCCTGGCAGCCGGAAGGAGGAAGCCGCGGGCCGATGTTGTTCGCAACCGCGAGCGCCTGCTGCAAGCTGCCAAGGCGGTGTTCAGCGCCGGCGGCTCGGACGTAAGCCTAGACGCGGTGGCGAAGGCGGCGGGCGTTGGGATCGGCACGCTCTACCGGCATTTCCCCACCAGGGAAGCGTTGTTTGAGGCGGTGTATCGCCGCGAGGTGGAGCAACTGGTGGCACTGGCCGCACGGCTGACGGCGGAGTCGGAGCCGTTGGACGCACTGCGGCACTGGCTGCACGCCAATGTGGAGTTTGTCGCCACCAAACGGGGCATGTCCGCCGTGCTGGCCACGGCGCTGCAATCCGAGGTTTCCGCCTATTTGATCGGGCGGCTGGAGAACAGCCTTGCCGGCCTGCTCCGGCGCGCGGCGGATACCGGCGCGATCCGCGGCGACATCGGCCCGCAGGACCTGCTGCGCACCTTGGTGGGCATGTGCTACATGCACGATAAGCCGGGCTGGCAGGGCAACGTCGTGCGCCTGCTCGACGTGTTCGTAGACGGCATGCGGCTGCCCGCACCGTAGGGAGTTTGCCCCCATGCCCGACACCCCCGTCATCGTCCCGGAACTGGAGCCCGGCTCGATCGCACCGGCGCCGGTCCGCCGCAAGCAGCCGGGCCGATTGCGCTCGGCCCGGTGGTTTGGCCCCGCCGACCTGCGCAGCTTCGGCCATCGCAGCCGCGCCATGCAGATGGGCTATGCGCCCGAGGAGTGGACCGGCAAGCCGGTGATAGCGATCCTCAACACCTGGTCGGACCTGCAGCCCTGCCACGCGCACTTCAAGCAGCGGGTGGAGGACGTCAAGCGCGGCGTGCTGATGGCGGGCGGGTTCCCCGTGGAGCTGCCGGCGCTGTCGGTGAGCGAGACCTTCGTCAAGCCCACGACCATGATGTACCGCAACATGCTGGCGATGGAAACGGAGGAGCTGCTGCGCTCCCACCCGGTGGATGGCGCCGTGCTGATGGGGGGCTGCGACAAGACCACGCCGGCCCTGTTGCTGGGCGCTACCAGCATGAACATCCCGGCGATCTTCCTGCCGGCCGGCCCCATGCTGCGGGGCAATTGGCAGGGCCGTGTGCTCGGGTCTGGCAGCGATAGCTGGAAATATTGGGACGAGTTGCGCGCCGGCAAAATTACCGATCAGGATTGGCTAGGAGTGGAGGGCGGCATCGCCCGCTCCTACGGCACCTGCATGACCATGGGCACCGCGAGCACCATGACGGCGATCGCAGAGGCGTTGGGCATGGTGCTGCCCGGCGGGTCGTCGATCCTGGCGGCGGACGCCGGGCACATCCGGCTGGCGTCGGAAACCGGGCGGCGCATCGTCGACATGGTTTGGGAGGACCTCACACCGCAGCAGATCCAGACGCATGCGGCGTTCGAGAACGCGATAGCGGTGGCAATGGCGATGGGCTGTTCCACCAACGCGATCATCCACCTGATCGCCATGGCCCGTCGGGCGGGGCAGGAGATCGGGCTGGCGGATTTCGAGCGCTTCAGCCGCCGCGTGCCGGTGATCGGCAATGTCCGCCCCAGCGGCGACCGCTACCTGATGGAGGATTTCTTCTACGCCGGCGGCATCCGCGCGCTGATGAGCGAGATCCGCGAGCACCTGCATCTGGATTGTATGACGGTAAGCGGCCGCACGCTGGGCGAGGGGATCGAAGGGGCGAAGGTCTACAATGACGACGTGATCCGCCCAACCAGCCGGCCGATCTATGGCGAGGGCTCGCTGGCGGTGCTGACAGGGAACCTGGCGCCCGATGGCTGCGTGATCAAGCCGGCGGCGATGGACCAGCGCTTCCTGCGCCATTCCGGCCCGGCGCTGGTGTTCGACGACTATCCCAGCATGAAGCAGGCAGTAGACGACGAGAACCTCGACATCACGCCTGACCACGTGCTGGTGCTGCGCAATGCCGGGCCGCAGGGGGGCCCCGGGATGCCGGAATGGGGCATGCTGCCGATGCCCAAGGCGCTGCTGAAGCGCGGCTACCGCGACATGATGCGCATGTCGGACGCGCGGATGAGCGGCACCAGCTACGGCGCCTGCGTGCTGCATGTGGCGCCGGAAAGCTATGTCGGCGGCCCGCTGGCGCTGCTGCGTACGGGGGACATCGTGACGATGGACGTGCCGGCCCGCAGCATCACCATGGAGGTGCCGGAGGCGGAGCTGGCACGCCGCCGGGCCGCCTGGGCGCCGCCGGCGCCACGGTTCGAGCGCGGCTATGGCTGGATGTTCACCAAGCACATCCAGCAGGCCAACGAGGGCTGCGACTTCGACTTCCTGCGCACGGAGTTCGGCGCGCCCGTGGCGGAACCGGTGATCTACTGAGCAGCGCCGCCGTGTTAAGGCGCCACCTGCTCGGAGGCGAGCCCGTGGGCGTTGAAGATGCGGCGGACCACGCCGAGCGCCTTGGCCTGGTTCAGCCAATCGCTGGCAGCAGTGAGTGCCGCCGGACGGCCGGGCGGGACGGCCACGGCTACCAGCGTCTGCTGGAATCCGCCGGTGACGATACGTGAGCCTGGCAGCTCGGCCGCGAGCGGCTGCAGCGAGTCGCGCGATAGCGCCAGCGCATCGGCCTGCCCGGTCCGCATCTGGTCGAGCGCAATCTGGACCGACGGCACCGCGACCGGCTGCGTCGCCGTCAAGGTGCGTGAAGCGGCGCGCAGGGTGGTGGTGCCGGCGATGGCCAGAACCCGCAGACCGGGCCGGTTCACCTCCGCCACGTCGGTGATGCCGGAGGCGCCGCTGACCAGGTAGGTGCTCTCCAACTCGTAATAGCCGGGGCCGAACGCCACCAATTGGCGGCGCACGTTATCCACCGGCATGAAGGCCAGGTCGATGCTGCCGGCATGCACCGCATCGGCTGCATCGCCGGTGTTGGGGAAGACGGTGATGGCGACCGGCAGATCGAGGCTGTCAGCCAGGTTGGCGACAAGATCGACGGTGACGCCGTGCGGCTTGCCGTCTTCCCCGCGCTGGACAAACAGCACGCCGGCACTCGGCGCCTCGACCAGGCCGGCGCGCAACACTCCGGTGGGTGCCAGGGCGGCGCGGATGTCTGGTGGCTGCGCTTGGAGCGGTGGGGTTGCCATGAGCGTGATCATGGCGCCGAGCAGGACGGCGGCAAACCTCATTGTGCGGGTCTCCTTCGTGGCATCTTGGCTGTATACCGGCCAGGACGGCTGCGGCAGGGGAGGGAGGCGACAGATGACGGACCAAAGCGTCCAGACGCCGGACGATCACGGTGAGATCCGCGAGGCGGTGCGACGGCTCTGTGCCGGGTTTCCACCCGAGTACTGGCGCAAGCGGGACGCGGCGCGCGGCTACCCCAGCGAGTTCGTGGCCGCCTTGACGCAGGCGGGCTACCTTTCCGTGCTGATCCCGGAGGACTATGGCGGGTCGGGGCTCGGGCTGTCGGCGGCAGGCGCGATCCTTGAGACTATCCAGGCGGAAGGCTGCAACGCCGCCGCCTGTCATGCGCAGATGTACACGATGGGGACGATCCTGCGCCACGGCTCGAGCGAGCAAAGGCAGCGCTACTTGCCCGGGATCGCCACCGGCGAGCTGCGGTTGCAGGCGTTCGGCGTCACCGAGCCGACCAGCGGCACCGACACCACGGCGCTGCGCACCACGGCGCGGCGGACGGGCGATGGCTACGTGGTGAATGGCCAGAAGATCTGGACCAGCCGGGCCGAACACTCCGACCTCATGCTGCTGCTGGCCCGCACCACACCTCGCGAGCAGGTGGCGAAAAAGACCGAAGGTTTGTCGACCTTTATCGTCGATATGCGCGCCGTTCGCGGCCTGACCATCCGGCCGATCCGGACCATGATGAACCATAATTCCTGCGAGGTGTTCTTCGACGACATGCACATCCCCGCCGACGCGCTGCTGGGCGAGGAGGGGCGCGGCTTCCGCTATATCCTGGACGGCATGAATGCGGAGCGGCTGCTGATTGCTGCCGAGTGCGTCGGCGATGCGAAGTGGTTCATCGCCAAGTCCGTCGCCTATGCCCGCGACCGGCAGGTGTTCGGCCGCCCGATCGGGCAAAACCAGGGGGTGCAGTTCCCGATCGCCCGCGCCTATGCCCAGATGCGCGCGGCCGAGCTGCTGGTGCGTGACGGATTGCAGCGCTTCGAGGCCGGACTGCCGTGCGGCGAGCAGGCCAACATGGGCAAGCTGCTGGCGGCCGAGGCAAGCTGGGCCGCGGCCGAAGCCTGCGTGCAGACGCATGGCGGGTTTGGCTTTGCCGAGGAATACGACGTCGAGCGCAAATTCCGCGAGACCCGGCTGTACCAGGTGGCGCCCATCAGCACCAACCTCATCCTGTCCTACCTGGCGGAGCATGTGCTCGGCCTGCCGCGCAGTTATTAACGGTGGCGCCGCTGTCCGGACTGCTGGTGGTCAGCCTGGAGCAGGCTGTGGCAGCGCCGCTGTGCTCCTGCAAGCTGGCCGATGCGGGCGCCCGGGTGATCAAGATCGAGCGGTCCGAGGGCGACTTCGCCCGCGGTTACGATGCGGCGGTGCATGGCCTGTCCAGCTATTTCGTGTGGCTGAACCGCGGCAAGCAGAGCCTGGCCGCCGACATGAAGGACCCGACGGGTGCGGCCTTGCTGCACCGCATCCTGGCTGGCGCGGACGTGTTCATCCAGAATCTCGCCCCGGGCGCCGCCGCCCGCGCTGGGTTCGGCTCGGACGGGCTGCGGGCGCGCCATCCACGGCTGATCACGGTGGACATCAGCGGCTATGGCGAAGGCCACGATTACGCCACCATGAAGGCGTACGACCTGCTGGTGCAGGCGGAAAGCGGCCTGGCCTCCATCACCGGGCACCCCGCCGGGCCTGGCCGGGTCGGCGTG
>CAXTNN010000227.1:0-6203 GCA_964245545.1 uncultured Acetobacteraceae bacterium | reverse complement strand
GGTGACTGTGGGCTGAATCGAATTTTCGGTTCCGTTGCTACCGGACCCCCTACATCGATGCGAACCAGCGCCGGAGCGGGCCGGGCACCAGGTGCTGACCGAACGCGAACATCAGCCCGGCCGTCACGAGGAACAGCGGCCAGGCGATCCAGCCCGAGGCGGGCCAGCCGGTTCCCGCGTGGATCAGCGACAGCACCAGCCAGCATAGCGGCAGGCCGAAGATGAACTTGATCCGCCGCGCCGCCCGAAGCCGCCGGTCACTGGCGAGCAGCATCGGCCGGTTGCCAATCGCGACGAGGATCACCGCCACGATAAACAGGAAGCCGACGTTGAATGGGATGCGTTCGAGATCGTGGTTCGCCGTTGCCGCCGCAAAAGCGGGCGAGCTGCCGGCGATGAGTACCGCCGCAGCCGCCACCAAACGCAACCAGGTCACTCCGCGGCGGTGTCCAGTGCGGCAGGAGCGGGCAGGGAAGGGGTCACCTGGCGGGCGGTACCGCCGTGTTCCTTGGCGAGCTGGCGGGCATCCTCGATGCGCGCCAGGCCCTCCCAGTGTTGCAGCACCTTGTTGAACCTGAATCCGGCCGTGCGCAGGGTGGCGGTCGCTTCCTTGGCGAGTGCGGTGGAGAAGGTCAGCACGATGGGTTCCTTGCCTTCGTCGCGGGCGCGGGCTTCGCGGGCAAAGGTCCGGCCGCCGAGGGCGGTCCATTGCTCGACCTGTTTCTTGTCGCCGGCACCGTCGCGCAGCGACAGCAGCGCGCCATAAAGGGCGTTGGGATCGAGATCGAGGAGGCCGGTTTTCTCGACCAGGCCCCCGGCTTCGATCAGGCGGCGAGTGCGCGCCTTGCGCCCGGCGTCCTTGAGCTTGGCTTCCTGTTCGGCAAGCCGGGCTTTCTGTTGTTCATGAGCACGAAGGCGCTCAGCAAGCGAACGGGCCATTTATGTCCAATCCCGGTATGTCAGGACGGTCTGGTTTATCGTCGTTCACGGCCAGGGCAACCCTCCTGACTAGGGGCTTTGATCACGGTGTTCTTTTCCTCATGCCCAGAGCCAAACGGAAAACAAACATGGCATTCCAGGCCGCCGGGCTGGAAATCCAATCGCAGCGAGCTACCGAACTGGCCTAAACCGCGCCCCAAGAGATGAGTGCCGAAGCCCTGCCGTTCTGGCGCACGGACGGGCGGACCGCCGCTCTCCCGCCAAAGCAGTTCGACTTGACGGCTTTCCTTGATGGCCGGTTTGACCTGCCACGAGACGTGAATGGAGCCGCCCGGCACCGAAAGAGCACCATGTTTTTCGGCGTTGGTGGCGAGTTCATGAAAAGCGAGCGTCAGCATGACCACCAAATTTGCCGGAAGCATCACCGAGACGCCCTCGATTGTGACCCGCCCCGGTTCGCCTAGGTAGGTTCCTAGTGCGCCCTCGATAATGCCATGCAGGGGGGCATCGTCCCAGCTTC
Organism: uncultured Acetobacteraceae bacterium; assembly: GCA_964245545.1. Classification (GTDB taxonomy): domain Bacteria; phylum Pseudomonadota; class Alphaproteobacteria; order Acetobacterales; family Acetobacteraceae; genus LMUY01. The sequence goes on along the minus strand of CAXTNN010000227.1, from coordinate 4,744 downwards.
CAGTGATGAGCATATCGTGGGAGCGAGCCAATGCTTGAAGCCTACTCCCGAACGCGGCCTGGAAATCAGCCATGCTGCTTGCATGACGACTGGTTTGGGCAGCGATAGCCTGGACCATCGCAAAGGTGTTCTTCACCCGATGGTTCATTTCAGCCATCAGCAGCTCGCGCCGCTCAATCTGGACCTGCACCTCTGTGCGATCCCGAAGGATGTTGAGAAAGCCATCCGACTGACCGTGTGCGTTGAGTAGCGGCATCATCAGGCCGCTCGCCCAAAACCGGGTGCCTCCGCGCCGTAAATGCCAACGTTCGTTGGCCGCCCGGCCGTGTTCCAAGGCGCGGCGGAGTTCAAGATCAAACCTGCCCTGGTTACGGTCCTCGGCCGTGAAGATCATGTCTCCGGAGCGGCCCAAAACCTCGGCTTCAGTGTAGCCAAGCACCTGCCGTGCACCTTCGTTCCAGCCCGTGATACGACCCTGATCATCCAGGGTAATGACAGCGTAGTCGACCGCACTGCGGAGTATTTGGTGGGCGCGGGCGTTCTCTTCTCGTAGCGCCTGGTTCTCAGATTCGAGCTGGGCCACACGGGCGGCGGAGGAAGCGTCGCCATCCTCATTGCTGGCATCGGCAAGCCGCGGATAGGGATGTGTCTGAGTCAGCCGCTCAGGAGCGTCGTTCCGAGCGGCGTTATCGCGCCCGGAAGATGGTGCTCCTGATGCCATGAACTGACAGTAGAAGGCGTCCATCCTTTCGACGGTAAGGTTGCATACGGCTAGGAGCCGATTGTCCCAAGAAGACTGGCAAAACGCCTTCTGACTGCGCCGTAGCACTCACAGGAAGCCGCCTCCAGGGCGTCGCGATCCAGTACCGTCACCGAGCCGTTGGCGTATTTGATAAGACCCGCCCGCTGGAGGATACCCGCGGTGACGGTGATGCTCGGGCGGTGGACCCCCAGCATCATAGCGATGAAATCCTGCGTGAGCGGCAAGTCGGCGCCATCCGCTCGATCGAAGGCCATCAGCAGCCAGCGTGCGAGCCGCTGTTCCAACCCATGGCGTCCATTGCAGGCAGCGGTCTGCATCACCTGCGCCTGATGCGCTTCACTATAGCGGAGCATAAGTGCCCGAAAAGGTGCATTGGCGTCAATTTCGGTGCGGAAATCTGCGGCCGGCATGCGAAGGGCGCTGCCTGGCATCTGGACCATGGACTCGCAGTAGGACGTATCGACCCCAGACAGAAGCGGAGTACCCGCCATACCTTCGCATCCAATGATGCCGACTTCGGCCTGCATGCCATCATCAAGTTGCGCGACCAAGGAGATCATGCCGGTCTGGGGAAACCAGACGAATTCTATAGGCCCGTCAGGGCGGTAGATGCCCTGACGCAATCCAAGAGAAACGGGCGTCAGCTTTGGCAGAACGCTGGCCAAGGCTGCCTTGGAGAGTGCCGCTAACAGCCGATTGCGGATAGGGGAAACACTGGCGACCACATGACACTCCTCGCGCGGGCTTGGCGGGAGTGCTGGTCTCTCTCTGTCGCGTGCAGCCGGAAGATCGCCGCGATAGGGCTTACATGGGCGATCTGCTGGCTGTTAGCCAGTGTAAATATGGGCCAACCGTGTTAGCGGGTTCTGCACCAGTGAGCCGCCAGGCGAGCGGAAGCGTGCAGACGCAATATGCATTCCTCCGGAATGCGGCTTGCGAAGGGGGCAGGGCGGATTCAAACTGCCGCCGTGGCCATCCAATTCGCCCGCGCTCGCTACATCTCCCGCAGCTCCGGCGGCAGCGCCGTACGGTCCGCCGCCTATAACGGCCGGGAGGCGATCACCGCCGAGCGCACGGGCGAGGTGTTCTACTTCCGGCATCGCGACGCGCCCGAGCACCACGAGGTGCTGTTGCCCAAGGGTGCGCCGGGGCGATTCGGCCGAGCGGGCGAGCTGTGGAACGCGGCGGAGGCCGCCGAACGCCGGAAGGATGCTCAGGTCGCCCGTGAGATCGTGCTGGCGCTGCCGGCCGACCGGGAGGTGACGACCGAGGACCGGGTTGCGATGGCCCGCTCCTTCGCCGAGCAGCATTTTGTCTCGAACGGGCTGGCGGTGCAGCTCGATGTTCACGCGCCGCACGGGGCCGAAGCGGAGAGCGAGCGGGCGAACTGGCACGCGCATCTTTTGATCACCACGCGCCGGGTTGAGCGGGACGGGTTTAACGCCAAGAAAGCACGCGACCTTGACCCCGAGGTGCGCCAGGCCGGCGGACGCGCCCGCGTGGCGGACGGTGCCGCATGGGGCGAGCTATGGCGCGACCACCAGGACCAGTATTTCCGCGAGCACGGGCTAGAGGCGCGCGTCGATCGCCCGGCCACGCTCAGCCAGGAGCACATCGGGCCGGTTCGGATGCGGCGCACCGGGGCGGAGATCGTCGAGCGTGCCGAGACTATCCGCCAGGCCAATCAGGAGGCGGCGCGCGATCCGGAAAAGGTGCTGGCGGCACTGACGCGCAACAACGCCACCTTCACCGAGCGTGACCTTGACCGGTTCCTGACCAAGCAGCTTGGGCAGGAGGAAAGGGAAGGGGCTGGGGAGATTGCGGCGGTTCGCGCCGCCGTTCTGAAAAGCCGCGAGCTGGTGCCGCTGTACGACCGCGAGACGGGTGCGGCAGCCGGGCGGTACACCACGCGGGAGGTGCGCGAGCAGGAGCGCGCCGCGATGGCGGCGGCGGGTGGGTTGCTCCGCCAGAAATCCGGCGCGGTATCCGCGCGCCACGCCCGCGCAGCCATGGAGGCGCGGAAGCTGCGGCCCGACCAGGCCGAGGCGTTCGAGCACGCGGCCAGCGCCGGGCACCTCAAGCTGATCGAGGGGCGGGCAGGCACCGGCAAGAGCTATACGCTGGCGGCGATCCGCGACGCCCACGAGCGCGACGGCAAGCATGTGGTGGGCTTGGCCCCGACGAACGCGGTTGCCCAGCACTTGGCGCAGGACGGATTCCGCGAGGCGCGCACCGTTCATGCCGCGCTGTTCGCCATCAAGAACGGGCGCACCGAATGGGACAAGCGCACCGTCGTCATGGTGGACGAGGCGGCGATGCTCGACACGCGGGTGACGGGCGAGCTGCTGGCCGCCGCGCGCCAGGCCGGCGCGAAAGTCATCCTCGCCGGCGACGACCGCCAGCTTGCCAGCATCGAGCGCGGCGGGATGTTTTCCGCAATGCGCCAGCGCCACGGCTCCGCGGAAATCACCGAGGTGACGCGGCAGCGGGTGGACTGGCAGCGCCAGGCGGCGCGCGACTTGGCCGAGGGCCGGTTTGCCGAGGCCGTGGGGGCGTTTGACAAGGCCGGGGCGATCACCTGGACCGACAAGCAGGACCAGGCCCGCAGCGCGCTTGTGGCGGCGTGGAAGCGGGATGCCGACGAGCGGCCGGGACAAAGCCGGTTCGTCTTCGCCTACACCAACCGGGACGTGGACACATTGAATGCCGAGCTGCGCCAGGTGCGGCGCGAGCGGGGCGAGCTGACCGGGCGCGATGTGGCGCTTGAGACGAAGCACGGGCGCGCCGCCTTCGCCGTGGGCGATCGGGTGCAGTTCACCGACACCGACAAGAAGCTCCACATCTACAACGGCAACGTGGGCACCATCACGCGGCTGGACCCCGCAACGGGCCAGATCACCGCGACGCTGGACGCGGCCGGCAAGGACGGGCGAGAGGTGCGATGGTCCGCCGCCGACTTCGAGGGCTTCCGGCACGGCTATGCGGGGACGATCTACAAGGGCCAGGGCAAGACCCTGGACCGGACCTACCTCTACCACACTGAGCACTGGCGATCGGCTGCAAGCTATGTCGCGCTGACCCGGCAGCGGGAGAGTGCCGAGGTTTTCGTCGCGCGGGAGACGGTGCGCGACGCCGGCCAGCTCGCCCGGCAGATGGCGCGCGGCGAGGTGCGGGCCGCGTCGATCGCGTGGCCGACGCGCGACGAGCTGACCCAGGAGCAGAAGCGCGAGGCCGAGCGCGGGGAGCTGGGCCGCAAGCTGCGGGACGCGCTGACCTACAACACCCGGCGCGAAGGTCCGGCATCGCAGGAAGTGGCGGAACGCCCGGTCGCACCGCAGCCGGCGAAGGCGCAGGAGGCCGAACGCGAGCCGGCGCCGTTGTTGCCGGCGTGGCGCGATCCAACCGGACAGAACCGGGACAGCTTGGGCCGAAGCACCTCACCCGAGGAGCTGGCGCGGATTGCCGACCAGGCCCCCGCCGCCATGCGGGAGGTGGAGGCGCAGAAGGACTATCTGCGGGGTGCCTATCGCGATCCCGACCAGGCCGGCGATGCACTGGACAAGCTGATTGAGCGCTCTGGCCACGATCTTCGCGTGGCAGCGCAGACGTTGCGGCAGGAAGGACCGGAGGTGCTGGGCACCTTGCGCGGCCGGGAGGGGTGGCTTGCCGGCCGTGCTGCTCAGGATGATCGGGCGCGCGCCAAGTCGGCCGCCGCTGCGATCGGCGGCAGCCTGGACCGCGAGGCGGCGGCACGGGATGCCACCGTGCGCCACCATATCGGCGAGGTGGAGCAGCAGCGGGCGCGCGATGCCGTCGAGGTGCCGGGGCTATCGAAGGCGGCCCTGGACACGCTTAAGGCCGTGCAGATGGCCGGGCTGACGGCGGAGATACCGCGCGAGGGCGAACGCTATGACGCCCGGCAGCGGCGGAAAGAGGAGCTGGTATCCGCCGCGTGGCGCGAGGGCCGGGCCGATCCGCGCG
>CAXTNN010000226.1:0-6207 GCA_964245545.1 uncultured Acetobacteraceae bacterium | reverse complement strand
ATGATACATTGTATCATCCTGGCGTAGGGGTGCAAAGGCCTTCGCACCCGTTTCACCGTGAAAAGCTGCCCCGCCGCCGCAGAGGGCTGGGTGAGGGAGCCGAGGCGCGCTATATCAGCGGCGTGCCTCCACCCCGTTCCCCTCCCCAGAGCGGGCGGGAGCAGTATGAAACGCCCCCATGAACGACGGCCGCCCCTCTCCCGACGCCCTTCTCGCCGAAGCCAACCGCGCCAACCGCGGGCGGCTGAAAGTGTTCCTTGGCGCGGCGCCGGGCGTGGGCAAGACCTACGAAATGCTGGTCACTGCCGCCCGCAAGCGCGACGAAGTAGACGTGGTGGTGGGCATCGCTGAGACCCATGGCAGCAAGGAGACCATTGCCCTCCTGGACGGCCTCGAGATCATCCCACGTCGCCAAATCGATTATCGCGGCCACACCGTCGAGGAAATGGACCTGGACGCCGTGCTGGCCCGCCGGCCCAAGCTGGTCCTGGTGGACGAGCTGGCCCACACCAATGCGCCCGGCAGCCGCCACCCCAAGCGCTACCTGGACGTGGAGGAGCTGCTCGCCGCGGGTATCGACGTCTACACCACCCTCAACATCCAGCACGTCGAGAGCTTGAACGACGTGGTGGCGCAGATCACCCGCATCCGCGTGCGCGAGACCGTGCCGGACAAGATCATCGACCGCGCCGACGACATCGAGGTGATCGACCTTACGCCGGAAGACCTGATCAAGCGCATGAAGGAGGGCAAAATCTACCTTCCGCACCAGGCGGAGCGGGCGGTGAAGCACTACTTCATGCCCGGCAACCTGGCCGCCCTGCGCGAACTCGCACTGCGCCGCACCGCCCAGCGGGTGGACGACCAGATGGTCGACTACATGCGCAGCCACGCCATCACTGGGCCATGGGGCGCCAGCGAGCGCGTGCTGGTTGTGATCGACGGCAGCCCGGGCGGGGAAGCGCTGGTGCGCCATGGCCGCCGCCTCGCCGATCGGTTGCGCGGCACCTGGACCGCGGTGCATGTCGAAAGCGGCGGCTGGCGCGACCAGGCCGGGCAGCAGACCACTGCCGAAGCGCTGCGCCTGGCTGAGCGCCTAGGCGGGGAGACCATCACCGTGCCCGGCGCCGATGTCGCGACCGCCGTGGTGGAGTATGCCCGCTCCAACAACTTCACCCATATCATCGTTCCGCCTTCGCGCCGGGCGCATTGGACGGAGATGCTGCGCGGGTCGACGGCGCAGCGGATCATCAGCCGCGCCTCCAACATCCACGTCCACGTGCTGGCGGAAGACACCAAGCCCGCCCGCGGGCAGCCGCGCCGCAGCGTTGGCTGGTCGCTGCTGGATGGGCTGACCGTCAGCGCCAGCGGCGGCAGCGTGCTCGCCGTGGCGGCCGCGTTGGGCGTTGCCCTGCTGCTGCACGAGATGGTGGGCGTCACCAGCGTGGCGCTGGTGTTCCTGATGAGCGTGCTGGCGACCGCGGTGGTGTATGGGCTGGCGGCGTCGCTGGTGGCCTGCCTGTTGAGCGTGCTGGCCTACAACTTCTTCTTCCTGGCGCCGCTCTACACCTTCACCATCACCGATCCGGAAAATCTGGTGACCCTGGCGGTGTTCACCGTGGTGGCGGTGGTGGCCAGCAAAATTACCGCCCGCATGCGCGACCAGACCGTCACCGCCCGCGCCCGTGCCAAGACCACCGAGGAGTTATACCAATTCAGCCGCAAGCTCGCCAGCGGCGTCTCCATGGACGACGTGCTGTGGGCCACCGCCCACCAGGTGGCGCTGATGCTGAAGCTGCGCGTGGTGCTGCTGCTGCCCGGCGCGCACGGCCTGGCGGTGCAGGCCGGCTTCCCGCCCGACGACATGCTGGACGACGCCGACCTGGCCGCCGCCAAGTGGGCGTGGGAGCACAACCGCACCGCCGGCCGCGGCTCGGACACACTGCCGGGGGGCAAGCGGCTGTTCATCCCCATGCAGACCGGCCGCGGCCCAATCGGCGTGATCGGGTTGGACCGCGACGAGCCGGGCCCGCTGCTCACCCCTGACCAGCAGCGCCTACTCAACGCGCTGTCGGACCAGGCGGCGCTGGCCATCGAGCGGGTGAACCTGGTGCGCGATGTGGATCAGGCCCGCCTGCAGGCGGAAACCGACCGGCTGCGGTCCGCCCTGCTGACCTCCATCTCGCACGACCTGCGCACGCCCTTGGCCTCGATCCTGGGGGCAGCCAGCAGCCTTGCCAGCCAGCACGGCACGCTGGACGAGGTGGGCCGCACCGCCATGCTGCGCACCATCCAGGAGGAAGCCGAGCGGCTCAACCGCTTCATCGGCAACCTGCTGGACATGACGCGGCTCGAATCCGGCCCGCTCTCGCTGGCCACCGGGCTGGCCGACCTGTCGGACGTGGTCGGCGCCGTGCTGCGCCGGGCCGAGCGGATCCTGTCGGCGTATCAGGTGCGGGTCGACCTGCAGCCTGGCCTACCGATGCTGGCCATCGACATGGTGCTGTTCGAGCAGGTGCTGTTCAACCTGCTGGACAATGCCGCCAAATACTCGGTGCCGGGCTCCTGCGTGCAGATCAGCGCCTGGCAGGATGGCGGCATCGTCCGCGTCCGGGTGATGGATGAGGGCGACGGCATTCCGCCCGCCGACCTCGAGCGCGTGTTCGACAAGTTCTACCGGGTGCGCAGCGCCGACCGCCAGCGCGCCGGCACCGGGCTGGGGCTGGCGATCTGCCGCGGCTTCGTGGAGGCCATGGGCGGCACCATCAAGGCCGCCAACCGCGATGACCGCTCCGGCGCCTGCTTCACCATCACCCTGCCAGTGCCTGCCCAGTTGCCGCTGCAGGAAGAGGCGGCGTGATCGTCAATGGAAGCAAGCTGCGCGTCTTGGTTGTGGACGACGAGCCGGCGATCCTGCGCTTCCTGCGCACCGGCTTGGCCGCGCAGGGCTTTGCCGTGTCTGAAGTCGGCACCGGTGCCGCGGCGATGGCAGCCATCAACCAGCAAGCCGCCGACGTCGTGGTGCTCGACTTAGGGCTGCCTGACATGGACGGGCTGCAGGTGATCGGCCGGGTGCGGGACAGCGGCTCTGTCCTACCCATCATCGTGCTCTCCAGCCGCGATGACGAGGTGAGCAAGGTCGAGGCGCTCGACCTGGGCGCTGACGACTTCGTGACCAAACCGTTCGGCATTGATGAGCTGTTCGCCCGCATCCGCGCCGCCCAGCGCCACCGATTGCAGCAAGCCGGCGAGCGGCCGGTGTTTCGAGCCGGCGACCTGTCGGTGGATCTCGTTCGCCGCATTGTGAGCATGGCAGGTGTGGAGCTGAAGTTTTCCCGCCGGGAATACGACCTGCTGCGGCTGCTGGTGGCGCATGCTGGCAAGGTGTTGACGCACAAACAAATTCTGCGCGAGGTCTGGGGTGGTGACACCGACGTGCAGTATCTTCGCATCTACATTCGAGCGCTGCGGCAAAAGATTGAACCCGACCCGGAACGGCCAGTGTATATTTTAACCGAGACCGGCGTTGGCTACCGGCTACGGGCATCCGAATAGTCCGGTGCCGATCAATGGACGGGTGGGCTATGCATGAAGCTGAGTGAGCTGATCGGCCCAGATCGTGTTCTCGTGGACCTGCGGGCGGGCGACAAATCCCAGCTTTTGGCCGAACTCTCTCGCCAGGCTGCCCACCGCACCCCGCTTGAAAGCGCCGTGGTGCTGAGCGCGCTGGCGGCCCGCGAGGCGCTCGGCTCCACGGGGCTGGGCCGCGGATTCGCCCTGCCGCACGCACGCATTGCCGGGCTCGAGCGGCTGTTCGGCTTGTTCGTCCGGCTGGCCCGGCCGCTTGATTTCGACGCCATCGACGGCCAGCCGGTAGACCTGGTGTTTCTGTTGCTCATCCCCGAGGGTGCCGGCAGCGAGCACGTGGCTGCTTTGGCCGCAATTGCCCGCGAGATGCGCGACGAGGCGACGGTGAAGCTGGTGCGCAAGGCCGCCAGCGCGGGGGCGCTCTACCACCAGCTCTCGGGGACCTAGGAAAACCGTCGAGGTTTCCCTTGCTTTAGCCGTCCCCAGTCGCAACTGTGCAGTGCAGCATTATGTTGCACCTGCGAAGGCGACACTCTCTTTTGGTGGATGGACCCGAATGCTCACTGTTGGCGACGCATTTCCCGCATTCAATCTTAAGGCAGTGAAAGGCGGCCCCGAGGGGCTCAACCTGAAGACCTGCTTCACTGACATTACCAACCAGACCGATGCCGGCAAGTGGAAGGTCGTGTTCTTCTGGCCGAAGGACTTCACCTTTATCTGCCCGACCGAGATTGTCGCGTTTGGTAAGATGGCTGGTGACTTTGCCGATCGTGATGCCGCGGTCTATGGCGTCTCCATCGACAACGAGTTCACCCACGTAAACTGGCGCCTGCACCACGCAGACCTGAACAAGCTCGAAATCCCGATGCTGTCGGACCTGAAGCGCGAGCTCGCTACCGCGTGCGGCATCCTCGACAAGGCGGATGGCGTGGCCATGCGCGCGACCTTTGTGGTCGACCCTCAGGGCATCATCCGCTTCGTGTCGGTAAACCATGACAGCGTGGGCCGCAACCCGGCCGAGGTGCTGCGCGTGCTGGACGCCCTGCAGAGCGACGAGCTGTGCCCGTGCAACTGGAACAAAGGCGACGAATTCATCTCCATCGCCGCCTAACCGCGCCTTTCTGCACAACGATGGCGGCCCGGTTCGGCAACAGGCTGGGCCGGGCCGCCGTACTTCCGGAGTTCGTCATGTCTGTCGAGGCCCTCAAGAACCGCATTCCTGATTATGCCAAGGACCTGAAGCTCAATCTCGGCTCCCTCACCACCAAGCCCAGCCTTTCCACACAGCAACGCGCCGGCACCTTCGTCGCTGCCGCCCTGGCCTCGCGCAATGCCGAAGTGTCGGCCGCCCTGGTGGGCGAGTTCGGCGGGCAGCTTACCCCCGAGGCGCTGGCTGCGGCCAAGGCTGCCGCGGCGATCATGGGCATGAACAACGTCTATTACCGCTTCACCCACGAGGTCGGCGGCGATTACCCGAACATGCCCGCGCGTCTGCGCATGAACGTCATGGCCCGGCCCGGCGTGGACAAGGTCGATTTCGAGCTCTGGTCGTTGGCGGTTTCGGCCGTGAACGGCTGCGCCATGTGCATGGAAAGCCACGAAAAGGTGGTGCGCCAAGCTGGACTGACGCAGGAGCAGGTCCAAGCCGCCGTCCGTATCGCCGCCGTGGTCCACGCCGTGGCCGCCGTGCTGGACGGCGAGGACGCCCTCGCGAAGGCTGCGTAGGCCTGGCGCTAGTTCCCGGGCGCCCGGGGAGCGTAGTAGCTGCGCACGCGCTCGCCGCCGCGGCTGGTGTCCCGTGCACCGACCCGCTCGCGGGCGCCCTCGGCGGCTCGCAGGTTCTCCCAGCCGGCCGTGCGCCATTGCTCCAGCCGGGCGTCGAAGTCGATCGGGTGACTGGCTTCGAGCAGTTCAATCACCCGCAGCCGCGTTTCAAGCGCCGGGTGCAGCACCAGTAGCGCGTGGCCGCGATTGACGCCCTCGGCAAAGCCATGCACCTCCGCATCCGGTGCAAACAGCCCCTTCAATGCGCCGAGCAGCCCGGTGTTGCCGCCCTCGCTGTTGACGCCTGCATTGGCGCCATCCGCCGTTCGGTCGGTGATCACCGCGTCCCCGGCCAAGCCCTCGGCCGCCAGCCGGTCCAGTGCCGCCTGGGCGTCCTGCCGGGTCTCGAACATGACCACGATCTGGTCGTCATGGGCCGCCGGGTCGTAAAGCGACACCTCGTGTACGGCACGCTGGTTCAGGCTGTCGGTCTGGTTGAAATACACAGGATCGGGCTTCATCGTGCGGCTCCCCAACATTGAGCACTCTCCATACGGCTCGGTTCGCTCCCGGTTCCTATGGGATCACTGGCAGAGCACCGTTGGTCCAACCCACCTGGTCGATGCCGGGCCCGCTGGTCACCCTCACCACCGACTTCACCCCGCCGGTGCCGCCGATCACCGCCACCCGTGTCGGCGTCTGCACCAGGCGGCAGGTTTGCACCGCCGCGCCAGGCTGGATGGCGTTGCGGGCGGCAAAATCGTCGAAATCGGCCTCGTCGGTGCAAAACGCGTCGCCCGGGCGCAGGAACGAGGGCAACTCGTCGGCCGCCACCGGCGACGCCCAGGCCAGCAG
>CAXTNN010000225.1:0-6217 GCA_964245545.1 uncultured Acetobacteraceae bacterium | reverse complement strand
GCGTACCGGCCGGGGTGCTCGCCGCCCCCATGATCCCCGGGCTGAATGATGCCGAGATGGAGCGCATCCTGGCCGCCGCCGCCGAAGCCGGCGCCAACGTGGCCGGCTATGTGCTGCTCCGCCTGCCCCATGAGCTGCGCCAGATGTTTGAGGCCTGGCTGACCCAATATTTCCCCGACCGCGCCCGCCACGTGCTGAACCTGGTGCGCGAAACCCGCGGCGGCGCGCTGAACGACGCGCACTTCGGCGAGCGCTTGGTCGGCACCGGCGTCTACTCCGACCTGCTGGCCCGCCGCTTCCACCGTGCCGCCCGCCAGCACGGCCTGCAGCAGCGCGACGACCTGGACAGCTCGCAATTCAGCGTGCCGCCCGGCAAGGGTGTGTTCGCGGAGGCGCAGTTGTCGCTGTTCTAGCTCCGGCTGTAATGTCGTCCCAGGGATACGATGCTTGGTGCGATATGGCCGACGGAACACCGCCTGTGATGGACCATAAAACTGATCTTTACGGCTGGGCCAAACACCAAGCGACGCTGCTTCGAGAAGGTCGTGTGAGCGAGCTCGAGATGGTAAGCCTGGCAGAGGAGATCGAGGAGGTGGGGTCCAGCCAGTATGATAAGCTGGAGAGCGCTCTCCGCGTCCTGCTCATCCATATGCTGAAGTGGGACTATCAACGCGATCGCCGCAGCCGGAGCTGGCCGCTGACCATCCGTGAGCAGCGTCAGCGAGTGTCGCGCGTGCTGCAACGAAACCCCAGCTTGCAGCCAGAACAGCCGGTGGCGGTTGCTGCTGCTTGGGACGACGCCCGGCTCGGCGCCGCCCGGGAAACCGACCTTCCGCTGACCGCCTTTCCGGCCGACCTGCCTTATAGCTGGCAGGACATGGCGGAACGGCCGTTTCCTTGGAACGAGTAAGGCTATTCCGCAGCCTCCGCGCTGCTGCTAGCCAACCCCCATGCCGACGTTCCACCTAGAAACCGCCCATGGCGGCCGCGTCGCCGGAGTGGACGAGGTGGGCCGCGGCCCGCTGGCCGGCCCGGTGATGGCCGCCGCCGTTGTCTTTCCGCGCGGCGTCCCGCGCCGGCTGCGGCCGCTGCTTAACGACTCCAAGGCGCTCACCGCTGGGCAACGGGAGCTGGCCTATGCCGCGCTGCGCCGCTCGGGCGCCGAGGTCGCCTTGGGCGCCGCCTCCGTGGCGGAAATCTCCCGCATCAACATCCTCCGCGCCGCCCTGCTTGCCATGTCCCGCGCCGTCGCCCGCCTGCCCGCCCCGCCCGACCTGGTTCTGGTGGACGGCAACCAGCCGCCGCTGCTCACCTGCCCGGTGCGCTGCGTGGTTGGTGGTGATGCCGCTTGCTTCTCCATCGCCGCCGCCTCCATCGTTGCCAAGGTGGTGCGCGACCGCACCATGGCGCGGCTGGCCCGGCGCTTTCCGCATTACGGCTGGGACACCAACGCCGGCTACGCCACTCCGCCGCACCGCGCCGCCCTGCTGCAGCACGGGCCATGCCGCCATCATCGCCCCACCTTCGGCAGCGTGCGGCTGCAGATGGCGCTGGAGCTGGCCCCCCTGGATTGACGCGGCTTCCGCCCCCCCGGCAGAGTCCGGGCAGGATCAACAAGGACACTGTGAGTGGACGTCGGCCGCGAACTGCCGCTGGACCAGGTGCTGCGTGGCGACTGCCTGCAGGTGATGGCCATGCTGCCCCCTGCTTCGTTCCACTGCGTGTTCGCCGACCCGCCCTATAACCTGCAGCTCCGCGGCGAGTTGCGCCGTCCCGACGAGAGCCTGGTCGACGGCGTGGACGACGACTGGGACCAGTTCGCCGACTTTGCCGCCTACGACGCGTTCACCCGCGCTTGGCTGGAGGAATGCCGCCGCCTGCTGCGCAAGGACGGCACGCTTTGGGTAATCGGCGCCTACCACAACATCTTTCGCATCGGCACCATCCTGCAGGACCTCGGCTTCTGGATCCTGAACGACGTGGTGTGGCGCAAATCCAACCCGATGCCCAACTTCCGCGGCCGCCGCTTCACCAACGCGCATGAAACCATGATCTGGGCCGCCCGCGGCCGCGACAGCCGTTACAAGTTCAACTACCACGCCATGAAGGCGCTGAACGACGACGTGCAGATGCGCAGCGACTGGCTGATGCCGCTCTGCACCGGGCCGGAGCGGCTGCGCAACGAGCATGGCTTGAAGCTGCATCCGACGCAGAAGCCCGAAGCGCTGCTGCATCGCGTGCTGCTCGCCTCCACCGCCCCGGACGACATCGTGCTCGACCCGTTTCTTGGCACCGGCACCACGGCCGCCGTGGCCAAGCGCCTGGGCCGCCACTTCGTCGGCATCGAGCGCCACCCTGCCTATGTCGAAGCCGCCATGGCGCGGGTGAACCGGGAAAAGGCCGCGCCGCTGGGCGGCCTGGCGGTGGCTCCCTCACGCCGCGACATCCCCCGCGTGTCGTTCGGCAGCTTCGTGGAGCGCGGCGCCGTCTCCCCCGGCACCGAGTTGCGCGACCGCACCAAACGGGCGCTGGCCACCGTCAACGCCGACGGCACCCTCACCAGCGGCCCACACCAGGGCTCGATCCACAAAGTGGGCGCGCTGGTGCAGAACGCACCTTCGTGCAATGGCTGGACGTTCTGGTATTTCGAGCGCGATGGAAGCTGGGTGCCGATTGACGTGCTGCGGCAGAGTTAAGACGTTACAAGCCTCCAGAAGGAGACGCCAATATCTTAGCCGAGGCGTTTAGCACGAAAACTCAAGGGCGGATGGGCTCTGCCGGGATAAACGCTTCGGCTGAGGCTGGCGGAAGGCCAGGAGGGTTGAAGAAAGCCTGTGCCTTCACCCCTATTTTTCCATCTCGCGTGACAATCTCGATACTGCATCCGTCCTCCGGTGAATTAGCCAAGAAGAGTTTGTCACCTAGCTGCGCCGACACCCGGGAATAGGCCATCTCTGCGTCACCCGATTTCATGACTGCGCTTGGCATATCCTCCCAGCCTCTACCACGAGCCACCCGGGTTTTGACCTTGTTGAAGTATATGTCCAGGCCGTCACTCGTCTGGAGAACATGCTCGATCCAGCAAATCTGTGGTTGCTGCGCTTTGGCCCGTGACCCAGGTGCAGCACAGCTCGCCATAACAACTGCCAGAATGACAGCCGATGCAAACCGAGCTGGGAAGGGGTCGGCTTTGCCAAATTGCCCGGTGGTGTTCATGTTGCTCCCGCAATATGAGCCGTCGACCGTAATTAGGCTACCGGCTGCTTCACCTCGATCTCCACAAACGCGATCGGGTGCGGCGAGCCGTTCATCACGTCGTGCTTGATGCCGGCCGGACGCCCATAGGATTGTCCTTGCGCGAGCGGCACCTCCGTCACCAGCGCGCCGTCATGCACGCGCAACGTGCCCGCCATCAGCATCACCACGAAATAGGGCCAGCCATGCTCGTGCCAGCCGGTGACGGCGCCGGGTTCGAAGTCCCATCGCGTGATGCGCACCGTGGCGGCGTCCTGCTGCACGGTGGGGCGGGCGGGGATGGTGCAGGCGAAGGCCATCAGCCGGCCACCACGGCATCGGCTTGCAACGCGGCGATCTCCGCATCGGAGAGGCCTAATTCGTCGCGCAGGACCTCCTCCGTGTGCTCGCCAAGGCGGGGCGGCGGGCGGCGGACCGGCAGGCGGCTTCCGTCCAGGCGGTAGGGCGGTGCCATCACCGGCAACGGTCCCGCCAGCGGGTGCAGGTGCTCGCCCACCATCCCGCCGTCGCGCGCCCGCGGCGAGCACAGCGCCTCGTGCAAGCCCAGCACCTCCCCGCACGGAATACCGCTGCGCTGCAGGGCGGCGAGCAGCTCGGCGCGGGTCCGGCGGGCCAGCTCGGCCTTGATGATGCCAACCAGTTCGGCGCGGTGGGTGCGCCGTCCGCCATTGGTGGCAAAGCGCGGGTCCGCCGCCAGGTCGGCCCGGCCGATCGCGTCGCGGCAGAACCGGGCAAACTGCCCGTCATTGCCCACGGTGATCACCAACTTGCCGTCCGCCGCATCGAACACGCCATAGGGCACAATGGAGGGATGCTCGTTGCCATAGCGCAGCGGGTCCTGGCCGTTGATGACCGCCTCGATGCCGCAATACGCGGTAATCATCAATCCGCAATCGAACAGCGCCATCTCGATACGGCGCCCCAATCCGGTTTGCTGGCGCTGGTACAGCGCGGCAATAATCGCCTGGGCGGCATACATTCCGGTGAACAGGTCCACCACCGCGACGCCGAACTTGAGCGGGGGGTCGGGCGCGTCCCCATTCATCGCCATCAGCCCGGCCTCCCCCTGGATCACCAGGTCATAGCCCGGCCGCTCCGCCTCGGGGCCCGTTGGGTCATAGCCCGAAATGGAGCAGCAGATCAGCCGCGGATTCTCTGCCTGCAACGCGTCGAAGCCCAGCCCTAGCTTGGCCAGGCCGCCCGGCTTGAAATTCTGCACCACCACGTCGGCCTTGCGCGCGAGCGCCCGGGCAAGGCGCTGGCCCGGCGCGGTCTGCAGGTCCAGCGTGACCGAGCGCTTGTTGCGGTTGGCGCTGTAGTAGTAGGCCGACTCCGTTGCCCCCAGCCGTGCGCCCCAATGCCGTGTGTCATCGCCCCGGCCGGGATGTTCGACCTTGATCACATCGGCCCCCAGGTCGGCCAGCACGGTGCCGCACCAAGGCCCGGCCAACACCCGCGACAGGTCCAGCACGCGGATGCCGGAGAGCGGAAGGGCTGCGTTGGGCACTGCCGTCATGCTGGGCTGTCTCCTGTGGCGGCCGGCCGGTGGCGTGGTGCGGCCATGGCAAGCCGGCTCGGCAAAAGCGGCCGCAGCGGGCCCATGCAGCCCTGCAGCCGCGCCCCGAGCGCCAGCAGCCGCGGACGCACCTCGCCCAGCAGGAACTCCGGGCTCAGCACGCTGTTGGCGCCGCCGCAGTTCAGCGCCATCGCCGGCAATCCACCGCCGGGCCGGAAGCCGACGGCAATGGCGTTCACACTGGCTTGCCAGTCCCCGAACGAGCAGCAGCAACCCAGCGTGGCATGATCCTCGATTGCCTTGTCGATGGCCTCGCTGGTGCCCGGCCAGGTGAACTCGTCCACCACGCGCAACTCCTCCAAGATCGGCGCCCGCTCCTCCGCCGTGCAGGCGGCCAGGAAGGCCCGGCCCATGGCACTGGTGGCGACGGCGATGCGGGACCCGGCCTCCAGCGTGAGCGAGATCGGTGTCTGGCCGCGCCGGCTTTCGACGTAAACCATGCTCAGCCGGTCGCGCACGCCAAGGCTCACGGAGCCGCGGGCGAAATCGGCCAGATCCTGCATTAAAGGGCCGGCAAAATCGCGCACGTCCAACTGGGCGAGCATGCCGGTGCTCAGCGCCAGCGCCGCCATTCCGAGGCGGTATTGGCCCGCTTCGGCAGCATAATGCAGGTAGCCGAGCCGGGTCAGGGTGTGGGTGAGGCGTGACACGGTGGAGCGCGGCAGGCGGCAGCGCGCCGCGATATCGGCGTTGCCGAGCTGCCGGCGGTCTGCGCCGAAGCAGGTAAGCACCTCCAGCCCGCGCGCCAGCGCCGTCACGAAATGGCGGTCGGCGCCAGCCTCGGGTACATGGCTGGCCGCGCCATGGAGGATCAGCCGCTTACGAGCCATGCAGCGGACCAGTGTTCTGCAGTGCAGCATTCACGGAGACGCCGCACCTGAAAGCAGTTGACTGAAATGGGCAAATTTGATGATCTCTCGCTGCAGCCTGCGCCCTAGGCGCCTGCATTGCAGAATTCTGGCCCGAAAGGCAAGCGTCCGTTGGAGCAACCTGCCACCGACAAAATCAGCTCCGCCATCGACGGCGCGGTCGCGGTCCTCACCATCGACAACCCGCCGGTCAATGCGCTGTCCGCCGCTGTCCGCCGCAGCCTGTTGGCGGCTCTGCAGAGCGCGGCCGCCGACCCGGCGGTGCAGGCCATCGTCATCACGGGCGCCGGCAAGACCTTCATCGCCGGAGCCGACATCACCGAGTTCGGCCGCCCCATAGCGCCCCCGCTGCTTCCCGAGGTGGTGGATGCCCTGGACCGGCTGAACAAGCCGGTGGTGGCCGCCATCGGCGGCGTGGCGCTCGGCGGCGGCCTGGAAGTGGCGCTCGGCTGCCACGCCCGCATCGCCGCCCCCGCGGCCAAGCTCGGCCTGCCGGAGGTTCGCCTGGGCCTGCTGC
>CAXTNN010000224.1:3041-6249 GCA_964245545.1 uncultured Acetobacteraceae bacterium | reverse complement strand
GCGGCAATGGCGTAGGCGCGGCCATCGAATGCGGGGTGTTCCATGGGCGGCAAAGCGGCCCGGTCCACCACCGCCACGGCGAGGCCGGACGCGGCCAGGCTGCAGGCCAGCGACGCGCCGATGGGGCCCGCGCCCACAATACATACGTCTGTTTTAATGGCTGGCACCGTTTCTGCTTAATTTGCGGGCATTTGGCCGGATGCAGCAAGGCCGCTGCCGCCGGCAGACCTGGGGTGCACGACGCCTGCTATCAACGGCACGCTTCTTGATTAACAAGCTGCAATGGCGGGCGCCGAGGTGAGCGCCGAACGTCAAATGAGAGGCAAGAACACGATGAAGCTTATCATGGCGATCATCAAACCCTTCAAGCTGGATGACGTGCGGGAAGCGCTCACGCCGCTGGGGGTGCAAGGCCTGACAGTGTCGGAGGTCAAGGGGTTTGGCCGGCAGAAGGGGCAGACGGAGATCTACCGCGGCGCGGAGTACCACGTGAATTTCCTGCCCAAGGTGAAGATCGAGGTCGCCGGTCCGGCCAGCCTGGCCGAGCAGGTGGTGGAGGCCATCATGAAGGCCGGGCAGACCGGCAAGATCGGCGACGGCAAGATATTCGTGCTCGACCTGGAACGCGCCGTCCGCATCCGGACCGGCGAAGTGGACGCGGAAGCTCTGTAAGGGACCCCCAAGACAATGACTCGCCGAAAGACTTTGCCGCTCTGGTGTGCCGCCCTGCTCCCGATGCTGCTGCTGGCCGGGAGCGCCCTCGCCCAAACCGCCGCCCCTGGCACCGACACCACGCCCGCAGCCACCGCCGCCGCCAGCCAGGCCGCCAAGATCGACAGCGGAGACACTGCCTGGATGCTGACCAGCACGGCCTTGGTGCTGATGATGACCATCCCGGGCTTGGCGCTGTTCTACGCCGGCATGGTGCGCAAGAAGAACGTGCTGGCGACCCTCATGCAAGCCTTCACCGTCTGCTGCCTGGTCAGCATCGTGTGGATGGTGTGCGGCTACAGCCTGGCCTTCACCAATGGCACCGGAGCCATGGCCCCGTTCATCGGCGACCTGTCGCGCTTCTTCCTTAACGGCATTGGCGAGCACATCAGCAAGGGTGTGGACGTGCCGTTCACCCTTGGCGCCGGGACGGACAACGCCACCGCGTTCACCATCCCCGAGACCGTCTACATGATGTACCAGATGACGTTCGCGATCATCACTCCGGCGCTGATCGCGGGCGCGTTCGCCGACCGGATGAAGTTCAGCGCCATGTGCGTCTTCATGGTGCTGTGGTCGATCGTGGTCTACTGCCCGATCGCGCATCTGGTGTGGAGCCCGCTTGGCTATGTCGGCAACACGATCGGCGCGATCGACTTTGCCGGCGGCACGGTGGTGCACATCAATGCCGGCGTGGCCGGGCTGGTGTGCGCGCTCGTGCTTGGGCGGCGGCTGGGTTACGGGCACGACAACATGGCGCCGTATAACCTCACCTATGCGCTGATCGGGGCCTCGCTGCTGTGGGTGGGCTGGTTCGGCTTCAACGCCGGGTCGGCCGTGGGGGCAAACGGCCGCGCCGGCATGGCGATGACGGCCACGCAGATCGCCACCGCCGCCGCGGCCCTCGGCTGGATGTTCGCCGAGTGGTTCGCCAAGGGCAAACCCTCCGTGCTCGGCATCATTTCGGGCGCCGTGGCCGGCCTGGTCGCGATCACCCCCGCCTCCGGCTTCGTGCTGCCTGGCCCGGCGCTGGTGATCGGGATTGTTGCCGGCGTGGTGTGCTACTGGTCGGCCACCGGGCTCAAGCACATGCTGGGCTATGACGACAGCCTGGACACGTGGGGCGTGCACGGCATTGGCGGCATCGTCGGCGCCTTGCTGACGGGCGTGTTCGCTTATGGCCCGCTTTCGGCCACCGATGCGAGCCCGGGCGGTACCGTGGGCGGCATCGACCAACTGCTCAAGCAGGCCGAAGCGGTGGGTGTCACGCTGATCTGGAGCGGCGTGGTGTCGTTCATCCTGCTCAAGATCATCGACGCGGTGATCGGGCTGCGGGTGACACGGGACCAGGAGATGGAAGGCCTCGACATGGTGCTGCATGGTGAACGGCTGGGGTAAGCGCACGCAGCGGAGGCTCTGCCAACGGGGAAGAGCCTCCGGCCGGTTCAACTTCGGGACAACGGGGTGAGGCCAGCCTCGATTTCGGCGCGCCGCGGCTCCAGGAAAGGTGGTAGCGAGAGGTGGTTGCCAAGCGTCGCCACCGGCTCATCCGCCGCGAAGCCGGGCCCCTCGGTGGCGATCTCGCATAGAATGCCGCCGGGTTCGCGCAGGTAGATGCTGCGGAAGTAGAACCGGTCGACCGGGCCGCTGGAGGCGACGCCGTGGCGGCTCAGATGGTCGAGCCACGCGCCGTAATCGGCATCGGGGATGCGGAACGCCACATGGTGCACGGCGCCGGCGCCCTGCCCTGCCCTGGCCAAGTGCGGTTCGCCGCGGAGGTGGAACTCGCCCGCGGCGCCCGGCACGTCGCCAATGGTGAACACCGCCGTCTCGCAGCCATCCGCCGCCGTGAACGCGCGGGCGCGCTGAAGGCCGAGAACGTCCTGCAGGAAGCGCTCGGTGGGCGCGAGGTTTGCCACGCTGGCGGTGATAGGCCCGAGGCCGCGGATTTGCCACTCTGGCGGCACTGGGCTGGACGACCATGGCCGCGCATCGTCCGGCCCGGCCTGCACGGTCAGCAGCAGGCGCTGGCCTTCCGGGTCCTCGAACGCCAGGGCGCGGCGGCCGCCATCCTCCAGGGTTTTGACTGCGATGCCGGCGCGGCCGAGATGGGCCGCCCACCAGTCCAGCGCTGCGTTGCTGGCCACGCGCAAGCCGGTGCGCACCACGCTGCCGGTGCCGCGGCGCTCGGGCGGCACCGGCCACTCGAAGAAGGTGATGTCGGTGCCGGGCCGGCCCTCGCCATCGGCGTAGAACAGGTGGTAGGCGGTTACGTCGTCCTGATTGACGGTCTGCTTCACCAGCCGCATGCCGAGTACCCGGGTGTAGAAGCAGTGATTGCTGTCAGCGTTGGCGGAGATGGCCGTCAGGTGGTGAAAACCAGTGAGTTGCATGGTGGCCTTGTCCTGACCTGTCGAGGATCGCAGGCTAGTTTACGCCGGGTTAACCAAGCCGGAGCAAAGTAGGGCGTGCAATCAGGCGTGAAGAATGTCAGCCC
>CAXTNN010000224.1:0-3031 GCA_964245545.1 uncultured Acetobacteraceae bacterium | reverse complement strand
GACCTTGCCCCACCAGCGGCATTAACCCAGAAAGATCGCTTCATCGCATTCGCATTTGCCGCGTCCGATTTGCTGGTCGAGGCGGGGGTGGATGGTTTGATCGGGTTTGCCGCCGGTGCGTTCCGGGCCCGGTTTGGCGCCTCGCCGGATGAGTTCAGCGGCCGTCACCTGCGCGATCTGTTCGCGCCGGCTGATCACTCGACGGTTGAACTTGCCATCTCCACCATCGGGCTGCGCGGCCGGCTCACCCCCATGGTGTTGCGCCTGTCTGACCCGGCGGCCACGCCGATGGTGGTGTCCGGGCTCGCCATGCCGCACGCGCCGGGGCGGCTGTGCTTCACCCTCGGGCGGCTGCCGCTGGCGTTGGAGCGCCGGGAAACCCAAGATCTGGCGCCCCCGCCCAGCCTGATTCAAACCGCCGAGGCGCGGCTGCGGGGCAACGAAGGCGGCGCGCTCGGGCTGGTGGACTTGCAACGCTGGCCAGATGTGGGCGGCGCGTTCCCAAGCGAGGCGCAAAGAGCTTTGCAGGCCGAGATCACCGAGGTCCTCACCCGGCTCGGCGGCCCCGGCAGCGTCGCCGAGGAACTGGCGGCGGGGCGGTTCGGCGTGGTGGCGAACCGGGCCCCCGACCTCGAGGCGATTGCCGCGGAACTTGAGAAGCTGCTGCGCTCCCATCCGGCCACGGCGCGGACGGAGGTGCAAAGCATCGAGCTGGGGCTGGATCGGGAGCAGCTTACGGGTGCACAGGCTGCACGGGCGCTGCGATTCGCCCTCGCCCGGTTTGCCGATAGTGGCGCGCGCGCCACCGAGGCTGCCGGCTTTCGCGACGGCTTGGCCGAGTTCGTGGCCAGCGCGCAGGTGCGGGCGCGGACCATGCGCACCGCCATCACCGAGCGGCGCTTCCACCTAGCGTTCCAGCCGGTGGTACACCTCGAATCGCTCGGCGTGCATCACTACGAGGCATTGCTGCGCCCGATCCTCACCCCCGGCGCGGCTATTCAGACGACGCAGGATTTCGTCACCTTTGCGGAAGCGATCGGCTTGTCCGAGGAACTGGATTGGGCGGTGATGCAGCAGACGGTGGCGACGATTGCCGACGCGCCGGGCATTGCGGCCGCGGTGAACGTGTCGGGGCTGTCCATGCAGAGCCCACGCTTTCGCAACCGGATGGTCGAACTGCTCAGCGACAGCACGATTGCCGGCCGCATCCTGGTGGAGCTGACCGAAACCGCCGATATCGAGGATGTGCAGAGCGCAAAGGACAGCATTGCGCAACTGCGCGCGCGGCAGGTCCCGGTGTGCATTGACGATTTCGGCGCCGGGTCAGCCGCGTTCCGCTACCTGAAGGAGTTTCGGGTCGACTACGTGAAGCTGGACGGCGCCTATGTTCGCGGTGCGTTGCAGAACGCGCGCGAGCACGGCTTTCTGCTGACGATGGTGGAGCTGGCCAATTTCGTCGGCGCCAAGGTGATCGCGGAGACGGTCGAGACCAAGGAGGAGGCGGCGATGATGCGCGAGCTTGGCGTGGAGTATGGCCAGGGCTGGTATTTCGGGCAGCCGGCGCAACTGCCGGGGATCCCGAGCTAAGCGGGCCGACCGGCGTTCGGCGTTATACCGGCGACCTCATCCGTTGACCCTTGCCGGCGTCGGCAATGCCATTGCGACGAAGCAATCCAGGCGCCCGGCACCGCGTCCGCGACCCTGGATCGCCACGCCGCCAAGCGGCGGCTCGCGATGACGGGTCAAGGGTGACGGCCGCTGGTGTTAGATCGCGAAGGTGAGGCGGGGACGGGGCCACCGTCGCGCCGACTGGTCCGCGCTCGCGTGGATGACGGGCGTTGCGATACCGTCTGACATCATCCGCTCATAGGCGGTGATCCAGTCAGGCCGCGTATCACCTGATACAGTCCAGCGCACATAGCTTGCTTCGTCGCACCAGGCTGGCAGGTAACGCATCGCAACCTTGTGGGCGCTGGCGCCACGAAAGTTCGCCATGCTGGCCGCGTCGTCCCAGCACGTCATGGTCCAAAACGTCAGGCGGCGGTCTGCAAGGGCGTTTGCGGCTCGGCAGCCTTGGCTGCGGCGCGCTTGGAGCATGGAAGCGAAAGCATGGCGCGCAAAGCCTGGCAGGAACTGGACCGAGCGCAAACGTACACGGGTCACGCTCACCAGCATGGCGGTCAGGCCTGGTTGAGTTCGATCAGGCGGCGGCGGATGGCGCGGCCGCGGCCGATCTTGTCCTCGATGTAGCTCCCATCGCCCCAGCGGACGGCACGGGCCATGGCCTGCGCGTCCTCGGTAAAGCGAGCGAGCATTTCCAGCAGCGCCTCGCGGTTGTTGAGGAACACGTCCCGCCACATCACCGGGTCAGACGCGGCGATGCGGGTGAAGTCGCGGAAGCCGGCGGCGGCGAAGCGCATCACTTGCTGGCGGCTCTCATCGGCAAGGTCGTCAGCGGTGCCGCAGATGGTGAAGGCAATCAAATGGGGCAAATGGCTCACCACGGCGACCACGCGGTCGTGATGGGCGGCATCCATCAGCTCGATCTGAGCGCCAAGACCACGCCAGAGCGCCGCCACCCGCTCCACCGCCGCCGGGTCGGACTGGGGCAAGGGGGTCAGCAGGCAGTAGCGGTCCTGGAACAGGGCGGCAAAGCCGGCGTCGGGGCCGGAGAACTCGGTGCCGGCCATGGGATGGGCGGGCACCACGTGCACCCCGGGCGGCAGGGCTGCCGTCAGGTCTCGGATCACCGATTGCTTGGTGGAACCGGTGTCGGTGACGACCGTGCCGGGGCGCAGATACGGTGCCATGGCGGTGGCGAGGGCCGAAAACGTGCCGACGGGGCTGGCGAGCATTACGGCGTCCGCCCCAGCCACGGCGTCCGCCAGCTCGGCCGCCACCTCACCCGCGATGCCGAGTTCGGCCACGCGGGCACGGACCGCCGGGTCGGCGTCGTAGGCGACGGTGCTGGCAACCAGGCCGGGATGCTCGCGGCAGCCGCGCAGCACGGAGCTGCCGATCAGCCCCAGGC
>CAXTNN010000223.1:0-6264 GCA_964245545.1 uncultured Acetobacteraceae bacterium | reverse complement strand
CTGTTGGGCGCCAACGAAGTGGCGGCGCGTGACGGCGCCGCCGTGCGGGCCCGGCTGCCGGCGGCAGCGGGCGGGCATCCGCTGCTGGTCTGCGGCACGCATGGCGCCGGCCGCACGCTCGCCTGGACCTCCGACATCGGCCCCCATTGGCTGCCGGCCGAGTTCGGCGCCTGGCCCGGCTATGCGCGGCTATGGCAAAACGTGCTCGGCTGGCTGGCTGGCGAGAGCTGATGCGCCCCTGCGAGCAACTGCGCGCCGCCGCGGCCGAGCCGTGGGAGGCGATGCAGGCGCACCGTTTCGTGCGCGACATCGAGGCGGACCAGTTGCCATCCGGCGTCTTCGCCCGCTATCTCGGTTACGAGCGCGCCTTCGTGGAAACTGCCATCGTTATTTTCGGCCATGCGCTGCTCCGCGCCCCCGGCCTGACGCAACGCCGCCGGCTATGCGGCATCCTTCAGGGCCTGGCCGGCCCGCAACTGGACTATTTCGATCGCAGCCTTGCCGCACTGGGACTGCCGCCATCGCCGCTCGCTTTGCCCAGTCCGGTGACGCGGTTTTGCGACGGCACCCGCACCATCGCCGAAGCAGGGTCCTACGCCACGATCATGGCCATGATGCTGGCCGCCGAATGGACCTATGCCACCTGGTGCCTGCGCGCCAATGCCCGCCCGCCGCAGGATAAGCTGCTGGCGGATTGGCTGCGGCTGCATACCGAGGCGGACTTCCTTGACCAGGTTGCGTGGCTGCAAAGCGAGGTGGACGCAATCCTCACGGCCGACCCGGCCGGCCTTGCTGCGGCCCAGGACACGTTCGCGGCCATGCTAGCACTCGAAATCGACTTCCACTCGGCCGCGTTTGATGGTGTGACCGGTTAGTGCTGCACCCAACTCCGGCACTGGCGCTGCAGGCGATCTTTGGCCATCGCAGGGTCATCGCCGGCGTGGACGGCCTCATCGTTATCCCTTTCACCCCCCTCCCCGCCGATTTGAGGCACGGAGCCGGCGCCGATCACATCCTGCTGCACCGGGGGAGCGGATCTGCCTGAGCAGGTGCATACAGCGAGCGGCAAAGTGTCCCCCGTTACGATGCAACGTGACAGAAAGCGCCCGTCTCGTGGCAATGCTCGGATTGCGTGCGCCAGCATGCGGAAAGCGGCCCCGAAGTTCCTGGCCCGGTACCGATCCGAGTCGGCACATCCGGTCAGCGATCAATGGACGTTGTTGGTGCCGGTTGGCGAGGCTTTTGCAGCTCGCCAACCGTGCCCCTTCTCAGAACTCCGTCCAGGTGGCTTCGTCGGCCACTGGCTTGCGCACGGCGCTCCCCGCCGCGACCCGCAAGGGCTTGGCCGGCGCGGGTCCCCGGCTGGCTTTTGCGGCCGGAGCGGCCTCTTGGGTCTTCGCGGTCTGGCCGGGTTGCTCTGCTCCGGTCTTGAAGCGTGTGGTGAGCCGCTCGAGTTCGGCCGTGTCTTGCGCCAGGCTGTGGCTGGCCGCCGTCGATTGCTCGACCATCGCTGCGTTCTGCTGCGTCACCTGGTCCATCTGGTTGACGGCGGTGTTCACCTGCGCCAGGCCGCTTGCCTGCTCCTGGGCGCTGGCCGCGATCTCGCTCACAGCTCGGTTGATCTCCGTGACCTGGCCAAGGATGCGGCCGAGAGCGCCGCCAGTCTCCCGCACCAGCGTCACGCCGCGGCCTACATGCGAGGTGCTGGTGCCGATCAGGCCCTTGATCTCCTTTGCCGCCCCCGCACTCCGCTGCGCCAAGGCACGCACCTCGCTCGCCACGACGGCGAAGCCGCGCCCGGCATCGCCTGCTCGGGCTGCCTCCACCCCGGCATTCAACGCGAGGAGATTGGTCTGAAACGCGATCTCGTCGATCACGCCGATGATCTGGCCGATTTCGCGGGCCGACTTCTCGATCTCGCTCATCGCGGTCACCGCGTCCTTCACGACGACCTCACCATGCGTCGCCTCCACTTCCGCAGACGCCACCACACTCTGAGCAGCCGTGGCCCCCTCTGCGGTTTTGCGCACCGTCGCCGTGATCTGATCAAGCGCTGCGGCGGTTTCCTCCAGGCTGGCGGCCTGCTGTTCGGTGCGCCGCGACAGATCATCGGCCGCCTGGCTGATCTCGCCCGTGCCGGAGCGGATGGCGCCGGTACTGGCGACGATGGTGCTGATAACGCCACGCAGCTCGGCTACGGCTGCATTGAAATCCGTCCGCAGCCGTTCATACTCCGGCGCAAAAGCATCCGTCATATCGCACGTCAGGTCCCCGGCGGCCAACCGCTTCAAGCCATCGGCCAAGCTCTGGACCACCAAGGCCTGCTGTTCGGCAATAACCTGGCGCTCTTGTTCGGCTCGTGCACGCTCCTGGTCAGCGGCCTGCTGATCCGCTGCGGCCTGGTGCTGGAGCCGGTTCTTCTCGACTCCAGCCTCCTTGAACACCTGCACGGCGCGCGACATGGTTCCAACCTCGTCCTTGCGCTCGGTCCCCGTCACTTCGGAGGCAAGGTCACCCGCGGCCAAGCGCCCCATCAGGGTCGCAAGCGCCACCAGCGGCTTGGACACCCATGCGCGGACCGCAAAGAAGCCGCCAACCATGACCAGCGCCAATCCGCTGATGATGATGGCGTAGGTCAACGTAATGGTCTGCCGGGTGATCGCAGCGAGCGCGGCGCTCTGAGTGGCGACCGCATTGTTTCGCGCGACTGTTATGGCGGAGAGTTCAGCCGCCAGCGGCGGGAAGCCCGGGGCGCACTCCTTCATGTAAAGCGCCTGCGCTGCGGCTACATCGGCTGAGCCTGTTGCTTTGGCACCGGCCTCGATCGAGGCCGCGCAGGTGGACCCGACCTGCCGCAAAACTCGCTGTTTGATGTCGTTGGTGACACTGGCCGAGGAGGGCCCCACCTGTGCGGCGAGGTCCATTTCTTTGACGAATTGATCACGTGCCGCCGCAAACTGCGCTGTGGCAGCCGCATTGCCTGCCTCGGTGGTGGAGAGTTGCAGCTCGTCGAGAGCCGACCGCATCGCACGGACATTGCTCGTGGCGCGGGCGATCGCAAGGGCGACCGCGCTCTCATGCGAAATGGCGCTGCTGTAGCCGTGAGCGATGTCATCCATCTTATTGGTTGAGAAAACGGCGGAGCCGACTGCGAAGATGCCAAATACGGCCATTACAAGTAAAAATTTGCCAATTACGGGAATGTTTCTCATCTATAAAACACCGATTTATATGTCCATGCAGTATCAATCCGGATGGTGAAGGCAAGATTAACGGGGTCGTCAAAAGGCGTTCACCACGCCGTTTGTCAGCGCTTGCTGCTGGCCAGCCGTATCCGCAAGCCCGCCAGCGGCAGTGGCACACTTCCACCGTTTGAGGCTGCTCCCCGTTAAGGCACCCTGGCTGGTCTGAGGAAGGACCGGCCCATGGCCGCCGCTACAGGGGAGGCGTTGGCTGCAGGGGGCCGTAACGAAGCTGCTCGTCCCGCAAATCCAGGCTTGGATTGATGTAGGGGTCGTGGAGCGCCAACGGGCCCCAATCCCGCAGGAGCCGGTCGAGTTCCTCTCGTGCCCGGCTTTCCTGCTCCGGCAGGTGGTCGGGCAAGCGGGAACCGAGTTCCCGATGCTCCAGCACCGACCACGGCGTCCACACGGTGCGATAGCCGCAGGCCGCAAGCCGCAAGCAGAGGTCGACGTCGTTGTAGGTAACCGGCAACGCTTCGTTCAGCCCGCCCACGGCCCAGAACACCTCGCGGCTGATGGCGATGCAGGCGCCGGTGACGGCCCACACCTCCCGGGCGGCCGCCATCATCTCGAACGCGCCGGGGCTCTCGCCGGGCGCGAACCGGAATAAGTGGCGTGGCACCCCATCTCCGTCGACCGTCAGGCCTGCGTGCTGCACCCGGCCATCGGGGTAGAGCATCTTGGGCCCAACCGCGCCCGTGCCGGGTTGAATTGCGTGGGAAACCAACACCGACAGCCAATCCGGGTCCAGCACGTCGATGTCGTTGTTGAGCAGCAGCAGCACGTCGCCGCGGGCTTTGCCTGCGCCGATGTTGTTGAGCTTCGACCAATTAAATGGCCCCGGCTCCCGCAGGATTTCCACCCTTGGATCGGTGGCGAGTTGGTCCAGCAAGGCCAGGGCGTCATCGGCCGCCGTGCCGTTGTCGATGATGATCAACTCCAGCCTCTTGTAGTCGGTCCGGTGCAGCAACGCATCAGCACACACCGATAGAAGCTCTGCGTGGTCGCGAGTGGGCACAATGACGGACACCAGCGGCTGCAGCGAAGGCAGCCTATAGGCGATGCGCTGCCCTCCCCCCGGCAGCAACTTCACTTGCGCGGCCACGCCCTCGCGGCGGAGCTGCGCCTGTGCCGCTGCTTGCATCAGTTCAGCCGGGGGCAACGCGGCCCGGCGATGGCAGAGCACGGCCGGAATATGAAAAATCTGCGTCGGCTGTGCCGCGGCCGCAACCTGGTTGGCGAGATCATACAGCCAGGCTGCGCCAGGGCTGGGCACCGCCTGCCGCACCAGCCCTGCCCGGAGGAAAACGAATGGGCCAAGCAGGTCCCGGCTGCGTTGCCACTCGCTATCCCAACCCGGCTTGAAGAACGGGCGAGTGCGCCCGTCCGCCTCGAGCCAGTCTTCGTCGCCATAGAGCACATCGCACTCTGGATGGGCCGCGGCGAACTTGACCAGGAGGTCCAAGGCCATCGGCGCGGGTGTGTCTCTCGGGTCCAGAAAACCAAGCAGGTCGCAGTCGAGTTCCCGGAGTGCGATGCCGGCGGCATCAGACGCCGTGAAGCCGGCCGCGACCCGGTGAACGCGCGTGCCCTCCCGTGCGGCGGTGGCCAGCCTCGGGTCCTGGGTTGCGTCAAGCACCAGGATTTCGCAGCCCGCCGGGCAGCAAAGCTGCAGCCGTTCAAGCGACTCCAAGGCATCGGCGTGGGGCAGCAGCACAAGCCCGACCCGCTGCTGCAGCACCTTGCGCATGCCGGGCTTGGCGCCGGCAAGGGCGGCAAGCCAAGCCGGCTCGCACGCCTCGATCCATCGCTGATAGGACCAAGGCTCTTCTTCGGGCTCCGTTGCCGAGGCGGACACCGCAGGGATTGTTGGCCCGCGAAGCAAACTGATCGCCCATCGTATCGGCCGGGTGAGACGCCACGTCGTACTGGCCTCGATCGCGGTCAGGCGGCGTTGTAAGAGGTTGGCTTCGGCAAGGGCGGTTTCGAGAGCCACGACCCGGCGCGCTCCAGCGCCAAACGGAACGGACGAACCGTCGTAGACCACACGGTTTGCTTGCAGCAGGCGAACAATAACATGGCTACTTCTGTCGCGCGATTGCGACTTAACAGCGAAATCGTCTGAAACACGATCACGGCTGTCGCGCGCTAAGTCAAACATGTCATCCCCAGCCGAGGAGAACTTACGACTGCATCGAAAACAATGCTCAAAGTCCTCAAGCTCAGTGGATCCATATCATGCTAGATAGCGCGGCCTATGTAACATGCGGCGGTTCAAGCGGGCAATATGGCGGCCCGGCTCCGCCCAACTCCGATGCGCCATGCCAGGCCATTGCCTGCGACAGCGCGTGAAAGCGGCTATTGCCCTGTGTCCGCCACCCGGTCGGGCGGGCCGTCATGCGGGGGACAGGCTGGGATGAAGCGGCCGTCAATCAGCCAGGATTGCGGTTGCTGCCAGGCATTGCAGATGGTGACCACGGATTTGCCGAACACTCGGTCAATCGGAGCAAGCGCGGCGGCGTTGCGGTATGTGCCGGGAGGCAGGCCAAACAGGCTGGTTTGGCTGGGTGGCAAGTAGAACTCCATCGCTTCGCCGGGCCGCCGTGCCGACATCCAGGTTCGTTGCCGCGCGCTGATGGCCATGGTCAGCTCCTGCTGGGTGAGCGGGGGCGGTCTGAGAGCCGTCGGCGCGAAGGCAAGCGACAACACCACCGGCGCCCACCACGCCCACCGCCTCGGCATCAGCGCCACGGCCGATGCCAGCGCCAGCAACAGCGCCAATGCCGTTTGAGCCAGCGCCGGCTCACCAGCAGCGATGGCCGCCAGAACCGCAACCGTCAGCCCCGATGCGAGAACGGCGCTATCACGCCCAGCCAGGGCTGGCGCTCCGCAGGCTCGCGGAACGGCGGCAAATCCGAGCGCGAACAGGATGGGCGGCGCTGAGTGGGTGAACAGCACGGGCCAAGTCTGCGCCGCCCGGCCCAGCGGCGCCCCCGCCAGCACGGCAACCCCAAGCAGCCCA
>CAXTNN010000222.1:0-6269 GCA_964245545.1 uncultured Acetobacteraceae bacterium | reverse complement strand
ACCGCGCCCTCACCTTCAGCACCGCCTAAACGAGCACCGAAGGCGTCCACCCCCAATGGGCTCACTGGCGTCAGAGACGGCGTGACACGTCGACGTTCCGGTCGAAGGCCCGTTGGGTGTCAATCCTCGCACGATCGCCGATCCCGTTTGGCTCAAGCTCGTCTGGGCGAGCCTGAACCTCACCCCGTCCGATCTGCCACGGGCGCGATTTCGCTACCCGTTGGAGGCGATGCGGGCGATCGCCGTGATCTAAGCCGTTCGGCATCCAGGCCAGGCAGCGTGTAGGCGTCCGTAGGGCCGATGCCCGGGACCATCGCCTCAGCCTGCACCGCCCCGGGCTTGCGGCCTTCCAGCTCCACGGTTCCGATCGTCAGGGGTCGGTTCACGGCCCATGCCACGGCGGCTCGTGTCTGCATACTCGATTGCCCGTTGCACGAAATCCGCTTCCATATTACGTAGTGCGCAAGGGATTCCTCCTAGCGTAAACGCATGCGGAGGTACGAAATGCGCAACAGCAGGCACAGCGTGCAGTCGGCCGAAGTCGGCGGCGAAGTCCTCAAGGCATTGGCTCGCTTGTCGCCCTCGGCGACGCTGTCGCAGATCGGCGACGAATTGCGGATGCCCGTGGCGAAGGTCCACCGCTATCTCAAGGCGCTCATAGCCAGCGGGCTGGCCGAGCAGGATGCCGTGTCCGGCCGCTACATGCTCGGCCCAGAGGTTCTTCACGTCGGCCTGGCGGCCCTGAACCGGATCGACAGTGTCGCGATCGCGTCGCAGCACCTGCCGGCTTTGAGCGAGGCCGTCAGGCAAAGCTGCTTCCTTTCGGTTTGGAGCAATCGCGGGGCCACGGTGGTGCGTGTCGCCCCGGTGGCAAGCGCGGTCACGGTCGTCACCAGGGTGGGAACCGTCCTGCCGCTGTTGGGGTCCGCGACTGGGCTCGTCTTTGCGGCATTCATCGACGACCTGACGGTCGACGGGATCCCAGCCGGCGATGTGGCGAAATTGGGCGAAGAAGTGCGGGATTGCGGCCCGATCGTGGCCGGGCGCCTGAAAAGGGTGCGCAAGCAAGGTCAGTCAACCGTCCAGGGCCTGTTTATGCCCGGCATCGACTCGATCGCCGTGCCGGTGTTCGGGCTCGGAGGCAAGGTGGTGGCCGTGCTGACCGCCGTTGGCCCGCATGACGGGTTCGACGCGGGGGCGGATAGCCCAATCAGGGCCACGTTGCTGAGCACCGCCGGAACCGTCGGCGCCCAGCTCGGCGCCCAGCGGCCGCCGACTGCGCGGGGGCGGGCATGAGCGCCGCGCTGACGCACACACCGCACTACGGCGCGGAGTTCTACTCCGACGAGTTCATAGCGGACCCGTTCCACCACTACGCGGCCATGCGAAGCCTCGGGCCCGTCGTGTACCTTCCGGCACTCGGGAACTATGCGGTCACGCGTTACAAGGAAGTCAGGGAGGCATTGCGGAACCACGAGGCGTTCTCGTCGGCACGCGGCGTGGCGGCCGACCAGTTCGGGTGCGACTTCCTGCACGGCAATACCCTCGCGTCCGATCCGCCGGTGCACGACGCCATGCGCACGGCCATGGCGGCGCCGTTGCTTCCGGGGGCCCTAAAGAGCATTCAGGGCCGCATCGAGCAGGAGGCCGAAGCGCTCGTCGAGCGGTTGCTGAAGAAAGACAGGTTCGACGGCATCGCCGATCTGGCGCGCCACCTGCCGCTGACCATCGTCACCGAACTCATCGGCCTGGGCGAACGCGGCCGCGACAACCTGCTGGAGTGGGCGGCCGGGTCGTTCGACATCCTCGGCATCCAGAACCCGCGGGGGCGCCGCGGCTTCGAGACGATCAAGGGAATGCGGAACTACATCGCCTCCGAAGCGGTGCCGGGCAAGCTCCGTCCCGGAAGTTGGACGGCAAGGATCCACGATCTCGCGGCAACAGGCGAGATCCCGCGCGAAATGTCCCCGCTGCTGATCCGCGACTACATCAATCCCAGCCTCGACACCACGATTTCCGCCACCGGGCAGCTCTTCTACCAGCTTGGCCGCCATCCCGAGCAATGGGACCTCATTCGCGACGATCCGCGGCTGATCCCGGGCGCCGTCAACGAGGCCGTGCGGCTCGGGTCGCCCATCCGCTCGTTTTCCCGCACTCTGACGCGCGACATGCCGGTCGGCGGCGTTACCCTTCCAGCCGGTGCGCGGGTGATGATCGTCTTCGCTTCTGCCAATCGGGACGAACGGCAGTTCCCCGACCCGGACCGCTTCGATCCCACCCGTCCAGGCGGCGCGCATGTCGGGTTCGGGCACGGCATCCACCAATGCGTCGGCATGCACCTCGCGCGGCTGGAGATGGAAAGCCTTCTCAAGGCCATGGCCGGGCGCGTGGCCCGGTTCATCGTCGGCAAGCCCCAAGTCGCCATGAACAACACGATTTACGGCTTCTCGGCTCTCCCGATGCAACTCGTGGCGTCCCGGACCGGGCGCGCGGAGGCCAAGGCCGCACGGCCATCGTCGCCGACTGCAACCGGCTGGCGCGACGTCCGCATCGAAGGGAGGACGGAACAAGGGGACGGCATCCTCTCGTTCGACATGGTCGGCGCGGACGGAGCGCCCCTGCCGGCGTTCGAGGCCGGGTCGCATGTCGAGGTCGAGGTGTCGCCCGGCCTGGTCCGCCAATACTCGCTTTGCAATGCCCCGGCGGACGGGACGCGGCGATACCGGATCGCCGTGCTGAGGGAGGCGGCCTCGCGGGGTGGCTCGCAAGGGATCCACGACACCTGGCAGGTGGGCGAGACCGTCAAGGTCGGCGTTCCGCGCAACACCTTCCGGCTCCGCGAAGCGGCCCGCCGCAGCATCTTGGTCGCGGGTGGGATCGGCATCACGCCGTTGCTGTCGATGGCGTACCGCCTGAAACAGGTCGGTCGGCCGTTCGTCCTCCACCAGTGCGCGCGCACCGCGGCCAAGGCCGCGTTCCGATCCGAGATCGAGGCGTCCGAGCTGGCGCCGCACGTCGCGCTTCATCTGAGCGACGGCCCGCCGGAACAAGCCTTTTCGGTCAAGTCGGCGCTAGGAACGCCGAGTTGCGGCACCGACGTTTACTGCTGCGGCCCGGCGGGCTTCATGGACGCAGTAACGCAGCAGGCGCTGGAGTTGGGCTGGGATGCCGACAGGCTCCACCTCGAACGGTTCGGCGTGGTTCGCGACGACGCGGATGCGCCCTTCACCCTCGTCGCCCATAGAAGCGGCATCACGCTCGATGTTCCCGGGGGCAAAACGATCCTGGAGGTCCTGGCCGAGGCCGGCATCGATGCCCCTTCCTCGTGCTGCGCAGGCGTCTGCGCGACATGCCTGACCGGCGTGATCTCCGGCATCCCGGATCACCGGGACATGGTGATGACGGTCGGCGAGAAGGCGGCAAACCGGCGGATCGCCGTGTGCTGCTCCCGGTCGTACAGCCACACCCTGGTCCTGGATATCTGACCCGGCCTTCGGGCCCAATCGAAGAGGGAACTCCATGAGCGATCTTCAACCGAGCCAAGCCCCGATCGGCAGGCGTAAGCTCCTCGGTGCCGCGGCGGCGTTAACCGCGGCCGCCGGGCGTGCGCGGGCGCAGCCGGGTGGGCCGGTGCGCATCGGCGTGCTGACCGATGAAACGGGGCCATACGCCGATGCATCCGGCAGCGGCTCCACCCTGGCCGTCCGGATGGCCGCCGCGGATTTCGGCGGCACGGTCCTCGGCATGCCAGTGGAGGTCGTGCACGCTGACACGCAGAACAAGCCCGACATCGCGTCGTCCATCGCCCGCCAGTGGTTCGACAACCGCGGCGTGGATCTCATCACGGACCTGCCGGTGACGCCCGTGGCTGCGGCCGTTCAGCAGGTTGCGCGCGAGAAGGGCAAGTCCGTCCTGATCACCGCCGCGGCCGCGTCCGAATTCACGTCCAAAACGTGCAGCCTCACGAGCACGCATTGGGCGGACGACACGCACGCCCTGAGTACGGGAACGGCGACGCAGGTCACCAAGGCAGGCGGCAAGACCTGGTTTTTCATCACCGTCGACATGGCCTTCGGCCACGCGCTCGAACAGGAGGCGACGGCCGTCGTGCGCGCCAACGGGGGCCAGGTCCTCGGCTCCGCCCGCTTCCCGATCGGCAATGGGGATTTCGCCTCGCTGCTGCTCCAGGCCCAATCGTCCGGTGCGCAGGTTATCGGGCTGGCGAGCGTGGGCAACGACCTGGTGAACCTCATCAAGCAGGCTGGCGAGTTCGGGATCGGCGGCGGCAAGCAAATCCTCGCCGGCTTCCTCATCTACATCACCGACGTCCACGCCCTCACGCCGGACGTCGCCCGCGGCTTCACGTTCGTTTCGGGGTTCTACTGGAACCAAAACGACCAAGCGCGCGCCTGGGCGAAGCGGTTCTTCGCGGTCCAGGGCACCATGCCGACCCGCGCGCACGCTGCGGGCTATGCCGGTTCCCTGCACTTCCTCAAAGCAATGCAACAGGCGGGCACACGTGATGCCGTGGCCGTCAACAAGGCGATGCGAAGCATGCCGATCGACTATTTCGGTCGGATCGGCTCGATCCGCGCCGACGGGCGGGCGCTCTACGACCTGACGTTGTACCGCATCAAGGCTGCGGCCGAGGTCAAACTACCCTGGGACTACTACCAAGCGCTCAGCACCATCCCCCCCGCCGATGCGTTCCTGCCGATCAACTCGGCATGCTCTGCATGAGGGCTATGAACACGGGAGTGGAACCATGAACGTCATGTCGTCCACCGGGCCATCGGTCGTGCCCGGCAATGCCGGTTACCAGTCCGGCTTCGGCAACGGGTTCGAGACGGAGGCGCTGCCCGGCGCGCTCCCGGTCGGCCGCAACTCGCCCCAGCGCTGCGCCTATGGGCTGTACGCCGAGCAGCTCAGCGGCTCGCCGTTTACCGCTCCGCGCGCCACCAACGAACGCAGTTGGCTCTACCGCATCCGCCCTACGGTCGCGCATTGGGGAGAGATGCGCCCCATGGATGCCGGGTTATGGAAGACGGCACCCGCCAGGGACCCGCTGCTCGCTCCCGCACCCATGCGGTGGAGCCCGCTGCCGCTGCCCGATGGACCGGCCAGCTTCCTGCAGGGCGTCCGCACCATCACCACCGCGGGCGACGCCGGTTCGATGGCGGGGATGGGGGCGCATGTCTATCTCGTCACCACGTCCATGGTGGACGAGTATTTCTACGACGCGGACGGTGAGCTGCTATTCGTGCCGCAAGAGGGCGCGCTGCGGCTGTGGACCGAGTTCGGCATCATCGACATCAAACCCGGCGAGGTGGCGGTCGTCCCGCGCGGCGTGAAGCTGCGGGTGGAGCTGCCGGCCGGACCGGCGCGAGGCTACCTGTGCGAGAACTACGGCGGCGCGCTCGCCTTGCCGGAACGCGGCCCCATCGGCGCCAACTGCCTGGCCAATCCACGCGACTTCCTCACCCCCGTCGCCGCCTACGAGGACCGCGACGGGCCCTGCCGCATGGTGGTGAAATGGGGCGGCGCGCTGTGGCAGACCAACCTCTCCCACTCACCGTTGGATGTCGTGGCCTGGCACGGCAACTATGCCCCTTACAAATACGACCTGCGCCGCTTCTCGCCCGTCGGCCCGATCCTGTTCGACCATGCCGACCCCAGCATCTTCACGGTGCTGACCTCCGCCAGCGAGACGCCGGGCACCGCCAACATCGACTTCGTCATTTTCCCGGATCGCTGGACCGTGGCGGAGAACACCTTCCGGC
The DNA here is from genome assembly GCA_964245545.1 of uncultured Acetobacteraceae bacterium. GTDB lineage: Bacteria > Pseudomonadota > Alphaproteobacteria > Acetobacterales > Acetobacteraceae > LMUY01. Next base: position 489 of record CAXTNN010000222.1, on the reverse strand, counting down.
CGCCCTGGTACCACATGAATGTCATGAGCGAGTTCATGGGCCTGATCTACGGCCAGTACGACGCCAAGATCGGCAGCGGGTTCGAGCCCGGCGGCTTCAGCCTGCACAACACCATGCTGCCACACGGCCCAAACCACGGCGCGTTCGAGCGCGCCAGCAGCGTCGACCTCAAGCCGCACAAGCTGGAAGCAACGATGGCGTTCATGTTCGAGACGCGCTTCCCCCAGAAGGTCACCGCCTACGCCGCCGGCGCGGCGCAACGGCAGACCGGCTATGGCAGCTACGGCGCCGAGCTGACCAGGCTGTTCGATCCGGGCCGGCCGTGACCGCCATCAACGCCACCCACGACCCGGCGCTCCGCTGCTGGCTGCCCGGTGCGGATGGGCACCCCGAGTTTCCGGTCCAGAACCTGCCGCTCGGCGTGTTCTCGCCGCCGGGCGGCGGACCGCGCTGCGGGGTGGCGATCGGCGACCACATCCTCGACCTTTC
>CAXTNN010000221.1:0-6275 GCA_964245545.1 uncultured Acetobacteraceae bacterium | reverse complement strand
GCGCGGGGCAGCGGACGGGCAAGGGCGGCCTGGCTGTCGGCAATCCGCTCTTGCGCCTCGGCCCAGGCCTGCTCGGCAGAGACGCCCGGCACCGGGCGGACCGGGGCGGCCAGGGTCAATTCATCGCGCACCGTGTCGAACACGGCGAACAAGGTCGGGCGCATCATGATGGCGTCCGGCAGGCGCAGCGCATCGGTGTTTTTCGCCGGCAGCCGCTCCATCAGCCGCACCATGTCATAGCCCAGGTAGCCGAACAGGCCGCCGCACATGGGCGGCACGCCGGGGGGCACGGCCATCTGCGATTCGGCGATCAGCGCGCGCAGGCTGTCCAGCGGCGCCGCATCCTCGCCGGCGAAAGCGTGCGGGGCAGCCAAGGCATGCCGGTTGAGCTCGGCGCGGCCGCCCACGCAGCGCCACACCACGTCCGGCGCCATGCCGATGATCGAGTAGCGGCCGCGCGCGGCACCCCCCTCGACGCTCTCCAGCAGGAACGAGTGCGGCCGGCCATGGGCAAGCTTCAGGAACGCGGCGACTGGGGTCTGCAGGTCGGCCACGTCGGAGACGGCGACCAGGCTGCCCTGCCCCGCTGCATAGGCGGCTGCGAACTCCGGGGTCATTGGCTGAGGTCACTCAGCACTTTGCTGTTCACCGTTATCTTGGCCTGCCGGCGCAGCTCGGTCGCGTAGCTGATTTCGAGGTCGTTGCTCACCGAGGTCGCCAAAGCCGTGCGGACGCGCTCGACGGCGGCGGGGTTGGCCGCCGGGTCGGGCTTGGTGTCGGCGGTGGGCACGGCCACGACGAAGCCGGTGGGCGTCTCTACCATGGTGGCGTGGCCGATATCGGTCGCGAACAGCGGCTGCACCAGTTGCGACGGCACGCCCGCCGGCGGGGTGGAGCGGCCGACCGGCGGGCTCTGCGTCACCGTTATCTGCGCGGCGGCGGCGGCGGCGGCCAGGGTCTTGCCGCCGTTCACCGCCGCCAGCAGCCCGGCCGCAACAACGTCCTGCTCATGCCGCCTGGCGTCGCGCAGCCAGTCCTCCCGCACCCGGTCGCGCACCGCGTCCAGCGGCTGCTGCTTCGACGGCGTGATGCTGTCGACCGAAACGGCGTAGAAGGTGTTTTGCGGGCCGTCTTCCAGGGTCGGCTGATCCCGTGGAGCGACGGCGAACGCGCGGGCGATCACGGCTTGGCGCAAGGCGGGCGGGCCGGGGATGGGCGCGGGCGTGCCCTCGGGCGTGTTGCCCTGGGCGTCCAGCGTGCCGGTGACGGCGGTGAGGCCAAGGCCGCTGGGCAGTTCGTCCAGCTTGGCGCCGCCGGCCAATGCGTCCTGCACCTTGTTGGCGCGGTCGTACACGGCGTCGGCGGCTTGCTGCAGCGCCACCTTCTGCTTGATCGCGGCTGCCACGCTGTCGAACGGCTGCTCGCTCGCGGGCGACAGCTTGGTGACACGGAACACGGCAAACGCACCCTCGTTGGCGTCGGGGCCGCTCACCACATCCGCCGGGGCCGCGAACACGGCTTTGGCCAGGTCGGCGGACGGGAAGCTGGTGGGGGTCTGGTCGTCCAGTTCGATGGCAGACCCGCCGGCCTGCGTTGCCGCCTTCTGCATGGCGTCCCAATCCGCGCCGCTGATCCAGTGTGTGGCCAGGGTGCGCCCGGCGGCCTCGGTGGGGGCGACCACGACCTGCACCGACCGGGTCTCTGGCTGGCCGAATTCCTCGGGGTGGCTGTCGTAATAGGCCCGGGCGTCCGTGTCGCTGACGGTGATGTCCTTCGCCACGCCCTCGGGAGTCAGCAGCACGGCCTTGATCCGCCGCTCTTCGGGCAAGGTGTAGGAGGTGGTGTTGTCGTCATACTCACGCTCGATCTGCTCGTCGGTGGGCGCGGGCGGCTCCGGCGCGCTGGCGAACGGCAGGCTGACCAGGTCGGCGGTGCGTGTCTCGCCTTGGAATGCGTAGATCAGTCGGGAGATCAGGTCCGACGCATAGCCGCCGGCACGCACCGCCTCGATCAGCTCGCGTTGCGCCAGATCGCTGTGCATGAGCTGGAGATAGCGAGCTTCGGTTAGGTTGTTGTTGCGCAGCACGGCATTGAAAGTGGCCCGGTCGAAGCTGCCGTTCGGGCCTTTGAAGGCCGGCGTGTCGAACGTGGCCTGGCGCAGCGCGTCATCGGTGACGGCCAGGTGCAGCCGGGCCACTTCGCCCGCGATGGCCGCCTGGATGGTGAGTTCCTGCAGCGCCTGCTGCGCCACGGCCTGGCGGATTTCCGGACCCGGCGGCGCCGTGGTGCCGGTGGAGCGCATGTATTCGGCCAGCATGCGGCGCTCGCCGTCCTGCAGCTCGCTTGCCGCGACTTTCTGGCCGCCGACCGTGGCCACCGTGTTCGGGTCGCCGCCGACGCCGTTCAGCACCACGCCGGAGACGCCCCACAGACCGAACGCGCCCACCAGGACGACGAAGAAAATCCGGGCGGGCCAGGTGCCGGCAAAGCGGCGGAGGGAGGCGAGCATGGTGCGACCTTGATAGACGGGGAGAGCGGAAAGGCGCGAACCATAAGAAGGGCGGTGGCGCATTGCCAGCCCCGGCCTGCTTGGCTAGAGCCGGGGGCGGAGACCGTAACGATGCGTCAACTGATAGCCGGAAACTGGAAAATGCACGGGCTGGCGGCCGAAGCGGCCGCGCTGGTGCAGGGTATCGCTGCGGGTGCGGCGGGGTTGGCGGGGCGGTGCGACCTGCTGGTGTGCCCCCCGGCGACCTTGGTTGCCGCGGTGGCGCGGGACTTGGCCGGGTCCGGCGTGGCGGTCGGCGGGCAGGATTGTCACGCTGACGGGAGCGGCGCCCATACCGGGGACATCTCGGCGCCGATGCTGCGGGACGCGGGCGCCCAATGGGTGATTCTTGGCCACTCGGAGCGGCGCACCAACCATGGCGAGACGGACGCGGCCGTGCAGGCCAAGGTGCGGGCGGCGGTCGCGGCGGGGCTGATCCCGATCGTGTGCTTGGGCGAGACGGACGCGCAACGCAGCGCCGGGCACCAGTTGGCCGTGGTGGGCGGGCAATTGGCCGGAAGCCTGCCGGACGGTTTCGAGGGCGTGGTGGCCTATGAGCCGATTTGGGCGATCGGCACCGGCAAGAGCGCCACGGAGGAGGATGTGGAGGCGATGCACGCCTTCATCCGCACCGAACTGACCCGGCGGTTTGCGCAGACCGGCGCGGGGCTGCGTGTGCTGTATGGCGGGTCGGTGAAGCCAGAGAACGCGGCGAGGCTGTTGGCCTTGCCCGATGTGGGCGGCGCGCTGGTCGGCGGAGCCAGCTTGGTTGCGGCGGACTTCCTAGCGATCGCACAAGCCGCCCGCCCCGCCACCTCTCCCTCTCCCGCCGGCGGGAGAGGGCCGGGGTGAGGGTGGCTGGGGTGAGTGGCGTTAGCCAACCCACTCAGTCAAACCGCTGGGTAGGGTGAAAGTAGACCTTTGCGACTTCAAAACGGTCAGCTAACGAGGTAACCCCTTTGTCATTCTCTCGTCCCAGTAGCTCCACAGGAAGGTTGCATCCTCGATTGCCCAGAAGGCGACATCGGGTTCCGCCTCGAAGGTCTTTCTAGCGAGTGAAAGGTTGGGCTTGCGGATGAAACCGAGAAAGCGGGGTGATTTCCAGCTATCGTTTACGACGCCGATCTCGCTCATCTTGCGTCCTATAGGGCCATACCACCTCGTCGCCCGCTGTCGTATCCGCTCGATCAACGGCCTCATATTGGCCGCTGTAGTCACCTCGACAATGATGATTTCACGGAGTTTGAGATCGAGTGCCACGAAATCGGGCCATGATCCGCCCTCGTTCAGCTCGCGATCGTAGGCGACATTATACTGCGGCGCCAAGAAAACGTGCCCATCCAGGGTCAGATACGTGGCAATGTCGTGCTCATGATTCTGCATTGTGGTCTCAGCGATTGTTAGAAGCTGCTGGGCAGATTGCGAGGTATCCGCGGGCAAGTAGGCGCGAGAATAGCGTGCATGCAGCTTTGGCGTCGGAAGCGGACTTGGTTCGATCTGGATGCTAGAACGCTTATCGCTCGGGCGTCCAGCCCGGCGGCGCTGGTTCCGGGCGGCGGCGGAGGCGGGAGACGCCGGTGGCGGCGCGGGATAGCAGCAGCTTGGCGCCGTCCTGCCAGCCGGAGGCACCCGGGGCAGCCGGGTGGAGCTTGGCGCGGCGGAGTAGGCGGTTGGTGTGGTAGATGCGCTCCAAGCGCTTCACCGAACGCAGCTCGTAGTTCACGCTCAGCGCTACCGAGACATTATCGTGGTTCTGCACCCAATGCGGCGCGAACACCGGGATGTGCACGCCGGTGCCGGCGGTCAGCTCGAACACCGCGGCTTCGTCCAGCTTCGCCTCGCGATACGGCGCGCTGTTGTAGTCGCCGGCGAAATAACGCTCCCGCTCGTGATGGGTGACGAGCTCGCGGTCCCCCTGGTTATACACGCGGACGGTTTTGTTGCCCGTGACCTGGACCAGGTAGTTCACTTCGGCGTCCATATGATACGGGGTCAGCCGGTCGGGCGAGCTGAGCAGGATCAGCACTTCACCCACCACAACGTCCTGCCGCATCACGTCCCCGGCAAGGTCCACCACCCGGGCGAGGAACGCTCTCAGCAACGGCGCATAGACCGCGTCCTGCTCGGCGTGTTTCAGGATCACCATCGAATTGTTGTCGGCAATACCGGTGACGGTGTCCTCCAGCGAAAGCCGGCCCTCGCTGTTGCGCTCCCACCGGTCGTCCAGGCGGGGCTTGCCGTTCGACCAATACGTATCCCGCTGGTCCGCCACGCGGCGGGACAGCGCCAGCAGGGATGGCAGCTCGAACAGCTCATGCCCGGTCAGCCCATGGGCGAACTGGAACGGGCAGCGGTTGTAGGTGCGCGCGAAGGCACCCTTGGCCTCCGGCAGCAGCGCCTGCGGCTTCGGCACCCCGGCCACGCGACCGCCGCGAACCAACTCCGCCACCCCGCCTGATGCCACCATGCTCAGCCCCAGCCTAAACTCGGAGAAATATACCACTTTTGCGTGTGCAAATACAACCTGAAAGAGAGTGGGCGGAAGTCCCTTCGCAAGCCCGGCGGCTGCGTCTAGCCTCGAAGGCCAAGATGGAGGGAGCGCGATGCAACGCTACGCTTTGGTGACCGGCGCAGGCGGCGGGATCGGCCGCGCCGCCGCTCTCGCCCTGGCCGCCGACGGGTTTGCCGTGGCGCTCGCCGGACGCAGGCAGGCCGCGCTGGCGGAAACTGCCGCTCTCGCCGGCACCGCCCCCACGCTCGCCGTGCCCACCGACGTCACCGACCCGGCGTCGGTGGACGCGCTGTTCGCCACGGTCGCGCGCGAATGGGGGCGGCTGGACGTGCTGTTCAACAATGCCGGCAGCGGCACGCCATCCACCAACTTCGGCGACCTCACCGATGCGCAGTGGGAGAGCGTGGTCGCGGTCAACCTCACTGGGGTGTTCCGGGTGGCACGCGGCGCCTTCCGCATGATGCGCGACCAAAATCCGCAAGGCGGACGCATCATCAACAACGGCTCGGTGTCCGCCTATGCGCCCCGGCCGGGATCGGCGCCCTACACCGCCACCAAGCACGGCGTCAGCGGCCTGACCAAGACCATCAGCCTGGATGGGCGGCGCTTCAACATCGCCTGCGGCCAGGTGGATGTGGGCAATGCCGCCACCGACATGACGGCGCGGATGAGCCGGGGGGTGCCGCAGGCGAATGGCACGGTGGCGCCCGAGCCGGTGATGGACGCGGCCAACGTCGCGCGGTCGGTGGCGCTGATGGCGTCCCTGCCGCTCGACGCCAACATCCTGAGCCTGACGGTGATGGCGACCGACATGCCGTTCGTCGGCCGGGGCTGAGCCCATCATGGAGAGCGCGGACGCCCTGGTGATCGGCGGCGGCGTGGCCGGGCTGAGCGTCGCCTGGCGCCTGGCCCGGGCTGGCCGGCGCGTCACCGTGCTTGAGGCGGAGGCGCAGTGCGGCTATCACAGCAGCGGCCGGTCGGCGGCGATGCTGACGGAGAATTATGGGCCGCCCGCCGTCCGCGCGCTCACCGCGGGCAGCCGCGCCTTCCTGGCGGCGCCGCCGGAGGGGTTCAGCGAAGTGGCGCTGCTGCGGCGGCGCGAGAAGCCGCCGACGTCTTCTCTGTCGCAGCTTGACCCGGACGAGCGGGTGGTCGCGTGGGCCGACGTCGCCTCTGACGTCGACGATCAGGTCGTCCTCGCCACCACCCGCGGAC
>CAXTNN010000220.1:5985-6277 GCA_964245545.1 uncultured Acetobacteraceae bacterium | reverse complement strand
GGGCCCCAGCCCGGCACCGGGCCACGCCCCGGCACCATGCCGGTGCGCCCGCAGGCGCGGGATGTGCCGGCAGAACGGCGCACCCTGGTGGTAGGCCGCGGCATCAGCGTGCAGGGCACGGTGCAGGATGCCGAGCGCCTGGTGGTGGAAGGCACGGTCGAGGCCAGCATGATCCACGCGGCCGAGCTGTCGGTGTCCCCTGGCGGGATGTTCAAGGGTGAGGTCGAGGTTGAAGACGCGGAGGTCGCCGGCACGATCGACGGCACGCTCACGGCGCGCAACAGCCTCGTGG
>CAXTNN010000220.1:0-5975 GCA_964245545.1 uncultured Acetobacteraceae bacterium | reverse complement strand
CACCCCGGCCCTCTCCCGCTTGCGGGAGAGGGAGTAGGTAGGATCACTGGTCCGGGTAGCTGTGGGTTTCGGCGGCGCCGCCGGGGTGGGTCACGGCGCCTAGATGCGCCGGCCCGACCAGTTGGGCATATTTCCAAATCGCACCGCTGTTGTAGTCCGTGGGTCGCGGTGTCCAAGCCGCCCGGCGCGCGGCAAGTTCCGCCTCGGACAGCGCCACGTCCATGGTGCCGGCCGCCGCATCCAGCACGATGCGGTCGCCGTTGCGCAGCAGCGCGATCGGGCCGCCCACTGCCGCCTCCGGCCCGACATGGCCCACGCAGAACCCGCGGGTGCCGCCGGAAAACCGGCCGTCGGTGATCAGCGCCACCGCCTCGCCCATCCCCTGGCCGTAAATGGCGCTGGTGGTGGACAGCATCTCGCGCATGCCGGGGCCGCCGCGGGGCCCCTCGTAGCGGATCACGATGACATCGCCTGCCTTGTAGGCGCGCGCCTGCACGGCGGCGAAGGCGTCTTCCTCGCAGTCGAAGCACAGAGCCGTGCCCTCGAAGCGCTGCCGGGCCATGCCGGCCACCTTCACGATGGCTCCATCCGGCGCCAGGTTGCCGCGCAGACCGACCACGCCGCCGGTGGGCGAGAGCGCGCGGGAAACGGGATAGACCACGTCCTGACCCTCGGGGAACACCACGTCCTTGAGGTTCTCGGCCAGGGTGCGCCCGGTGACGGTGATGCAGTCGCCGTGCAGCAGGCCGCCATCCAGCAACGCCTTCAGGATGACGGGGATGCCGCCAATTTTGTGCACGTCGAAGGCCACGTATTTGCCGCCGGGCTTGAGGTCGGCGATGTAGGGGGTGCGGCGGAAGATCTCCACCACGTCATCCATGGTAAAGCGAATGCCGGCTTCATGCGCCATGGCGGGGAGATGCAGGCCGGCGTTGGTGCTGCCGCCCGTGGCCGCCACCACCACGGCCGCATTCTCGAACGCCGCCCGGGTGCAGATGTCACGCGGGCGCAGGTTCTGCTCGATCAGCGCCATGACCGCGCGCCCGCTTTCGGCGGCCCAGCGGTCGCGGTCCTCATATGGGGCCGGGGCGCCGGCCGAGCCGGGGAGCGCCAAACCAATCGCCTCGGAGACGGTGGCCATGGTGTTGGCGGTGAACTGGCCGCCGCAGGCCCCGGCGGAGGGGCAGGCGACGCATTCCAGCTCATGCAGCTCCGCATCGGTCATCTTGCCGGCGGCGTGCTGGCCCACCGCCTCGAACACGTCCACCACCGTCACGTCCCGCCCCTGGAAGCGGCCCGGCAGGATGGAACCGCCATACATGAACACGGAGGGCACGTTCAGCCGCAGCATGGCCATCATCATGCCCGGCAGCGACTTGTCGCACCCGGCCAGCCCCACCAGCGCGTCGTAGCAATGGCCGCGCACGGTGAGCTCCACCGAGTCGGCGATGCAGTCGCGCGACACCAGGGAGGACTTCATGCCTTGGTGGCCCATGGCGATGCCGTCGGTGACGGTAATGGTGGTGAACTCGCGCGGTGTGCCGCCGCTTTCAGCCACGCCGCGCTTGACGGACTGCGCCTGCCGGGAAAGCGCGATATTGCAGGGGGCGGCCTCGTTCCAGCAGGTAGCGACGCCGACGAAAGGCTGGGCGATCGCGTCCTCGTTCAGCCCCATGGCGTAGTAGTAGGACCGATGCGGCGCCCGGTCCGGACCGACGGTGACATGGCGGGACGGCAGGCGGGACTTATCCCAGCGTTTGGTCAACATGGTGGTCTCCTTGTAAGCGGCTGGGGATCCGCCCGGTTGTGCTTTCGGCCCGTCAGAGCAGTGAGCTAAGCGCAATCGGGATGGCCGGCGCGGCGGCAAGCGCCAGGGTGTCGTCAGGGGTGTGCTCGGCGACCTGAGCGTAGCGTGATGCCTCGGGCTGCCGGTGAACGATCATGCGCCGGCGCTTTACGTCCAGGATCCAGTATTCGGTGATGCCGAACCGTGCATACAGCGCCATCTTGATCGAACGGTCGGTCGAAAGGGAGCTGTCTGCCATCTCGACGATCAGCAGCACGTCGGCCGGGGTCGGCCGCTCTCCCTTGCGGTAGAAGTCGGCCCGGCGCTTCAACACCACCACGTCGGGCTCGGGAACGTCATAGTCGCCGAGCCGCAGCGAGTTCTGGATCGACACGATGGCCGCGCCGCGGACGGCCAGCACGAACGCCTCCGTCAGCCAGTTGACGTCTCCCGCATGCTCTTGGCCGATTGGCGCCATGTCAACGATCTCACCCCCGATCAGTTCGACCCGGTCTCCCGGCTTCAGCAGCCCAGCCTCGGCCATCGCGTAATACGTGTCCGCGTGGAACCGGTGCGGAGCCAGGGCCGCGGTGCTCATCTCATTCATGGCATGCCTGGAATACTTGGGTTGGAGCGTGCAGAAAGACCTTTATTCCAGCCGCTTGAGTGCGGCCAGTAGCCGGCCGATCTCAGCGCGGAACAGCACCAGACGGCTGCGGTTTTCTTCTATCACCTCCGGCTTCGCGCGGGCGACGAAATCGGCGTTGGCAAGCTTCGTCTCCGCTTTGGCGGCCTCGGCTTGAGCTTTTGCAAGCTCCCGTTCCAGTCGGCTCTTTTCCGCCGCCACATCGATCAGTCCGACCAGCTCCAGCGCGAACGTGGCTTCACCCACGACGATTTGGGCGCTTTGACGCGGCACATCGCCTGTGAAGGCATTGATGTACGGAACGCGCGCCATTCGTGCGATCACCTCGCTCCATCGACTTAGCCGATCCGTCATGGCAGCGTTGGCATCGAGGTGCAGCAGCGGCGCCATCACGCTTGGCGGCACGTTCATCTCGGACCGCACCGTCCGGACACCGCTGATCAAGTCGATCAGCCACTCCGCCTCGGCCTTCGCCTCGGCCTTCGCCTCGTCCGCGTTCGGGATCGTGGACGGCTCCGGCCAGGGGGCGGCAATTAACTCCGCCGCGGCGCCGAAACCGAATTCGCCCCAGAGCACCGAGGTCACAAACGGCATGACTGGATGGAGCATGCGCAGCAGCAGGCCAAGCACGTGCGCGGTGGCGGCGCGCAATTCGGCGTCGGCAGCGAAGCTGGGTTTGGCGAACTCGAGGAACCAGTCACAGAACGTGTTCCAGGTGAACTGGTAGCAAGCGGCGGCATACTCGTCGAAGCGGAAGGCCTCCAGCGCCGCCGTCGCCTGCGCCAGTGCGGTGTTGGCCGCATCGATCACCCAGCGCGCCAACGGACCCTGCACGCGCGCCGGGTCGAACGCCGGGTCGGGGCGGACGGCGTTTAGCTCGCACAGCCGGGCGGCATTCCATAGCTTGGTAACGAAGCGGCGGTACTCCTCTACCCGCGCCGGGCCCAATTTCACATCCCGCGCGGGGCCAGTGAGGGCGCAGATGGCCAAGCGCAGCGCGTCCGTGCCGTACTGCTCCACCATCGCAAGAGGATCAATCACGTTCCCCTTGGATTTGCTCATCTTCTGGCCGCGCTCGTCCCGCACCAGGCCGTGGATGCACACTGTGCGGAACGGCACGTCGTCCATGAAGTGCAGCCCCATCATCATCATCCGGGCGACCCAGAAGAAGATGATGTCGAACCCGGTGACCAGCACGTCGCCGGGGTAGTAGCGGGCGAGTTCCGGGGTTTGCTCGGGCCAGCCAAGGGTGGAGAACGGCCAGAGGGCGGACGAGAACCACGTGTCCAGCACATCTTCATCTTGCTGCAACGGCTCCTCGCGGCCGTATTGCACGCGGGCGAGGTCGCGCGCCTCGGCTTCGGTGTGGGCGACGAACACGGCGCCGTCCGGGCCATACCAGGCGGGGATGCGATGACCCCACCAGAGTTGCCGGCTGATGCACCAGGGCTCGATGTCGCGCATCCAGGCGAAAAAGGTGTTCTCCCATTGCTTGGGCACGAACACGGTGCGCCCCGCCTCCACCGCCGCAATGGCAGGGGCGGCCAAGGCCTTGGCATCGGCATACCATTGGGTGGTTAGCAGCGGCTCGATCGGAACACCGGAGCGGTCGCCGTGCGGGACCTGATAGGTGTGCGGCTCGACCTTCACCAACAGTCCGAGCCGCTCCAGCTCAGCCACGATCAGCGGGCGGGCGGCAAACCGGTCCTGCCCGGCAAGCCCGCGCGTCCAGGCCGGGTCGGCAATGCCGGGTCCGGGGAGCAGGTCGATTTCGCCAAGCGTGACCCGGCCCTCACGGTCCAGCACCGAGGGCATCGGCAGGTCGTGCCGGCGGCCGACCGCGAAATCGTTGAAGTCATGCGCGGGGGTGATCTTGACCGCGCCCGTGCCGCGCTCCGGGTCGGAATGGGTGTCGGCCACGATCGGGATGCGTCGTCCCGTCAGCGGCACGATCGCGTGCCGCCCGAGGAGGGCCGCGTAGCGCGCGTCCTCCGGGTGCACGGCGACCGCCGTGTCCCCCAGCATGGTCTCGGGCCGGGTGGTGGCGACCGTAATCCACTGGTCCGTCCCCGCTACGGGGTAGCGGATGTGCCAAAGGCTGCCGCGCAGTTCACGGCTTTCCACTTCCAGGTCGGAAATCGCGGATTGGAACTTCGGATCCCAGTTCACCAACCGGCGGTCACGGTAAATCAACCCTTGGCGGTGTAGCGTGACGAACACCTCCCGCACGGCGGCGGACAAGCCCTCGTCCATGGTGAACCGCTCACGCGCCCAATCGAGCGAAGAGCCCAGCCGGCGAAGCTGCGCGGTAATGGCGCCGCCGGATTGTGCCTTCCACGCCCACACCCGCTCCGTGAAGGCCTCGCGTCCGATGTGCTGCCGGGTTACGCCCTCCGCAGCCAATTGGCGCTCCACCACCATTTGGGTGGCGATGCCGGCGTGGTCGGTGCCAGGCTGCCACAAAGCGTCCCGCCCCTGCATGCGGCGCCAGCGGATCAGCACGTCTTGGATGGTGTTGGTCAGCGCATGGCCGACATGCAGGCTGCCCGTGACGTTGGGCGGCGGGATCATGATGGTGAACGGGGCGGCGTTGCCGTCGGGGTGGGCCGCAAAAGCGCCGCTCTGCTCCCATGCCTGGTAAAGCGGGGGTTCGGCGGCGGCGGGGTCAAAGGTTTTGTCGAGCATTGCCGGCAGTTCTAGAGCCGAGTCGATCCGGATAGAAGCGCCGCCAATGACAAGGTGGTTTGCGCGCAGAAGCCGCCGGCCCGTTGAAAGGCCGGCCTGCTACGTGAGCTTAGCCGTGGGTGTTGTCGTTCAGCATCTGCCAGGTATGAGCACGCCGAGCCAACTGAACCTTCGACAGATGGGACCGTGCTGGCGGATTAGCCTGGTTGGAGCCCATGTAATAGTCATTTGCCGAGTGGTTCATGGTCTCAGTGGTAGTGCTGCGGCCACCCGGGGCAGTCTGGGTGGTGACGCCGAAATTCGGGTCCTGCAGGCCGGGAAACGACGGGCCATTGCCCTCGCCCTGAGCGTGCGCCACGACGGGGGCGACAAGCGGGGCGGCGGCAAAGGACAGCGCCAAAGCCAAAATAACTGGCTTCATGATAAGCTCCTATTCAACACACCAAGTGGTTGGTGTGCCTAATAGGTGTTGTCTCGTCCGACCTGCGCATCCTGGGCCGGCAATCTAGGTGTTATGCGCTGGCCATGCGGAGTGGTTAGAGGTCGGTGGCCTTGCCCACCACCCGCTCGATCTCCTGCCGCACCAAGCGTTCCACCATGGGGGGAAGCTGCTGGTCCAGCCAGGCCTTCAGCAACGGGCGCAGTTCCTCACGGACAAGATCCTCCAGGGTGGGTCCGCCGCGATAGACCTGGGTGCTGCGTTCGCTGGACAGCGTGCGCAACAGGGAGCTGACCGAGGATGCCGCCGCCGCCGCACTCTCGGGGGCAAGCAAACCCTCGCCAAAGGCTTCGGGCGCGCTGGCCGGCAATACCACGTCCGGGGGCGGCGGGGGTGTGGCGGCAAGGGCTGGCGGCTCG
>CAXTNN010000219.1:0-6284 GCA_964245545.1 uncultured Acetobacteraceae bacterium | reverse complement strand
ACCGCCTTGCTTGCGCCGGGGGTGGCGGCGTGATTCTGTGCGGTGCAGCAGGTGGGTGCCCCATGTCGCCGACCGGCCATTTGGCCGCCATCAACTTCTTTACCGGCGATATCCAGGGCGGATTGGGGCCGTTCCTGTCCACCTGGCTGGCCCAAGGCGGCCATGGGGACGGGCATTGGACGCCGGGCCGCATCGGCGCCGTCACCACGGCCGTGGGCCTGGCCACCCTGCTGCTGAACACCCCGGCCGGCGCGCTGGCGGACCGCACCGGCCGGCCGCGTATGCTGCTGGCGCTCGCCTGCGGGGCGATCCTGCTTGGCACGGGGCTGCTGCTGGTGGCGGACAGCTTCGTCGCCGTGCTGCTGGCCCAGTTCCTGGCCGCCAGCGGCGGCACGTTGCTGCTGCCGGCGCTCACCTCGCTCACCTTGGGGATCGTCGGCAAAGGCAAATTTCCAGGCCAGCAAGGCCAAAACCAGGCGTTCAACCATGCCGGCATCGTCATCGCGGCGCTGCTGATCGCGGCGGGTGGCGCGTTGGGGGTCGGCCACACGGCCTTTGTCGTGTTTGGCGCCATGGCCATGGCCGCGATCGGCTCGGTGGTGACCACGCCGCGGCGGGCCTGGAATGGCCGGCGCGCGCATGGCTGGCAGGAGGATGAGCCCGACGAGCAGGACCGCAGCCACCCAATCCGTGCCGTGCTGGCCAACCGGCAATTGCTGCTGCTGGCCTCCGCGCTGGCGCTGTTCAATCTCGGCAACGGGGCGATGCTGTCGCTGCTGGCGCAACACCTGGTGGCGGTGGGGGCGAACGCGACGGCGTGGGTGGCGGCCTACGTGGTGGTGGCGCAAGTGACAATGATCCCGGTGGCGCTCTGGGCCGGGTCGCTGGCGGACAAGCGGGGCCGGCGGCACTTGCTGGTGATCGCCTGCTTCGTGCTGCTGGTGCGGGGGGTGGTGTCAGCGCTGGTGACCGCTCCGGCCTGGCTGATCCCGGCGGAGGTGCTGGATGGCGTCGGCTCCGGGTTGGTCGGCGTGGCGGTGCCGGTGCTGGTGGCTGACCTCACCTGGGGCAGCGGCCGCACCCAGACCGCATTGGGAACGGTGAACGCGCTGCAGGGCGTGGGCGGCGCCTTGTCGGGCATGTTCGGCGGCCTGCTGGTCGGCTGGCTGAGCTGGCTGGGCGCGTTCCTTGGCCTCGCGGCCTGTGCGGCAGCGGCGCTGGCGGTGGCGATCGGGATTGAGGAGACGCGCGAGCGGGAGACGCCGTATGCGCCCGCGGGCAAGCCCTCGGAGTCGGAAGGCTAGCAGGTCACGGGCTGATCTGGGCGCGATACCAGTCCAGGATTTCACCGCCGGTCCAGAGCAGCACGCCCTCATGGCCCAAAATGTGGTCGTATAGCATCTCCAAGTACTTGATCCGGTGCGGGACGCCGGTGAGATAAGGGTGGATCGAAATCGCCATCACCCGTGCGGACCCGGCGCCCTCCTGATACAGCCGGTCGAACTGGTCCCGTCCGCGCCGGAAGATTTCGTCGGACGGGCAGTGCTGCACGGCGCTGATCACCACGTCGTTGATCTCGACCGTGTAGGGCACGGACACGATCGGGCCGCTGCGGGTGCGCAGGGTGAGCGGCTGGTCGTCCAGCACCCAATCGGCCACGTACTCGATCCCGGCCGCCGCCAGCAGGTCGAGCGTGGTGTCGGTCTCGGTCAGGCCGGGGCTTTCCCAGCCGCGCGGCGGGGCGCCGGTGAGGGTGCGGATCGCGTCCACTGTCGCGGCGATGGCCGCCGCCTGGTCCTCCACGCGGTGCATCGGCTTCTGTACAAAGCCATGGCCCATGAACTCCCAAGCCGCAGCCAAGGCGGCCTGGCAGACCTCGGGGTAGGTGGTGCAGGCGCTGCCATTGACGGCGAAGGTCGCTTTCAATCCGCGCTGACCGAGGCAATCAAGGAAGCGCCAGAAGCCGGCCCGCAGCCCATACTCATGCCAGGCCCAATTCGGCAGGTCTGGCAGCAAAGGCTGGCCCATCGGCGGCGGCAGCACGGTGCGGGGCATCGCCGCGGCGGGGCTCCAGACCTCGGCATTGACAATGGTCCACACCGCCACCCGGGCACCCCCCGGCAGCGTCAGGTGCGGCTGGGGCTGCACGGGTGCGTCGCTTAGCCGCCCGCGAAAGCTATGGCCCATCTCCTCAGCCATGGCGCGCGTTACTCCATGACGGGCGCGAGTTCCTGCGCTGAGGGCACGTCCTCGCCCAGCCATGCGGCATTCTTGGCGGTGCCGTCAAAGATCGAGCTGGTCTTGAACAGCTCATACTTGCCCTTCAACGCATAGGGCCGTGACCGCCCGAGCAGCTCCGCCACTCGCGCCTTGTCCATCGGCTGGAAGCTGCGCGCCGCCTCGAACGCCTGGTCGAGGTCACGCTGGCTTTCCATCCCGGTGATGACCACCGACGTCGGCAGGTTGAGCGAATAGTGCAGGTACTCGACCGGCTGGATCGGCGCCTGGCTCTTCAGCAGCACGCTGTCGGCGAAGCTCTTCATCCCCAGCACGGCAATGCCCTGCTCCACCAGACGCGGCAGCACCAAGTGGGCGAAGCTGCGGAAATGCGCGTCCATCACGTTCAACGGCATCTGCACGGCGTCGAACAGGAAGCCGTGCTCCTCCGCCACGGCAAGCATCTGCAGGTGGATGCGCGGATCCTTGTGCCCGGTGAAGCCGATAAAGCGCAGCTTGCCCGCCTGCTTGGCCTCGACCAGCGCCTCCATGGCGCCGCCCTCGGCAAAAATGCGGTCCGGATCGTCGTAACGCAGGATCTCGTGGTGTTGGACCAAGTCAATGCGGTCGGTGCGCATCCGCTTGAGCGAAGTATCGATCTGGCTGGCCGCCTCCTGCTTGCTGCGGCCGTCGATCTTGGTCATCAGGAACACCCGGTCGCGGTAGCCGCCTTGGTCGAGCGCCACCCCTACCCGCAGCTCGGATCGGCCCTTGTTGTAGTCCCAGCAGTTGTCGATGAAGGTGATGCCCCGGTCCACCCCCTGATGCACCAGGCGGACGGCCTCCTCGTCCGTTACGGCGGACTTGCCAAGGTGGAAGCCGCCCATGCCGATGGCGGAGATCTGCTCCCCGCTGCGGCCGAAGCGGCGATAGAGCATGTCCCCACGGCGCTCGCCGGGGTCGGTGAGCAGGGGGAGGGACGCCGGGTCATCCGGAATGAGCGCGCCGGATGGCATTGGATAGGTTTGGGCCATGGATGACCTCCTATAGGCCAAGCACTGCACGGTAGCGGCGGAAACAGGCGGCGCCACATTCCAGCCGCATCAGCGCGCCTTCCGCCAGCGCCTGGGCAAAGTCAGGGTTGAGCTTGACCAACGGCCACGCCGCCTCGGCGTTCCAGGCGGCGCTGTGCTTGATGTCCAGGACGGCGTGGAGATCGAAGTAGTGCCGGTCCTTGGCGCTGATGCCGAGCCGGCGCAGGCCCTCGCCCACCAGCTTGGCCCGGCCCGGCGCGGTTTGCTCGATCACGCCCAGCGCGCCCACCGCGTGGTAGGCGTAGCGTCGGCTGGCGGCCAGCCCCGCCATGGTGTTGGCAAGCGCCAATGCTTCCCAAATGGTCGTTTCCGCCGTCGGGTGCAGCCCAAGCCGGTCCGCCACGTGGGACAGCATTGGCCCATGCATGCCCTTGGCGTTGCCGCGCCCCATCTCGTCCCAGTAATTGCGCGCCAGTTCGAGCTTGGCGGCAACGGGCAGGCGCACCTGGGTGAGCGCAGTCAGGTCGTCAAACCCGGCCTCGCCGGCGACTTCCTGGGTCAGGAACCAGCGCATCTCCTCCATGCTGGCCTGCTCGGCGAGCCAGGGAAACAGCGGATCACCCTGGCCTGGCCCGGTGTGCTCCAACTGCTCGAACCAGGCGACGAACCCATCGGGGTCGCGCGGCGCCTCGGCCGCCCGTTCAGCCACGGCGGCGCGCTGGCGCTCAAGCCAGTGGCCCTCCTCCAGCAACAGGCGCGTGGCGGCGTGAATGTCCTCCTCCCAGCCGCCATACGGCAGGCCGGGGGTGAAGCGGGCAACGTTGAACGCGCTCAGCCGGCGCTGCCATAAATCGTCTTGAGTGAGGGAAAGCGAAAGGCTGCCGTCGGGCATGGGGTGGTTCCTCGTGCTATGTCTTGTTGCGCCTTGCCATGCAGACCGGCCGGCTCGGCGTTACGGTTTGCGGATGTCCAGCACCACGGCCGCAATCCGCTCGGCCGCGTCATAGGGGCTGTGCTCGAGTTCTTCGCCGAACACGTCCGGGTCGACCTCGCGGTAGGCCCAGTCAAGCCCGCTGCTGCCGAGAGCCTGGGATGCGGCTTCAAAGAACGGGTCCTCGCCATCGACGATGGCGGCGCCGGTGTAGAGCACCAGTCGGCCGCCCGGGGCCAGCCGGAACTGCGCTGCGGCCAAGATCGCCAGCGAGAGCTCTGCACCGAGGGGGCCGCCGCCATGGCGATAGGTGCGCTGCGCCGCGTCCACCAGATAGGGCGGGTTGGCCACGATCAGGTCGAACTCGCCGGAGACGGCCGAAAGCAAGTCGCTGTGAACCGGTCGCACCGCCACGCCCGCTACCGCCGCGTTGGCCGCGGTGAACAGCAGCGCCTTGGGATTGATGTCCACCGCCAGCACTTCAGCCGTCGGCTGCGCCCGGGCAATCAGGATGGCGCCCGGCCCGGCGCCGCAACCGATATCGACCGCACGGCGGACTGGCGACTGCAAATGGGGCAGGATGGCCTGAGCAAACCTGTAGGTGTCCGGGCCGAAGAACACCGAGTCGGGTGCGCCGGTGGGATAGGCGGAATGCAGGAACAGCATCCCTTCCAAAGTGGACAGCCGCACGCTGCTCCGCTGCAGGCCGTCGCCAGCGGGCTCCACCGCGTCAGCCTCAGTCATCGCAGCCCGGATCGCGTCCGGCAGCATGGCCGCGGGAAATGGCCGGCTCCAGCCGAACACGTCCCGCAACGTCGCGGCGGTCGCGGCGTTGGCGCGGGCGTTGACCCGGGCGATGGTCGCCGGGGTCGGCGTGACGAAGTGGTAGCCACTCGCCTGCACTGCCCGGGCCAGTTCAACCAAGCGATCCGTCGTGTCGTAGATTAGCGTATCAAGCATCGCGCAGGATAACGCCGTGATCGCCGCCGCCGTTGCACCCGCACGGCCGCTTTAATCGAGTCGCAACCGCGCCTGGACCACGTCGGGCTCATCGGCATCGTGGTTCAGGGTGAAGCCAAGGGCGCGGACGAAGCCGAGCATGCGGCGGTTTTCGGCCAACACCAGGCCCAGCACGTCCGCCACGCCCTGCCGCCGTCCCCACTCCAGCACACGCAGCATCAGCTCGCGGGCCAGGCCGGTGCCGCGCATATCCGGCTGCACCAGGATGGCGAACTCACCCTCGCTCCCATCGCAGACCAGCCGTGCGCCGCCCACGATGTCGCCCGGCGCACGCTCGGCGACGAACGCCATCTCCCGGTCGTAGTCCACCTGCGTCATGCGCGCGATCTGCTCCGGTGAGACCTCCCGCAGGGCGGAGAAGAAGCGCATGCGCCGGTCTTCGGGGCTGACCCGGCTGAACAAGGCGGTGTAGGCCGCCGCATCCTCCGGCCGGATCGGGCGGAGGGTGAAGCACTGGCCGCCGCCCTGCCATTGCTGTGTGAGCTCAGCCGGGTAGGGCGCAATGGCCAGGCGGGACGGCTCGCCTGGCGGACGCAGCGTGAGGCTGGCCGGCTCGGGCCCGACGGCCAGGCTGGCCAGCTCCGGCAGGTCCACTACCAGTTGCGAGACCCGCACCAGCGCGTCGGCCACGGCGTTGGCTGCGGCCGGGGAAAGGCTGGCGCAGGCCGGTACGGCTGCCACCAGCGCATGGGCGAGGGCGAGGTTGAGCGGCGGCAGCTCGAACCCGGTGGCCTCGGCCGCGCCGCTGCCCAGCGCGATGGCCGGGCC
The DNA here is from genome assembly GCA_964245545.1 of uncultured Acetobacteraceae bacterium. Classification (GTDB taxonomy): domain Bacteria; phylum Pseudomonadota; class Alphaproteobacteria; order Acetobacterales; family Acetobacteraceae; genus LMUY01. Next base: position 314 of record CAXTNN010000219.1, on the reverse strand, counting down.
GAACATGGGGTCGTCCAGCACGCTGATCGGGGTGGCAGGCGGCCGGATGCCATAAAGCGCCAGGACGGCAGCAGCTTCCTCCGGCAGGAGCGCGAGGCGGCCCGCGCGGCGCACCCCCGTGACCAACTCAGCCAGCGCCGCCTGGTCCGGCTGCAGCGCCAGCACGGCCGATGGCGGCAGCTCGCGCGCGGCAATCCGGGCCCGGCGCTCCCGCAGCAGGTGCTGAAAGCCGCGCACCGCCGCCTCGGGCGAGGCAAAGGCCGGGATGCCGGCGGCGGCCATGACGATCTTGGCCTTGTCTTTCTGCACGGCCA
>CAXTNN010000218.1:0-6285 GCA_964245545.1 uncultured Acetobacteraceae bacterium | reverse complement strand
CCCGCAGACCATCCGGGTGAAATACACGGCACCAAAGCTGAACCATGCACTGGTTCACGAGGCCTTCTACCAGCACGCTGCCGCCTATACCGACTGACCCGGATGGTGGCGCCGCCTCCGTTTGGGGGCGGCGCTCCATTCATTCGGGCTGCAATCGCGGCCGCAATGCCGCCACCACCCGCTCGGCCAGCACGTCTGCCGGCTCCTCCTCGGTCCGCAAGTGGAGGTCCGGTGAGAACGGTGGCTGATAGGGGGCGCTCACCCCCGTCAGGTTCTGCAACTGCCCGGCATCCGCCTTGCGGTATAGGCCTTTCGGGTCCCGCCGGCGACACTCGTCCACACTGGCATCCACGAACGCCTCGATGAACGCCCCCTCCGGCAGCCGTGCCCGCGCCGCATCGCGTTCGGCTCGATAGGGCGAAATAAACGCCACCAGCACGATCAGCCCGGCATCGGCAAACAGCGCCGCCACCTCCGCGACCCGGCGCAGGTTCTCCACCCGATCCGCCTCCGTGAAGCCCAGGTCGCGGTTCAGCCCGTGGCGGACGTTGTCGCCATCGAGCAGGTAGGTGTGGCGGCCTTCCGCGTGCAGCCGACGCTCCACCAGGTTGGCAATGGTGGATTTGCCCGCGCCAGGCAGCCCGGTGAACCATACCACGGTGGGGTGCTGGCCCTTCAACCGCGCCCGCGCCGCCCGGTCGACGTCCAGCGCCTGCCAGGCGAGGTTGCCCGCCCGGCGCAGCGCATAGTCGATGGTTCCGGCCCCGACCGTGCTGAAGCTCTGGCGGTCGATCAGCAGCAACCCGCCGAGGCTGCGGCATTCGGCATAGGGCTCGAACGCGACTGGAGCGTCCAACGCCAGGTTCACCAGCGCCAGGTCGTTCAGCTCCAACGCCTCAGCCGGTGTTTCCGCACCCGTCTCCGGATCGACCCGGTGGCGGATGCGCGTCACCGAGCCCGGCACCGCCCGCGTTCCCACCCGCACCAGGTAGGACCGGCCCGGCACCAGCGCGTCCTCGTGCAGCCAAAGCAGCCGCACCTGGAATTGGTCGGACACCTGCACCGGGTCAGCCGCGCTCGACAGCACCTCACCCGCGGGCACGTCCGTCTCAGGCGTGAGCAGCAGCGTCACCGCGCGCCCGGCAGCGGCAGACGCCACTTCACCCTCCGCCCCCCAGATGCTGGCAACGCTGGCCAGCCGGCCGCTGCCCGCCACCCGCACCGCGTCACCCTGCCGCACAGTTCCCGAGGCGACCGTGCCGGCATAGCCGCGGAATCCGTCATGGGGCCGGTTGACCCATTGCACGGCCATGCGAAACGGGCGCTGCGCCGGGTCGGGCAGGGCAACCGCGCCGAGGTGATCGAGCAGGGACGGACCGCGGTACCACGGCATGGCGGCGGAGTGGGCCACCACGTTGTGGCCGCCGAGCGCGCCGATGGGAATGGCGTGCAGGCTGGCGTTCTCGGGAAGGATAGCGCGGAAGGCGGCGGCGGCGGCCTCGAACGGCGCCGGGTCGAACTCCACCAGGTCCATCTTGTTGACCACGAGGACGAAGCACCGCACCCCCATCAGCAACGCAATGGCGGCGTGACGCCGGGTCTGCCGCAGCACGCCGCGGCGGACGTCCACCACCACCAGGGCGATATCGGCGGTGGAGGCGGCGGTGGCCATGTTGCGGGTGTATTGCTCGTGCCCCGGCGCGTCGGCGATGAGCAGCCTACGGCCCGATTTTGTGCCCTCATAGGGCGCGGCGGCATGGCAGTAGGCCACGTCGATGGTGATGCCCTGCTCGGCTTCGGCCATCAGCCCGTCCACCAGCAGCGCCGGGTCGGGGCTCGCGCCGGTGGTGCCGTGGCGCTGGCTGCGGCGGTGCCAGGCGGCCACCAGGTCCTCCGGGACCATGCCGCTGTCATGCAGCAGGCGGCCGAGTAAGGTGGATTTGCCGTCATCCACGCTGCCGCAGACCAGCACGCGGAGCAGGCCGGCGGCTGGATCGCTCAGAAGTAGCCCTCCCGTTTCTTGCGTTCCATGGCGCCGGGCTGGTCCCGGTCGATCAGCCGGCCGCCCCGCTCGGACTGGCGCAAGGTGGGCAGCTCGGCGATGATCCCGGCCACGCTGGTGGCGGCCGACAGCGTGGCGCCGGTCAGCGGGTAGCAGCCTAAGGTGCGGAAGCGTGCCAGGTGGCGGCTCGGCCGCTCGCCCGGGTGCAGCCGCATCCGCCCGTCTTGCACGGAGATCAGCGTGCCGTCCCGGTCCACCAAGGCGTGCTCGCGGGCGAAGTAGAGCTCCACCACGGGGATGGCTTCGGCGGCGATGTAGTCCCACACGTCGCGCTCGGTCCAGTTGGACAGGGGGAAGACGCGGGCCTGCTCGCCGGGGCGGACGCGCAGGTTATAGAGGTCCCAAAACTCGGGGCGCTGCCGCTGCGGGTCCCACGCGTGGTTGGCGGAGCGGATGCTGACGATGCGCTCCTTGGCGCGGGACGCGTCTTCGTCACGCCGGGCGCCGCCAAACGCGGCATCCCACCCGCCGGCGGTGAGCGCCTGCTTCAGCGCCTCGGTCTTCATCACGTCGGTGTAGTGGCTGCCATGATCGAATGGGTTGATGCCGCGCCGCCGGCCGTCCTCATTGGTGTGGACGACCAGGTCGAGCCCAAGGCGCCGGGCCGTGGCGTCTCGAAACGCGATCATCTCGGGGAACTTCCAGCCGGTGTCGATATGGAGCAGCGGGAACGGGAGCTTGGCCGGGGCGAAGGCCTTCAACGCGAGGTGGAGCAGGACGGAGGAGTCCTTGCCGATGGAGTAGAGCAGGACGGGAGCGCGGCACTCCGCCACGGTGGCACGGAAGATGTGGATGCTTTCGTCCTGCAGCCGCTGCAGGGTTGGGGACAGGACCATAGTATGTATGTGTGTATCGCACGCAGCGGCGCCTGTCATGGTAGGGCCGGCGGCGTCTGCGCGCGGTCGAGCATGGCGTCGAACGCGGTGAAGATGTTCGCGACGGCGCGAGCCTTGTAGGGAAAGTCCGCCGGGTCGTCGCGCCCATGGACCAGCATGGTGGCGTTGGCTTCAAACACCAGCAATTGGCCATCTGGCAGCAGGGTGTAGTCGATCCCGGCAAAATCCAGGTCGAGCCGCTCACCGATCGCCTGCAAGGCGGCGCTGGCGCGGGGGCCGAGTGCGGCCGCGGGGTGCTCGAGGAAACGGCGTTCTTCCTGGCGCTTCCAAGGTGCAGCCAGCATGTCGGCGGTTGCGTAGTGCACGAGCCAGTGCGGCGAGATCGCCAGGTGATAGGCGAAGGGCTGCCGGTCGATGAAGATGGTCCGGTACTTGCGCCAGTAGCCGTCGATCGAGCGGAAGGGATAGAAGGCGATGGCGTAATAGGCGTCTGCTTCCTGCCAGCCCGTCGCGTCGAGTTGGTCAGCGGTGGACACCAGGTCCATGCCCTGGCCGCCATGCCCCACGATCGGGCGGATGAGGACGGGGCAGGTGATGCCATGGCGGAACAGGCGCTCTGCCAAGCCGGGCGCGGCCATGTCTTGGCGGCTGAGCCGCACCACGGGCGGCACCACCACATCCGGGATGCCGGCGAGCAGGGCTGGCAAGCGGTCCCGCCGGGTACGGGCGACGGCGGCGGGCGGGTTCAGCACCGAGCGGTGGGCGTGGAAGCGAGCCAGCTCCACCTGGGCGGCCGGCAGCGTGTCGGCATTGCCGCTGCTGTTGAGGGCGACATCGTAGGGCGGCAGGGCGTCATGCTGCGCCTCGGTAGCGTATTCCATGTGCCAGGTGATGCGGGTGGTCCGCTCGAGGGGCAGCAACTCGTCCAGCGGGATGTTGCCCTTGGAGCTGGCCAGGATCAGCACGGTGCGGGTTGGCGCGTCGCCGGTGGCCCGCTCGACGATCGGCGGTTGCGGGCAGGGAACCCGTTCACGCAGGACTTGGGCCTCGGCCAGGCGGCCCGCGCCGTCAAGGATGCCGGCAAGGTTCATGTTGGCAACAGCGACGTCCGGGTCAATCGCCAGGGTGCGGCGATAGAGTTCGGCCGCTTCGGGGAGCTGGTCGGCCGCCGTGTGGAGGGTGGCGAGATTGCACAGGGCGGACACGTGGTCCGGGTGGAGGGCGAGCGCTTGCTGATAGTGGCGGGCGGCGTCCTCAGTCTGGCGATGCCGCTGCAGCGCGTAGGCAAGGGCGAAATGCAGCTCCGGCTCGTCGTGGACCGCCTCAAGTGTTTGGCGGTAGAGGGCGGCTGCGTCGTGCCAGCGGTCGGCTGCTTGCAGGGCTCGGCCGAGATTAAGAACAGTGCGTACGTCCGACGGGCAGACGGCCAGGGCGCGATGGAGCAGCGCAATCGCCTCCTCCCCCTCGGCGAGCAAGGCGAGATTGTTGAGCGCGACCGGATTGTCCGGTTGCACCGTCAGCACCAGGCGGTAGATGCCGGCGGCATCGGTGAGGCGGCCGTCATTGTGACAGCCGATGGCCATGGTGAGGGCCTGCCGCAGCGTGGTCATCGCCAGAGCGCGAGCTCGGCGCGGACCTGGGCCAACACGCTGCCCCAGTCGCCAGGGGAGGGCTGGCGGACCTGGCGCAGGCTGGGATACCAGGCGCTGTCGGTGCGGCCGAGTCCCCAGCGCCAGCAAGGATCGTGGCGGTTGAGCAGCCAAACCGGCTTGCCCAGCGCGCCCGCCAAGTGGGCGATTGCCGTGTCCACGCTGACCACCAGGTCGAGCCCGGCGATCAGGGCGGCGGTGTCGGCGAAGTCGGCCAGCTCGCCCGTCCAATCCTCCAACGGCAGCGCCGCGGTGCCGTGCTTTTGCAGGGAGACAAAGCTGACGCCGGGCAGGCCACCCAGCACGCCCAGTTGCTCGCCGGGGATGGAGCGGCGCGCATCGGCCCGGAACAGCGGGCTGCCGGCCCAGGCAAGCCCGACCCGCAGCCCGGCCAGCCGGCCCAGCCGGGCGCGCCATGCGACCACGTCCTTCGGGCTGGGGGACAAGTAGGGGCTGGTGGGAACCGTCTCCAGCGTGGTGCCGAGCAGGCCCGGGAGGCTCATCAGCGAGGCTTGCGCCGTGAAACGGGGGAGGTCGGACAGCTCGCTCGCCACGGCAGTAACGCCGGGAATGCGCTGCAGCAGGCGCTGCAGCGGCGCAGGCACGAGCAGCACCGTGCGGCTGGAAGCGGCGATGCCCGCGATGAAGCGGGCCATCTGGATAGTGTCGCCAGCGCCCTGCTCGGCATAGAGCAGTAGGGTGTTGTCGCCGGTGGCAGTCCCGTCCCAGTCCGGCTCGCTGAAGCGATGCGGCGGAGGGTAGCCGCGCCGGCGCCAACGCCAGGCGAAGCCCTCCCATCCTACGGGGTAGCGCCCGTCCAGCAGGTGGAGCAATCCGCGATGATAGCGGGCCTCGGCGTGCTGCGGGTCGAGTGCCAGGGCTGCGTCGTAGCTGGCTTCCGCCGGCGCCACCTGGCCGGCGGCGGCCAAGGCGTGGCCGCGGGTGCAGTGGCCGTCCGGTTCCTGCGGGGCGAGGCGGATGGCTGCGTCGGCTGCGGCCACCGCTTCGCCAGTGCGGCCAGTGTCGCGCAGCAGCTTGGCCAGATTGGTCCAGATCAGCGGATCCGCCGGGTCGAGCGCGAGAGCGACGCGGTATTGCTGCTCGGCGGCTGCCGTGTCCCCCAGCTCGGCGGCGAGCAGACCCATGGCGTTGTGCGTGGTTGGGCCAGAGGCTTGAAGCTGCGCGGCTTGGGCCCGTTGCAACGCGGCAACAGCCTCGGTCTGGCAGCCGAGGCGCAGCAGGGCAACCCCGAGCAGGGCCTGCACGTCCGCCGAATCGGGTGCGCTTTCGGCGGCGGCCTGCAGCACCGGCAACGCGGTGTCGGGCCTGCCGAGTCGCAGCCGGACCGCACCCAGGTTGTGCCCGGTGGTGGCATTGGCCGGATCCAGCTCGGCGGCGCGGCTGAGGCAGGTTTCAGCCCAGTCGAGCTTGCCCGCGGCAACGCAGACCGTGCCGAGATTGTGGTGCATCGCCGGATCCTCCGGACGCAGAGCGACCAGGCCGGCAAAGGCGACCAGCGCGCCCTCCTGATCGCCCGCCTGATGCGCGGCGATCCCCACCGCATGCAACTCCGCCTCGTAGCTGGGGAAGTGCTGACGGAGCGCCGCAAGGCTGAGCGAGGCGATCGCCACCCGGCCGGCGCGCTGATGCGCCAGCGCCTGTGCCAGGAGCCAGTCGGGCCCGGCGTCATCACGTTCGGAACCAGTGGGAGCGCAGGCTGACGCGCGCGCGGCTGCAT
>CAXTNN010000217.1:0-6290 GCA_964245545.1 uncultured Acetobacteraceae bacterium | reverse complement strand
AACAACACCTGCGCCAAGGCGGCCAATTGGGCTAAGATCGGGGCCTGAGCCGCCGAGTGGAGCAAAGACTGCATGGTCCCGCGCTATACCCGCCCCGCCATGGCCGCCATATGGGCGCCAGAAAATCGCTATCGGCTGTGGTTCGCCATCGAAGCGGCGGCCGCCGATGGCATGGCTGCCATTGGCGCCATTCCCGCTGAGGCTGCGCGCGCCATCCGCGCCCGCGGCGAGCCGTTGCTGGCGGCCATCAGCCAGGCCGACCTCAACCGGATCGACGCCATCGAGGCCGAGACCCGGCACGACGTGATCGCCTTCCTCACCTGGCTGGCGGAGGGCATCGGGCCCGAAAGCCGCTTCGTCCATCAGGGCATGACCAGCAGCGATGTGCTTGACACCTGCCTGTCTCTGCAGCTTACGCAGGCGGCCGACCTGCTGTTGGACGATGTGGACGCGGTGCTCGCCGCCTTGAAGCGCCGCGCGTTTGAGCACAAGCATACGCTCACCATCGGCCGCAGCCACGGCATCCATGCCGAGCCCACCTCGTTCGGATTGAAGCTCGCCGGGCACTATGCCGAGTTCGCCCGCAACCGCGCCCGGCTGCAGGCCGCCCGTTCCGAGGTGGCAGTCTGTGCTATTTCAGGCGCCGTCGGCACCTTCGCCCATCTCGACCCGGCCGTGGAGGAGCATGTCGCCCGCGCCCTCGGCCTCGCCGTGGAACCCGTCTCCACCCAGGTGATCGCGCGGGACCGGCATGCGCAGTTCTTCTGCACCCTGGCGGTGGTCGCGTCCGCCATCGAGCGGCTGGCCATTGAGGTGCGCCACCTGCAGCGCAGCGAAGTGCGGGAGGCAGAGGAGTTTTTCCATCCTGGGCAGAAGGGCAGCTCGGCCATGCCGCACAAGCGCAACCCGGTGTTGAGCGAGAACCTCACCGGGCTGGCGCGAGTGGTACGCGCCGCCGCCATCCCGGCGCTGGAGGACGTGGCGCTGTGGCATGAACGCGATATCAGCCATTCGTCGGTCGAGCGGGTGATCGGCCCCGACGCGACGGCAACGCTGGATTTCGCCCTGGTTCGGCTGGCCACCATGATCGAGCAACTGGTGGTCTACCCCAGCCGGATGGCGGCCAATCTCGAGAGCCTCGGCGGCGTGGTGCATAGTGGCGAGGTGCTGCTGATGCTTACCCGAGCGGGCATCCTCCGGGAGGACGCCTACCGCGTGGTGCAGCGCAACGCGATGAAAACATGGGAGAGTCTGGGCCACCACGGCCACCGCAGCTTCCGCGACAACCTGCTGGCCGACCCGGAGGTCGCGGGCCGTGTCAGCGCCAGCCAGATCGACGCCGCAATGGACCCGGCGAGCCACTTGCGGGCGCTGGACCATGTGTTCGAGCGGGTATTTGGCAGCGCCGAGATGCCGAAACAGGAGGCTGCAGAGTAGGGCAGCCGGCCTGTCTTTGGAAAAGATGCTTGAAACGGCAGGATGTCGCTTGGCATGAAATTGCCATCAAGCAAATCACGGCGTGTCATGAGTATATTTACCTCGACCAACATGGATGATCCGATGCAATTTGCGGCGTTTGGCAAGGGCTTTGCCGCAGCGGCCATGCAGTACGTCACGACCATGAAGCAGGAAGACGCGGGCAAGTTGTACCGTGTTTCGAGCGCTCTGGCAGGGGTCGGAACTGGTGCCGCAATCACGGTCGTGTCTTTGGCGCTGCTGCAGATCATCGGCGGATAAGCCAGCAATACTCGCCGGCCTCTCGGCCCTGATCTGACCACAAAGCCTCCCTGATCCTGCCCCGTTCGCGCGGCAAGGTCGCTCCTGGATCAAGGAGGTCCGCCATGCGCAAAGCCCTGTTCAGCCTGACCATCCTCGCCGGCCTGTCCGCCGCCGGCATTGCCTCCGCCCAGCCGGTTTGGGTGGAAGCGCCGCCGCCCGGCTTCGGCTATGCTCCGCCCGTCTCCGGCTACGCCGAGGCTGGCTATGATTGGCGCGCACGGGAGTGGCGTCACCGCGAGTGGGAGCGGCATCGCCGCTGGGAAGAGTGGCACCACTACCATGACGAGCGCGGCCCGCGTGGATGGTAGAACGCGTCCGCTGGTAACTGGCACGGCGCGGGCCCACCTCCCGCGCCGTGTGTACTGTCATCACGCTCCTGCGGCCGGGCCATGCCTGGCCGCTCCTGCTTGCCGCCAACCGCGATGAGCGGCTGGATCGGCCGTGGGACCCACCGGCCGCGAATTGGCCCGCCGACCCGGCCATCGTTGGCGGGCGGGATCGCCTCGGCGGCGGCACTTGGATGGCGGTGAACAACCAAGGCATGGCCGCCGCCGTGCTCAACCGGCCCGGCAGCTTGGGCCCCGCGCCAGGCAAGCGCAGCCGCGGCATCCTGCCGTTGCTGGCCGCCCGGCATGCCACGGCAGCCGCAGCGGCGGCGGCCATCGCCGCGTTGGACGGGCCAAGCTTTCGCAGCTTCAACATGGTCCTGGCCGATCGCAGCGCCGTGTGGTTCGTGCGCAACGATGACGCCGGCCGGTTGGCCGCGACTGAGTTGGCGCCGGACCTGCACATGGTGACGGCGCATGATCCGGATGACGAAGGCAGCGCCCGCGTGGCGCGCCACCTGCCGCGCTTCCGCGCCGCACCGGTGCCCGAGCCACCGGATTGGGCCAGTTGGGTCGATTTGCTCGGCGACAGCGCGCCACCGCGTGAGGCGGCCCTGTCGGTGCCCCCGGTGGACGGGTTCGGCACCACTTGCGCTTCGCTGCTCGCCCTTTCCGACGCGGGCGCCACCACGTGGATGTTTGCGCCCGGCCGCGCGGGCGAAGCCGGCTTTACCCCGGTGCGGCTGCCCGCGGGTGGCGGGGGGGCTCACCCCCTGCTATAGGGCGCAAGCGATACGAGGATACAGCGAATGGCCCGGCGCCGGCAGCTTTACGAGGGCAAGGCAAAGGTCCTGTTTGAAGGGCCGGAGCCCGGCACTCTGGTGCAGTACTTCAAGGACGACGCGACCGCGGGCAACGGCGCCAAAAAGGGCGTGATCACCGGCAAGGGCGTGCTCAACAACCGCATCAGCGAATACCTGATGACGCGGCTGGGCGACATCGGCGTGCCGACCCACTTCGTCCGCCGGCTGAACATGCGCGAGCAGCTCATCCGCGAGGTGGAGATCATCCCGCTGGAGATCGTGGTCCGCAACGTGGCCGCCGGGTCCCTGTCCACCCGGCTGGGCATCCCGGAAGGCACCCGGCTGCCGCGGTCGATCATCGAGTACTACTACAAGAACGATGCGCTGAACGACCCGATGGTGGCCGAAGAGCACATCACCGCATTCGGCTGGGCCAACACCGCCGACATGGACGACATCGTGGCGCTCACGTTGCGGGTGAACGACTTCCTCACCGGCCTGTTCCTGGGCGTCGGCATCACTTTGGTGGACTTCAAGCTTGAGTTTGGCCGGCTGTGGGAGGACGAGGACATGCGCATTGTCCTGGCCGACGAGATCAGCCCCGACAATTGCCGCCTTTGGGACGCCAAGACCAACGAGAAGATGGACAAGGATCGCTTCCGCCGCGACCTCGGCCGGGTGGAAGAGGCCTATCAGGAGGTGGCGCGCCGCCTTGGCATCCTGCCGGAAGCCGGCGCGCGGGACCTGAAGGGCCCGGAGGGGATGCAGTGAAGGCTGTGGTAACCGTCATGCTGAAGGACGGCGTGCTGGACCCGCAAGGCCGCGCGATCGGCCATGCTTTGGCCAGCCTGGGCTTCACCGGCGTGGGCGAGGTGCGCGCCGGCAAGGTGATCGAGCTCGAGTTGGCGCAAACCGATGCGGACCAGGCGCGGGCACAGGCGGAAGACATGGCCCGCAAGCTGCTCGCCAACACGGTGATCGAGAGTTTCCGGGTCGAGGTGGCCGGCCCGGTCAAGCGTCCGACCAAGAAGCCTCGCCCGGCGGTCAAGGTGGTGACGTCGGCGAGCTGAGCACCCGCGAGGCTGCGCGGGCCAGCTTGCCGTCGAGCGTCACCAGGCCGGCCCCAAGCGTCCGCGCCAGCCAGAGATAGCTCGCGTCATAGGCGGTCAGCGCGGTTGGGGCGGCCAGTGCGACCACCTCCTCCATCACCACGGGGCGAACGGTGATGGGAAACTCGCGGCGGATAGCAAACTGGGCCAGGATCGCGTCCGACCGCGCCGGGTCCTTGCGCAGGCGCTTCCAGCAGATGTTGCCGATCTCGAAGTCCAGCAGAGCCGGCGCGAACAGGGTGCAGCCCACCAATTGCTGCGCCACGTCTGCCATCTCAGGCTCGTCGAAGCAAAAGCAGGCCAGCGCCGAGGCATCGACCACCTTAACGGTGGTCGCCATCCCGATCCTCACGGATCATCTGCGCCGCCAAGGCGCTGCAAGGCAGGTTGATGGCCTTGACCTTGGCCATAAGCTGCTCGACGCGGTCTTGCTCGAGCACAGGATCTTCCCGGGCAGCAACCTCCAAGATCGCCATCAGCTCGCCCTGCAGCGAACGGTGATGACGGGCCGCGCGCGTCTTGAGCGTTGCCACCAGGGCGTCAGGCGCGCTCTTGATCGACAGGTTCACAGACACGATAGCCTCCAAAATGGCTCCATAACGCATCTTAGCCATGATCGCACTCCCGTGCAACATGACCCGTGCTAAACCAATGTCAGCAGCGACCAAGGACTCCGCCACCGTGAAATCCGCCATCGTGCTGTTCCCCGGCACCAACCGCGAGCGCGACGCGGCCATCGCCCTGCAGCGCGCCACCGGGCATCGCCCGCCCATGCTCTGGCACCGTGACACCACCCTGCCGGAGCGGCTTGACCTTGTGGTCCTTCCCGGCGGCTTCTCCCACGGCGATTACTTGCGTTGTGGGGCGATGGCGGCGCACTCGCCCATTATGCCCGCCATTCGCGCCTTTGCCGAGCGTGGTGGCCATGTGTTGGGCATCTGCAACGGCTTCCAGATCCTCACCGAGGCGCAGTTGCTGCCGGGCGCCCTGTTGCGCAATGCCGGGCTGCGATTCCTGTCGCGCGACTGCCACCTCCGCGTCGAGCGCGCCGGCACCGCCTTCACCCGCCACTACCAGACCGGTCAGGTGTTCCGTGCCCCCATGGCCCATGGCGACGGCAACTACACCGCCGACCCGGCGACGCTCGACGCGATCGAAGCCGAAGACCGGGTCGCCTTCCGCTACGTGACCGCCGCCGGGGAGACCGCACCGGAGGCGAACCTGAACGGCTCGGCCCGCTCGATTGCCGGCGTGTACAGCACCAATGGCCGCGTGCTGGGCCTCATGCCCCATCCGGAGGACCTGGTGGACCCGCTGGCCGGCGGCACGGATGGCGCGCCCTTGTTCGCCGGGCTGGTGGAAGCGCTGGCGGCATGAAGCCCGACGTCAACCAGGCGCTCGCCGCCGAGTTCGGCCTGTCCGCCGCAGAATACGGCCGCGTCCTGACCATCCTCGACCGCACGCCAACCCTCACCGAGTTGGGCATCTTCTCGGTCATGTGGTCCGAGCACTGTTCCTATAAGTCCTCCCGTGTCTGGCTTCGGCAGCTTCCCACGGCCGCGCCCTGGGTGATCCATGGACCCGGCGAGAATGCCGGGGTGGTGGACATCGGCGAGGGGCTGGCCGCCATCTTCAAGATGGAGTCGCACAACCACCCATCCTTCATCGAGCCCTACCAGGGGGCGGCCACCGGCGTGGGCGGCATCCTGCGCGACGTGTTCACCATGGGCGCCCGACCGATCGCCAACCTGAACGCCTTGCGCTTCGGCAGCCCCGACCACCCCGCCACCAAGCGCATCGTCGATGGGGTGGTGCGCGGCATCGGCGGCTACGGCAACTGCGTCGGCGTGCCCACCGTGGGCGGCGAGGTGAACTTCCATCCCGCCTACAACGGCAACCCGCTGGTCAACGCCATGACGGTGGGGATCGCACCGCGCGACCGCATCTTCCTTTCCGCCGCGGCCGGAGTGGGCAACCCCGTGGTCTATGTCGGCAGCCGCACCGGACGGGACGGCATTCACGGCGCCACCATGGCCTCCGCCGAGTTCGGCAGCGACAGCGAAAGCAAGCGCCCGACCGTGCAGGTGGGCGATCCGTTCACCGAGAAGCTGCTGATCGAGGCTTGCCTGGAGCTGATGGCCACGGACGCGATCGTGGCCATCCAGGACATGGGAGCGGCCGGGCTCACCTCCTCGGCGGTGGAAATGGCGGGCAAAGGCGGCGTCGGCCTGGCGCTTGACCTGGATGCGGTGCCGCAGCGCGAAACCGGCATG
>CAXTNN010000216.1:0-6373 GCA_964245545.1 uncultured Acetobacteraceae bacterium | reverse complement strand
GTTGACGATGTCAGCCTGCGCATCCGCCGCGGCACCACCCTGGGCATTGTGGGCCAGAGCGGCTCCGGCAAATCCACCCTGGCGCTGGCCCTGATGCGCCTGGCCCCGATCCATGCCGGCAACACCACGGTCGCCGGCCTGCCGTTCAGCGAGCTCGCCGGCCGCGCCCTCCGCCAGGCCCGGCGCCACATCCAGATGGTGTTTCAGGACCCGTTCGCCTCGCTCGACCCCCGCCGCCGTGCCGGCGACCTGGTGCGCGAGCCGCTCGACCACATGGGCATCGGCAGCCGCGCCGAGCGGGCCCGCCGAGTGTCCGAGTTGCTGGAGCTGGTAGGGCTGCCGCCGGACTCCGCGCGCCTGTTCCCCAACCAGTTCTCCGGCGGCCAGCACCAGCGCCTCTGCATCGCCCGCGCGCTCGCCCCCGAGCCCGATATCGTGGTGTGCGACGAGCCCGTCTCCGCCCTGGACGTCGCCATCCAGGCGCAAATCCTCAACCTGCTCGGCCGCCTCAAGCGCGAACGCTGCCTCACCTTGCTGTTTATCTCGCACGACCTCGCCGTGGTGCAGCACCTCTGCGACGAAGTGGCGGTGATGTATCTCGGCAAGGTGGTCGAGCAGGCCCCGGCCGCCACCCTGTTCAGCCGCCCACGCCATCCCTACACTTGGTCGCTGATCGCCGCGTCGGTGCCCGGCGCCGCCGGCCGCATGTTGCGCGCCCAAGCCCTGCTCCGGGATTCGCTCGGGGGCGAGCCGCCCAGCCTGATCAACCCGGCGCCGGGCTGCCGCTTCAGCCAGCAATGCCCCCACGCCCAAGACCGCTGCCGGCACACCACTCCCCCGCTGGAAGCGATCGCACCGGGCCATCTCGTCGCCTGCCTGCGCCAAACCGAACTGCCGCAGCCGGCCTTCTTCCACGAACCCGCCATCGCAGCCAGCGAACCGGAAGACTGCCGCGCTCCGCAGCTTCGCGCACGCTCAGCACCACCGCCTACGGCGAAATAGCGGCGGGCGGCGCGATCGTTGGGCTGGCGGCGGGCTTCAGCGTATCCGCGGGAGCGGCGTTCAGCGTGGGAGAACGGTCAGAATACCAGTTCGGCACGGTGGCCGGCAGGTCGGCACGTCCCGTTGCAACGGCGCTCTCGCGATGCTGCTGGTAGAGGCTGCGGTAGGTGGCATACGGATCAAGCGCCGTCTTGTCGATCGCGTCCGTTTGGTCGAGAAGCCGGGCACGCCCGTCCACGGCGCCGACGCCGAACCGTGCGTAACCCAGCGTGGCGCTGCCGCCGAAGCTGAGCCACGTTAACGGGTCGAGTGTGCTGTTGGCTCCGTACCCCACCCCGTCCCGCGGGCTGCTCGGCCCGAGCACCGGCAGGAACAGGTAGGGCCCGTTCGGCACGCCCCAGATCGCCAACGTCAAACCGAAATCGGTGTCGTGGTCGGGGAAGCCCAGGCCGGTCGCGACGTCGAACACGCCGCCGAGACCAACCGTCGTGTTGAGGATGAGCCGCATGAAGGTGTTGCCAGCCTTGCGCGGCTTGCCCTGGAGCACGTCATTGGTGAATTGCGCCGGGTTGCCTAAGTTTGACAGCACGTTGTGCACATGGCTGCGGACCGCCGACGGTAGTACGTCCTTGTAGCCGCTGGCCACCGGATGCAGCACGTTGCGGTCCAGCGTTTGATTCACCGCGAACAGCTTGCGGTTGGTCGGCTCCAGCGGGTCGTTGCGCTCTTTGTAATCCGCGACCTCGTCGGGCGAGGTGGGCTTGGGCGCACAGCCCGACATCAGCACTGCAAGTGTCACCAGAGCAGCCCCGGCCAGCGCTGCCCGCGAACGCGGCTTGGCCTTGCGACATGTCAGCATCAAACCCATACCGTCCTACTTATCGCAATGGGCTGACGTTTATGCGAACGCCACGCCGGGTCAACTCGGCTTCGATGGCCTCGCGACCGGCCGCCAGCATGGCCAGCACCGTGGCCCAGCCCGGCCCCGGATGCATGCGCGATCGTTGGCCAACGAAGATTTCGAGGTCCTCAAAATGCATCCTGGCCCGCACCAGCTCGTCGGACGGGCGGCTCGCAAGGTTGCTGGGCAGGCACGCCGGATCGGTTTTCCAGGTGTCGTTCACGGCAAGGCCGTCAGCGGGATGCGCAAAGCCGGCGCGGCCATGGCAAAGCATCCAGCCGCTGCCACGGCCATCGTGATCCGCACCGCCGTTGCCGCGTTTGGATGGAGCTTCGTGCTGGCCAGTCGCCGCACGAACGGACGGATCGCTTGATGAACGAGCGTGTTGTGACTCAACCAACGGCCTCCCGACCCGGCGGCGCATGGAATGCCTCCGGGCGCAGAGACGATCTTGTCTTAATCACTGGTATCCTAGTCAGCCAAGCCGCGCGCTACACTCGGAAAACATAGGTCGTGCTGCCATCCCGCTCCACGTCGGGCGGGAAAGCCGCGTGCTTGTCGGCGTAGTACTGCGCCCGGTGGTCGCCGTCGCTGGCCAGGTTATAGGTTAGATACAAGATCCGCCGTGGCTTGTCGGTAAAGTTCGGCTTCGACGCGTGGGGGGCGAAGCTGTCGAAGAAGATCACGTCGCCCGGCGCCGTCGGCGCGGCCTGCAGCGCCAGCCCGGTTTCGTCGAGCGGACGCCATTCCTCGCCGATCAATCCCTGCCGGTGCCGGCCGGGCACCATCTCCAGGCAGCCATTCTCCAGCGTCGCAGCGTCGATTGTGACCAATGCGGTGACGAACAGGGGGGCGTAGCGGGTCCATCCAGCCTGCTGGTCCTGGTGCGCCTTGAAACCGGGCCCCCCCGGCATCTTGAAGTTGATCTTGTCCTTGAACAGCACAACGGGGCCGCCCATCAATGCGCCGGTCCAGCGCGCCAGGGCGCCGTGCCTGACCAGGAGGTCAAACCCCTGGTGATACGGGCAGAAGTTCTCGATGCGCTGGATGACCCGGCGGCCCGGCTCGGTGAGGCTGTCCTCGTGATACACCCAATGCTGGCCGGGGCGCTCGGGCGCCTGCTCCAGCGCCTCGGTCCAGCGCAGCAGGTCTGCGGTTTGCTGCGCGTCGAAGAACCCAGGAACCACGAGGTAGCCGTCTCGCTGCATCAGCGCCCGTTCGGCCGCCGTCGGAGCGCGGTCAGCCGCCGCCCCGCTGGACTGCACCGCCGCGCTCACGCCGCAAGCTCCGGGAGCAGCGCGTTGGCCTTCGCCACGTCCTCCGGAAAGTCGATTTCGGTCCAGGGCAGGCCGGTGATGTCCTCAAAGCCGAAGCGGTCCGGCGCACTCTGCATCATCATGTCGCGAATCGGCTCCTCATATTCCATGCCGCGCCGGCCGGAGGTGACATAGGCGTCGGTACGGTCGGCCAGCTCAGCGGCGGTCTGCGGGGTGAAACGGAAGAAGCCGACCGACTCGCCGTGAAAATCGTGCGCTTCCGTAGGCCGCTTGCGGAAGTCGACGATGGCGCCGTTGCGGACGCATAGTTTTACCGGCTCGTCGCCAAGCTCATAGTCGCGGTCGAGCAGCACAGCGTCGGGGCGGCGGCTGGTCACCAGGCGGCGCATCAAGCGGTGATCATACAGCACGTCGCCGTCCATGAGGATGATCGGTGCGCCGCTGCGCAGCACCTCCCGTGCAGCCCAGAGCGACACCACGCTGCCCTCCCGGAAGTCCGGGTTCTCGATCGTGCGGACGGTCAACCCGTCGCAAATCCCGAGCAGCGCCGACCGGATGTGGCCCGCGGCGTAGCCAACCACGATCGTGACTTCGGCCACGCCGGCCTGCCGCAGGATGCGGAGGTGGCGTGCCAGCAGGCTCGCGCCGCCAAAGGCCAACAGCACCTTCGGCACCGCAGCAGACTGCGCCCCCAGGCGACGCCCGACCCCGGCCGCCAGGATGATGGCGTGCGGCAAGGCGGGCTGCGGCTTGGCTGCGATCGGATGTAACGTCATTGTCGCGCTGTCATTAAATGGTTACAGAAGCTTTGACCGATTGGTCAGCCGAGTGTTGGGAGGTCTATAACCGTGCCAGACAACGTCGTCTCCCTGCAAGAGAGCAGCAGGCGAGACCATCGCCTGCCGTCCCCATCCCGGCCCGCACGGCTCCGCGCCCTCCTCGACTCGCCCGATCTCAGCTTCCTGATGGAGGCGCATAGCGGCTTGTCGGCCAAGCTTGTGGAGGAGGCCGGGTTTGCCGGGCTTTGGGCGTCCGGCCTGTCGATTTCGGCCTCGCTGGGCCTGCGCGACAACAACGAGGCGTCGTGGACCCAGGTGCTGGACGTGCTGGAGTTCATGGCCGACGCCACCACGTTGCCGATCCTGGTGGACGGCGACACCGGCTACGGCAACTTCAACAACGTGCGCCGGCTGGTGCGCAAGCTGGGCGAACGGGGCATCGCCGGCGTCTGCCTCGAGGACAAGCTGTTCCCCAAGACCAACTCCTTCCTGGGCGAGCGGCAATCGCTGGCTGATACGGCAGAGTTCTGCGGCCGGATCCGCGCCGGCAAGGATGCCCAGGCCGATGATCGGTTTTCCATCGTGGCCCGCACCGAGGCGCTGATCTCAGGCCATTCCATGGACGAGGCGCTGCGCCGCGCCGAGGCGTATCACGCGGCCGGGGCCGACGCGATCCTGGTGCATTCCAAGCGCAAGGACGCCGCCGAGATCACCGGGTTCATGGCGCGGTGGGACCGGCGCTGCCCGATCGTGATCGTGCCCACCATGTACTATGCCACGCCCACGGACACCTTCCGCCAGGCCGGCGTCTCCACCGTCATCTGGGCCAACCACCTGGTCCGCGCCTCGATCTCCGCCATGCGCGAGACTGCGCGCGCCATCGCCTCCGCACAGTCGCTGATCGACGTGGAGGACCGCCTTACCAGCGTGCGCGAGATCTTCAAGCTGACCGGCAACGACGAATTGGAAGCGGCGAGCCAGCGCTACCTGCCGGTGAGCCGCAACGTGCACGGCGTGGTGCTGGCGGCGTCACGCGGGTCGGCCTTGGGTGAGGTCACGGCTGCCATGCCGAAATGCATGGTAGACGTGCGGGGCAAGCCGTTGCTGCATCGCCTGCTGGGTACGTTGAACGAGGGCGGCGTTGGCGATGTGACAGTTGTGCGTGGTTACTGCCGGGAGAAAATCCTGCCGGACGGCTTCGGCGTGGTGGACAACTACGCCTATGCCGAGACCGGGGAAGCCGCCTCCCTTGCTTGCGCGCTGCCCAGCCTGAACGGCGAAGCGGTGGTGGTGTATGGGGACGTGCTGTTCCGCCGCTACATCCTTGAAGGGCTGCTGGCCTCCGCCGCCGACGTGACGATTGTGGCCGATGCCAGCAAGCGACCTACCGCCAACCCGCGGGACCTCGTCGCGGTGGACCGGGGCGATACCCTTGCCTACCTCGACGACGGTCCGGCGCACCTGACCGGGGTGGGGGTGCTGCCCGAGGCTGCCGCGGGCGAGTGGATCGGCCTGATGCATCTGAGCGCGAGGGGCACGGAGCTGGTCCGTGAAGAGCTGGCCGCCATGCAGGCGGAGGGGGTTTTGCCGCAGGCGGACCTGCCGGCGCTGCTGCAGCGGCTGATCGGCCGGGGCGGCGTCGCCGTGCATTACATCACCGGTCACTGGTTGGACGTCGACACGGCGACCGACCTGGCGGCGGCGCGGAACTTCTCCTGACCTTGGACGCGTCCACCTTCCTGCACGCCGCCGGGCAGAGCGGCATGGATTTCTACACCGGCGTGCCGTGCTCGTTCCTGACCCCGCTGATCAACCGAGTCGCCAGTGACCCGGCGCTGCGCTACGTCGCCGCAGCCAGCGAGGGCGAGGCCGTGGCGGTCGCGGCGGGGGCCTGGCTGGCGGGTCGGCAGACGGTTGTCATGTGCCAGAACTCCGGCCTGGGCAACGCGGTCAACCCGCTGACGTCGCTGAACACGCCGTTCCGCATTCCCACTCTGCTGATCGTGACGTGGCGCGGACAGCCGGGGTTGAAGGACGAGCCGCAGCACGAGCTGATGGGCCGGATTACCCAAACGCTGCTGACCACCATGGAGCTGGAGCATCGTCCGTTCCCCACCGATGCTCCAAGCTTGCAGCCGGCGCTGGATGCGGCCCAAGCCGCCATGGCGCGCACCGGACTACCGTTCGCCCTGGTGATGGCAAAGGACAGCCTGCGCGAGGAGCATCTGGACGAGCCGGCGCGGACCCCGCCTGCAGCAGGCCGGCGGGTGGAGCTGTCGGACGGGGGTGACCGCCCGGCGCGGATCACGGTGCTTGAGCGCCTGCTGGCGGCGGTGCCCGGCGCGGTGCCGGTGATCGTCACCACCGGCAAGGCGGGGCGCGAGCTGTTCACGCTGCAGGACCGGGAGCAGCAC
>CAXTNN010000215.1:0-6394 GCA_964245545.1 uncultured Acetobacteraceae bacterium | reverse complement strand
GTGACTGTCAACGTCTCGGTTCGCCCGGCGAACGGAGTCATCGGCTGCCAGGTGACCGTGGCGGTTTCCGTCGCGCCGGGCGTGGTCGTCATGAAAAACTGTCTCGCGGTGGTGTCTCGTTTGCGCGGGATACCACGCCGGTAGAATGCTATGGTATGAAGAAGTTACCCCGAGTGGCGGTTCAAGACGTGGATCATGGCCGCGGTCCCGACCAGCGGCACCAGCAGGTTCACCCCCGGGATCGCCGCCGCCAGTGCGAGGATGAGGCCCGGCACCAGAACCGCGAGGCGCCGGCGCCGGTAGAGTGCCTGCGCTTGCCCCCGGCCCATCCGCCGCATCGCCACCGCCACGAACAGGCCGCGCCCGATCGCCCAACCGCTGATCAGGACCGCCAGCGCCACTCCCACGCCCGGGATCGGCAGCAATGCCAGCAGCAGCGCCAAGCCGTTCAGCAGCAACACCTGCAGCGCCAGAGCGACCGCGTCCCAAAGCTGGGCATGCATCGCCGCGGGGGAGGGGGGTGGCAGCCAAGGATAGTGCCGCCGCTCCACCGCGCGCGCGATCCGGTCGAGATAGAGGGTGGAAATCACCAACACCGTCGGCAAAAACAGCCAAACCGCGAGCAAGGCAACGCCGAGGGTGGCCAGCAGGCCGGCGATCCAGCCGGGCCAATGCACCCCGGCCAGCAGGGCATGCATGGCGGCATAGCTGCCCCACAACAGCCCGGCGTAACAGACCAGCGCCAGCAACACGCTGCGCCCCATCACGCCGAACCAAGCGCGGTCATCCAATTGCCCGATAGCGAGCAGCAACGGCGTCAACAGCGTGCTCCGCGGTTTGCCACCCGAGGCGAGGCGGTGATAGGGCGTGTGACATCCCACAGCATGGCCGGAGCGGCAACGCAGCATGGACGCACCCCGTTTCGACATTTTGGGCATCGGCAACGCCATCGTGGACGTGGTGGCGCCGGTGCCGGAGGCGTTCCTGTCCAAGCACGGCATGCACAAGGGCAGCATGACGCTGATCGACCCGGCGACCGCCGACACGCTCTACGCCGCCATGCCGCCAGGCCAGGAGAGCAGCGGCGGCTCGGCGGCCAACACCTGCGCGGTGGCGGCCGCGCTGGGGGCACGCGTCGCGTATATCGGCAAAGTCGCCGCCGACCCGTTGGGCGATACGTTCCGGCGTGACATTGCGGCCGGGGGAGTGAGCTTCCCCACCGAGCCGCTGGTGGGCGGCGCGGCCACGGCGCGCTGCCTGATCCTGGTCACGCCGGATGGCCAGCGCACCATGAACACGTTCCTGGGCGCGAGCGTCGCCTTCAGCGAGGCGGATGTCGACCCCGCCTTCATCGCGCAGGCTGCCGTGACTTACCTGGAGGGATACTTGTTCGATCCGCCAACGGCGCAAGCGGCGTTCCGGAGGGCGGCCGCGGCGGCGCACGGGGCGGGCCGGCAAGTCGCTTTATCGTTGTCGGACGCGTTCTGCGTCGACCGCCACCGCCGCGCCTTCCGCGAGCTGGTGGCGGGGCATGTGGACATCCTGTTCGCCAACGAGGCTGAGATTTGCAGCCTCTACGAGCTGTCAGCGTTCGAGGACGCCGCCGCCGCCGCCGCCCGCGACGTGGCCTTGGCCGCGCTGACCCGCAGCGAGCAGGGCAGCCTCGTGCTGCGGGACGGGCAGCGCGTCGCGGTGGCAGCGGAGCCGACGCCGGTGGTGGACACGACGGGCGCGGGCGATGCCTACGCCGCCGGGTTCCTCGCCGGGCTCACCGCAGGGCGTTCGCTGGCGGCATGCGGACGGATGGGGAGCATCGCGGCGGCCGAGGTCATTAGCCATCTCGGGGCGCGTCCGGCGGCAGATTTGAGGGCGCTGGTGGGGGGAATTCCCGACTGATCCGAGCGGCTGAAACCAGGCGCGGGCGCAACTTTTGCTCCGCTGCCTTCGTTCATCTTCGCAGTCAAAAGCCCGCGGGCCTAGACCTGTGAACTTTCAAAGGAGCTTCCTTCCATGCGCAAGATGCTGCTGACATGCGCGGCCGTACTGGGCCTGGCGGCGACGGCCTCCGCCCAAACGACGGCACCCTCAAGCTCGGAAATTCGTCCTGGTCATGTGCCCGGCGTCGGCGATTCTTATCCGGCCTCCAACCGGGCCAGCAACATCGTCCCGGGCGACACGCATTCGGTGATTGCGCCGCGTCTGCCGCCGCCAACGGGTGGGCAGAATGCTTCGATCAGCTCGTTCCTGTCGGACGCGCAGCGTGCTTTGAACGCGGGGCAGACTGGCCGCGCGCAGGAGGCGTTGGAGCGCGCAGAAACGGCCATGCTGCAGCGGTCGGTGCCGGCGGACCAGGCCAGCACGCCGGATCAGGCGCCGGACGTGAAGCAGGTGGAGAGCGCCCGTGACGACCTCGCCCGCCGCGACGTGAATGGCGCCAAGCAGGCCATTTCCGCCGCGATGACGGCCGGGCAATCGCAGCAGTAAAGGATCGGAGTAGGCAGCCGGAGGCGATCGACTACGCCTTCGGCAACCACACCACGAACCGCGCGCCAAGCACCCGGCCAAGCTCGTCCCGACGGTTTTCCGCGGCAATCCGGCCTTTGAGCGCCTCCACGATCTGGCGGCTGATCGACAGGCCAAGCCCCGAGTGCTGGCCAAACCGTTCGCCCTGTGGCCGCTCAGTGTAGAACCGGTCGAACACGTGCTCGACCCGGGCGTCCGGCATGCCTGGTCCTTCATCGTCCACCATCACTTGCACCATCGTGCCGGTATCTTTTGCGCGGAGCACGACACGGCCGCCATCCGGGCTGAAGCTTTGCGCGTTGCCGATCAGGTTGCGCAATACTTGCACCAACCGATCCTCTACCGCCTGGACCAACAGTTTGCCCTCGGGCGCGTCCACCTCCAGCCTGGGACCACCTTCGGGCCGCGTGGCTTCGTCGATCTCGGCCAGCAAGCGCAGGATGGCGACCACGTCCACCGGTTCCAACGCGCTACGGCTCAGTTCAGCGTCCACCCGGCTGGCATCGCTGATGTCGCTGATCAGCCGGTCGAGCCGCACCACATCTTCGCCAATGATGGCCAGCAGGCGGCGTTGCGATGACGGGTCCTCGATGCGGCGCAGGGTCTCGATGGCGCTGCGGATGGAGCTGAGCGGGTTTTTGATCTCGTGCGCCACATCGGCGGCAAAACGCTCCGTTGCATCCATGCGCGACCAGAGCGCCTCCGAGCTGTCCCGCAGCGACTGTGCCAGCGCCCCCACTTCGTCGCGGCGGCGCAACAACATTGGCGGCACCGTGCCGGCGCGGCCATGGCCCTCCCGCATGTCTTGCGCGGCCTGACTCAGTTGCAGGATGGGGCGGGCGATGGTCCGCGACAGGTACCAGGACAGCATCACCGTCAGCGCCAAGGCGATCACGAACAGGCCCAGGATGGACATGCGGATGCCCACCAGGCTGCTGTCCACCTCGCGCGCGTCCCGCGTGAGCTGGATGATGCCCACAGTATGCCGGTTGCGCATCACCGGCTCGGCCACCGTCACCAGCAGGCGGTCGTCGGCGGTACGGCGGATGTAGGGCGGGGTTTCTCGCCCCTGGTCGCTGCTGGAGAGCTTCAGTTCCGCCTTCACGTCGGGCTGCCAGTCCGGCCCGGCGGCGCCCGGCCCAGTTTCCACAATCGGCGTCTGCTGGCCATGGGGAACGATTGAGAGCAGGTCGTCGTACACCGCCTCGATGGTGCCCTGCAGGTGGCTGCGCTCGGCCGCGGGAGGCAGCGGCGCGGTGTTCACGGCGCCGCCGGGTCCTTCGCGCACCCGGCTGTCGGCGATCACCTGGCCGTCGGCGCTGTAGAGCTTGGCCTGACTGTTGGGCGTCGGGTCGGTCAGGCGGCGCAGCAGCGGGCGGGCGATGTCGGGCACCAGCACCGGGTTGTCTGGGTCGGTCTCGCGCACCGCGCTTTCGCCCAGCGCGCCGGCATAGATGCGCGCCTGCTCCCGCAATGCGGTGACCTCGCTTTCCAGCAAGCCGTTTTGGTATTGGTCCAGGTAGAGCAGCGCCGCGACTAGCAGCGCCAGCGGCACCACGTTGACCAGCAAGATGCGGCGCAGCAGCGGCGACACCCAGCGCCGGGCCAGCGCCGGATGGGCGACGGGAAGCGCTGGTGGGGCAAGCCCGATATCGGGCAATCAACCCTCCTTGTAGCGGTAGCCGATACCGTAAAGCGTCTCGATATGGTCGAAGCTATCGTCGCCGGTGCGGAACTTCTTCCGTACCCGTTTGATATGGCTATCTATAGTACGATCGTCCACATAAATGTTCTCGCCATACGCGGCGTCGATGAGCTGGTCGCGGGACTTCACCATGCCGGGCCGCGCCGCTAGCGCCTTGACCAGCAGGAACTCGGTGACGGTGAGTGCGATGTCGTGCCCGCGCCAAGTGCATTGGTGCTTAGTTTCGTCGAGCACTAGGTCTCCCCGTGCCATGATGCCGCCCGGTGCGGCGCCCGAGCCCTCGGCGCGGCTGCTTTCGTTGCGGCGGAGCAGGGCGCGGATGCGTTCGATCAACAGGCGCTGCGAGAATGGCTTGGTGATGTAGTCGTCCGCACCCAGCCGCAGGCCCATGAGCTGGTCCACTTCCTCGTCCTTGGAGGTGAGAAAGATCACCGGCATGCTGGACCGTTGCCGCAAACGCTGCAGCAACTCGATCCCGTCCATGCGCGGCATCTTGATGTCCATCACCGCCAGGTCCACCGGCCGCGAGGTCAGCCCCTGCAACGCGCTCTCGCCATCGGTGAAGGTGCGGACCTGGAAACCTTCGGCCTCCAGCGTCATGCTGACGGAGGTGAGGATGTTGCGGTCGTCATCGACCAGGGCGATGGTTTGCTTCATGGGCGGAAACCCCTTGGTTGCGGCCAGGTTCGCACCTCATTATGGCCGAATCTGGATCGGACGGTGAACACATGGTGGCAGAAACGCCCGAACAGCCTGATCAGGGCAGCCCGCCCCGGCCCAGCCGGGCGGAGATCGTGTGGCAAGCGCGCCGGCTGCTGCGGCAGGCCCGCGCCGCCACCCTGGCTACGGCAGAGGACGGCCAGCCCTACGCCGCCCTGGTGACGCCTGCTCCCGCCCCCGACCTGTCGCTGCTCATGCTGCTGTCCGGCCTGTCCGCCCACACGCGGCACCTGCGGGATGACGGGCGTTGCGCCCTGATGGTGACGGGCGAGGCCGCCGACGCAAACCCGCAAACCGCACCGCGCCTAACTGTGCTTGGCACGGCGGCGCGCGAAGACGACCCGGCGCTCAAGGCGCGCTGGGTGGCGCGGCACCCCTATGCAGCGTTTTATGCCGACCTGGGGGATTTCCGCCTGTTGCGGCTGCGGCCCGCGGGCGGGCAGTTCATCGGCGGCTTCGCCAGCGCGCACCGCCTCAGCGCCGAGGACCTCACGCCCGATGCCGTTGCCGTGGCGGCGGTGGCCGAGGCGGAAGCTGACATCCTGCTGCACATGAACCGTGACCGGCCGGACTCGGTGGCGCGCATCGCGGGCGGGGAAGGCTGGCAAATGGTGGCGGTGGACGTGGATGGCTGCGACCTCCAGCAGGGGGAGACGGTGCGGCGCATCGCCTGGTCCGCCCCGGCGAAGGACGTGGACGAC
This sequence comes from uncultured Acetobacteraceae bacterium, assembly GCA_964245545.1. GTDB lineage: Bacteria > Pseudomonadota > Alphaproteobacteria > Acetobacterales > Acetobacteraceae > LMUY01. Next base: position 745 of record CAXTNN010000215.1, on the reverse strand, counting down.
GTGCACCGCGAGCTGATCCGCCTCGCCCGCCGCCCGGGTGGCGACCAACCCCAGGCTTAGCGCCGGCCGCCGCCGAACGGGGCGGGACGAAAGCCGCCGAACCCGCCGCCACCAAAGCCGCCCGCTCGCCCGCCATTTGGCGCCGGGCCGAAGACGCTGGGCTCGCCCAGCCCCCGCAGCCCGGTCCCAATCAGCCGTCCGTCTGGGCCGCGGCGGAAGCGGGCGATGCCGCGATTGGTCTCGCCGATACGGCCGAAATCGCGGCCGGTGACGAAAGCATGGTCCAGCAGCAAGCCGCCTGAGATCACGGCGACGTAGCTTTCCACCACGAAGCTGTCGATTTCGGGTGGAAAGTACAGCGAGGGGTTATCGGCCGCCGGGTCGGCGGTGATGCCCGTGGCGAGCAGGGTGTTGCCCGACAGCGTGCCGGTGAGAATGACCGGGAAGCCAGCGGGTGGGGGCACCGCGCCGGGGGGCAGAGTAATGTCCAGCCCGCCGATCCGGGCCGCGCCATACGCACTGGGCCATTCCCCATGCAGCAGCACGGTGCCGGGGGGCGCCGGGTCGATCCGGGTGGCGGCAATGGTGCCGTCGGGCGCATGCAGGCCGCTGACCGCCACCCATTGCCCGGGCGCCGGAGCCAGGGAGCCAGCGCCCCCATGCTCGGTGTGGACGATCTGGCCGGCGACGACCAGCGTGTTTACGGCCGGTTTGGATTGGACCGGGCCGATGACCAGGTGGGTGA